>BBFS01000021.1 GCA_001313365.1 Paenarthrobacter nitroguajacolicus JCM 14115
CCGCCGGTTCCGCGTCCGAGGTGCGGGGGGGCTGCTGGGCCGCGCGGCCGCGGAAGGCGACATGGAGGAAAACGCGTACGACGGCGTGGTCCGCTTCCGCCTTCGGTTGGCGCAGGGTGCCCGACTTGCACCGGGGGGGTTGCTGAAGGAAATGCACGACGCCGGCGCTCCCGCCCAGTCGCTCGAACTGAAACCACCCACGCTGGACGACGTTTTCCTGGAATTGACCGGCCGCAGCCTGCGGGAAGGAGCTGAAGTCTGATGATTGAACAAGCGGTTGCCCCCCCGGGTGTTGCCCTCCAAAGGCGGGGACCACGCAGCGTAGTCACTGACACGTGGTTCGTTTTCTGGCGCGAGATGCTGCTGCCGCTGCGGGATCCTTTCTCGCTGATTTTCTCCCTGATCCAACCGCTGGTTTTCCTGGGGGGGTTGTTCGGGCCGCTGCTCGGCTCAGCTGTTGGTGCCCCCGGCCTTCGGTGGCCAGTCCACGCTGCAATGGTTCCTTCCTGGAGTGGTGGTGATGATCGCACTGTTCGGCACCTCCATGACCGGCTCCAACCTGCAGTACGAACTCATGACCGGTTCCTACGAACGGATCCTGGCCACGCCGCTCTCCCGGTCTTCGCTCATGATCGGCCGGGCGCTGAAGGAGTGGGCTCCCCTGGTGTTGCAGGGTCTGCTGATCTCCGTGGTCTGCATTCCCTTTGGTTTCGTTTTCTACCTTTGCATGTGGTGCTGGGCTTGGTCATTCTGGGCATCTTCGCATCGGGCTCGGCGCGCTGTCCTATGCCCTTGCCCTGGTCTCGCAGAACAAGGAATGGATCTTCTGGGGCGTGCAGCAAACGCTGCTGTTCCCGCTGATGATCCTTTCCGGCATCATGTTGCCCATAGAAGCCGGTCCGGGGTGGATGAAGGTGGCAAGCCTCTTCAATCCCCTGACCTACCTGGTGAACGCCGAACGGGAGTTGTTTGCCGGACGCATTGGGATGGACACGATGTGGGGTCTCGTGGCCGCCGTGGTGACGGCCGCCGTCGGACTTGTAGTGGGAATCCGGACCATCAGCCGGAATACCAACTGACGGCCTGTTTCACTACAGGTGCAGCCGGGACACCGCCTCCTGGCGCATGTCCACCTTCCGTACCTTCCCGGACACAGTCATGGGGGGGAAGGACTCACGGACGTCGATGTAACGCGGGATTTTGTAGTGGGCCAGCTTTCCGCGACAGTAATCGGCCAGGTCCTCGGCAGTCAGCGTCTCAGTACCCGGCTTGAGGATGATGCACGCCATCAGCTCCTCTCCATACTTCTCGTCGGGAACACCAATCACCTGCACATCCTGGATGGACGGGTGGAGATACAGGAATTCCTCGATCTCGCGCGGGTAGATGTTCTCTCCACCGCGGATCACCATGTCCTTGATCCGTCCCTCAATCACTAAATAGCCTTCCTCATCCATGCGGGCGAGGTCGCCGGTGTGCATCCACCCCCCCTCAGCGTCGATTGCCTCTGCCGTTTTGTCCGGTTGGCCCCCCCAGTAGCCCTGCATCACCGAGTAACCCCCCCGCGTGCACAGCTCACCGATGACCCCCCGCGCTCTACCACTTCACCCGATCCCGGATCGACAATGCGGCTCTCAAGGTGCGGCATAGTCCTGCCCACCGTGCTGGTCCGCTGCTCCAGGGTGTCCCCCCCCGCACGGGTCATGGTGGACACCGGCGAGGTCTCGGTCATGCCGTAGCAAATGGCGACGTCAACCATGTGCATCTCATCGATGACCCGGCGCATCACCTCCATGGGACATAAGGAACCGGCCATGACTCCGGTACGCAGCGTGGAGAGATCATAGGAGTTGAAATCCTCCAGTGCGAGCTCGGCAATGAACATGGTGGGCACGCCATACAGGGAAGTCCCGCCGAAGTCCTGAACTGCTTCCAACGCCGCCGACGGGTTGAAACCGCGGCCCGGAATGATGGTCGCCGCCCCCCCAAAGCTCAGCGCATTCAAGTTCCCGATCACCATGCCGAAGCAGTGGTAGAACGGCACGGGGGATCACCACACGATCGTGCTCGGTGTAGTTAAGGAGTCGGCCGATCGAGTGCCCGTTGTTGAGGATGTTGTGGTGCGTCAAGGTGGCGCCCTTGGGGGGGAACCCCCGTGGTGCCGGAGGTGTATTGCAGGTTGATGGGGTCGTGTGGGTCAAGGCCGGCCATGCGGTCCCGAAGCGCTGAAAGCCCGACGCCGTCTGCCCGGGTCAGGAGTTCACCGTAGGTGAGTTCGTGGTTGGCTTCCGGGACGCCCGCAGTGAGTCCCAATTCGGGCTCTCCCGGGAGGAAGACGATCTCCCGGAGGTCGGGACAGTTGCGGGCCGCATCCCTGGCCATGCCCACGTAATCACTGTGCTTATCCGATGGCGCTGCCACCAGCATTCGCATGCCATTCTGCTTCACCACGAACTCCAGCTCATGGCTCCGGTAGGCAGGGTTCACGTTGACCAGCACCGCACCGATCTTGGCTGTGGCGTACTGAAGAATGGTCCACTCGGCGCAGTTGGGACTCCAAATGCCGATCCGCTCGCCCTTGGCCACGCCCATGGCGAGCATGGCGCGGGCGAGGCGATCGACGTCGTCGTTAAGCTTTTGGTAGCTCCAGCGGCGGGCGTCACCGCCCGGCACCACGGCCGCTTCGATCAGCGCGTCCCGCAGGGGGAAACCGGGCCGCGATGCGCTCAAAATTGGCGCCAATGGTCTCTTCGAGCAGCGGGACGTCAGTGTCTCCGGCAGTGTAGGACAACATGACGGAACGCTACCAAGGGACGGCGCGCAACAGAACCGTAACCGCCTCCAGCAGCGCCGTGTCCTGCCGGTAGGGTTGGAGCCATGAGTGAACCCATTGACCTGCAGGCCACGTTCATCCCCCAACGAAGGCGAATTTTTCCGCGTGAAGCTCGCCCTGGAAATCGCGATCGACGAGGTCGTCAACGAGCCTGGCTGCATCCGCTATGAACTGACCGAGGCCACAGAAGAGAAGCTAGTCCTGACTGAGCGATGGGAATCCGAGGAGCTTCTGGAGAAGCACTCCAAGGGCATCGCCGTCCAGGACCTGAACGAGTCCCTCAGCGCACTGCTCGCCGAGCCGGTCAAGCTGGAACGGCTCTAGGCTCTACCTGCTTCAGACCGGCGAAATCGCTGCAAGACTGCGAGAACGCCTTAAACGCATCGAGGTCGCCGGATTTTTCCGGCGACTCGATGCGTTCCGGCGCGCTCGATGTTTCGAGCGGCCGCTTAGTCTTAGTTTTCCTGAGCCTCGGCACGCGCCTTGGCAACGTGGGCGTGGACCTCTTCCATGTCCAGGCCCTTCACGGCTCGATGACCTGCTCCAACTGCGGACCGTTGAGGGCTCCCGGCTGCGAGAAGACAAGGACCTTTTCACGGAATGCCATGAGCGTCGGGATGGATGTGATCCCGGCTTCGGCGGCGAGCTGTTGCTCAGCCTCGGTGTCTACCTTCGCAAACACGACGTCAGTGTGCTTTTCTGAAGCTGCCCCGTACGTGGGGGGGCGAACTGACGGCACGGGGCGCACCAGGCCGCCCAGAAATCCACCAGGACAATGTCGTTGTCCTCGATGGTCGATGCGAACTGTTCTCCAGTGATGTCAACTGTAGCCATGCTTCCACGGTACGCGACCCTGCCCGCTAAGTCCCGTTGAGGCGGGCCCTGTTCGCTTCCCGCGTCACCGGGAATAAAGGGACGAACTGCATATCACGGCAACCCCTTGATCCAGATTGAACAGCTGTTTAGTGTATGAAACATGCGTTCAAACGCAGAAGATCTCACCACCCGGGCGCGCATCCGCGACGCCGCCATCGGCCTGTTCGGCCGTGAAGGATTTGCCCGCGCCACCGTCAGGGCGGTAGCCGCTGCTGCGGGAGTCAGCCCAGGCCTGGTCATCCACCATTTCGGTAGCAAAGACGGGCTCCGCGACGCTTGCGACCAGCACGTCCTGGCCCAAACAGCAACGCAGGGTCGCGAGAAAACCCACCCGGAGTCCACGCGGCAACTCATCCAGGATTACCTCAACCACCCCGACCAATACTCGGACGAGATCGCCTACATCCGTCGTGTCCTCAGCGATGAGTCCGAGGCAGGTGACGCCTTCTTTGATGCCGTGGTCAGGCAGACCCAGGACATCATCCATGCCGGAATCGAAGCCGGCACCATCCGGAAGTTCGACGACGCCCGGTCCACCGCCGTCGTCATCGCCTCGAACAGCCTGTCGATCCTCATGCTGGGCCGGCATCTCTCACGGACGTTGGGGGGGACAGTTGCCCCGGAGCCGCAAGGCATGGGCCCGACCTTCTCCGGCAACTCACCCTGCCCGCCCTGGAGATCTACACACACGGCTTTTACACCGATTCGCGGTTCCTGGATGCGGCCCGCGACGCCTTGCAGCAAGACAGCACCAGCGCCGGAAGGGAGCATGCACTGTGACCCAGGCAATCGTCGTCGAGGGTTTGCGCAAGAGATTCGGAGCCCGGGAAGTCCTCCATGGGCTCGACTTCGCAGTGGAACGCGGGACGGTGTTCGGCGTCATCGGGCCGAACGGAGCGGGCAAGACCACCACCATGCGCTGCCTTCTGGACATCATCAGCCGAGCGCGGGGGGTCCATCTCGGTGCTGGGACAGGACCCGCGACAGGCAGGCACTGCCCTTCGCCGCAGGATCGGCTACTTACCCGGCGAACTGCATTTGGAAAACAGGACCACGGGCCGGCGCATGCTGGAGCACTTCGCAGCCATCAGCGGACCCGTTGAGCAACGGCACGTCATCGAACTCGCCGAGCGGCTGAACCTTGACCTCGATCGCCAAACCCGGAAGCTCTCCAAAGGCAACAAGCAGAAGCTCGGACTGCTGCAGGCCTTTATGCACAAGCCGGAACTCCTGGTGCTCGACGAACCCACCAGCGGCCTGGATCCCTTGGTTCAGCAGGTATTCCATGCGTTGGTTCGTGAAGCCCTGGATGACGGCGCCACGGTATTCCTCAGCTCGCACGTCCTCAGCGAAGTACAGCAGGCCGCCGACGCGTCGCCATCCTCCGCGACGGCGAAATCGTCACCGTTTCCACCGTGGAGGCGCTCAGGACGGCAGCAGTCCGGCAGCTTCGGTTCAGTAGCACCGGGACGGAACCGCACGACGTCGGCGCGCTGCTGGCCAGGGTGCCCGGCGTCGCCAACGTGGCAGTACGGGAGCTCAAGGCCGACGGTCACGCCGCCGGAACAGTTGAGGCTACGGCAACGCTCTCCGGCGTCGTCCAGCCCTTGATCCAGGCGTTGTCCAAGCTGAACGTGACGGATCTGGTCCTTGAAGAACCCGATCTGGAGGAAGCCGTATTGACTCTCTACACGGCACAATCCGTGGGGGAATGACCACGATTCCGGGAAGCTACATGCTTCGGGACGCCGGGCGGAAGGAGCACACCGTGCCTAGGGTTCTCCCATTGTTCACCAAGGCCCTGACTGACTCGTGGCGTTCAACGGTGGCATGGGCACTGGGCTTGTCGGCGGCGTGCATGCTCTACCTGCGCTGTATCCCTCGATCGGGGGCAGTGCGCAAATGCAGGACCTGATCAACGCGCTTCCCCCCCCGAAATGACCAAAGCCCTGAACTACGATCAAATCGCTTCAGGCCCCGGCTACACCCAAGCCACCATGTTCGGGCTGATCGGCTTCCTGCTGATGTCCATGGCTCAGTCGGCTGGGGGGGCGCCGCGGCCGTGGGTGGCGACGAGGAATCCGGATTGCTGGAACTGACGCTCGCCCACAGTGTCACCCGGGTGCAGGTAGTCCTCGAGCGTGCATTGGCCATCGTGGTGCGTGTCGCGCTGCTTTCCGTTCTCGTTTTCCTGCTGGTGCTGGGACTGAACGGGCCCTCGCAACTAAGCATCGACGTCGGGCATCTCGCCGGAGCGGTTCTGCTGTTCGCCGCCCTTGCGCTGCTCAGCGGGACAGCTGCGCTTTGCCCCGCTGAGCGGCCGGAAAGTGTATGGGATCGCGGCGGGCGCCGCCGTGGCCGTCCTCGGATATGTGTTCAACGCAGTGGGGCGGCAAAGTCCCGACGTCGAATGGTTGCTGAACCTTTCGCCCTATCACTGGGCGTACGGCAACTCCCCCTGTGGCAAACGGGGCCGATTGGGGGAGCTGCCGCGGGACTGTATGGCATCTCCGCAGCCCTGATCGTGCTCGGAGCGGTGGCACTGCAGCAACGCGACGTGGGGGTTTAGCTCCACACGTGCGGGGCGGGACGACGCGCTCCGGGAAGTGCATTGTTTTCGCGCACTCGTGGATCCACTCGGGCAGTTCCAGTTCAGCCGGCGGCGCGCCGAACTCGGCAATGATTTCTTCCTGGGAGACAGGCTTGCCCTTGTGCACCAGGCGGGTGGCGATGTGTGCCCGTGCATAGATTTCACCGTCCACCACCATGCGTTGTTCGAAGTAGATGGCTTTGCTGTCCAAGCCAATGATGCGGGTCTCGATGGTGTATTGCTGCCAGAGCTGCAGCGATTTGCGGAAAGCGATGGTCTCACCGGCTGCCACCGGGCTCCAACCCCGCTTGCGCATTCTTGTCCAGATGCCGCTGCGGACCATGAGGTCGAAACGGCCGAGGTCCATGAGCGAGAAATACATACCGTTGTTGACGTGCATCGCGATGTCGATGTCAGTGGGCAGAACCCGCAAAGGCAGCGAGGATTCTTCCCAGACACCCAGGGGCGAACGCTTGGATGACGTGAACAGCAGCATGAGGGTACGAAGAAGCAAGTGCATGGCTCAATGTTACCCGTCGGTAACTTCATGGGGGGAATATGCAGACCACATCGCGGACCCGGCTCATAGCCCAAAGACCGTTTATGTACAACGATTGCACTAACGTTTACCGCCGGTTCATGAAAGACGTGCACAATATCTGAAACTCATATTGATCGAACGCATAAGGGGGGGACCTTTGAGCACGCTGCAAACCGCCAGGCCGCAAGGCGACGTTTGGCCGGAACTCTCCCGCCACCAGAACGTGGTCCTCCAGGATGCCCGCGGCAACCGCATCGAGGGAACCATCGATGGCATGACCAATGACCGCAGCACGCTGTGGATCCAACTGAAAGGCGGCTTGGGCCGCCAACTGATTCACCACTTGGACGGCTACTGGCTGGAGACACCGGCCGCCTGAAAGCTGTTGAGTACTTCCGCGGTGGCTAGTATTCCCGTATGACTCAAGCGCGATACAGGGACCTCGTTGAATGGCCCCCTCATGGCCACGGCACTGATTTTCCTCACGGCTTACGCGTGGCAGGTCATCGGTCGCGTCACCGGCCCGGAGGCAGTACCTTTCGAAGTTGTTCTCTGGATCACCTGGGGAATTTTCGCCTTGGACTACTTCGTCAATCTCTGGCTTGCCGAAGACCGGATGCGCTGGTTCCTGTGGAACCTGCACGAACTCCTGATCGTGGTACTCCCGTTCTTCCGGCCACTCCGGTTGCTGCGGCTGGTCACGTTGCTCTCCGTCCTGCAACGCACCGTAGGAGAAACCCTGCGCGGACGCGTCGCCACGTACGTAGCAGGAGCAGCCGCGATGCTCATCCTCATCGGAGCACTGGCCGTGCTGGATGTCGAACAGAACGCACCCGACGCCAAGATCGTCACCTTCGGGGACGCCGCGTGGTGGGCCATCACCACCATCACCACCGTGGGCTACGGCGACCTCTACCCGGTAACCCCCCCATCGGCAGGATTGTCGCTGCGGCCCTCATGATGAGCGGGATCGCGGTCCTTGGTATCGTGACAGCCTCCATTGCTTCCTGGCTGCTTCAACGAATCGAGGAGAACGCCGAGGGCGTAGCAGCGGCAGCGGAAATCAAGGCCGCCGCGGCCGAGGAACCCGTCCGCGCCGAGATGGCCGACCTGGTGACGGAGATCGCCGCGCTACGAATGGAGATCGCGGAGCTCCGACAAGCGACGGAGCGCCGCTGACGGACCCCCCCGGATTGTTCGGATACCCCCCCGCCGGTCAACGCTCTGTCATGCGGACAACCCCCGGGATTGGGCCAGCCGTACCGTCACCACCAACTCTGAACACTAATGTCACGTGACGCGCCGTGGCTTGCGGTGTGTCACCCCGCTTGCAGGTCCAAAGTGGGTGGTAGCCGCACACCCCTGCGTTCGTCCTGACCCGCTGGCGACACCCACATTCGCCAGGGACCCGGATCCCGACTAGCGCCACCCACATTCGCCAGGGACCCGGATCCCCGCTGGCGACACGCGGAATCGAGTGTCGCCGCCGCATGTGCGCGGCACGAACGGATATGAGTGTCCTCAGGCGGCGCGAGGGCACACGAAAAAATCCCCGGAACCAGTGGTTCCGGGGATTCTCCTTGGGTGGCAGATGAGGGATTCGAACCCCCGTAGGCGTTGCCAGCTGATTTACAGTCAGCCCCCTTTGGCCGCTCGGGTAATCTGCCGAACTTCAAAAGAAGATCACTTCCGGAGACCGTTTCTTTTAGATCCGGTAACCGAAGGCAGAGACAACCTTACAGAACTTTCTGCGAAGAATCTAATCGGCCACAGACACCCGGGAATTAGCGCTATTTCAGGCTTCCCCGAGGATCCGGCCGGCCAGTTTCGCTTCGAACTTTTCGGCTTGCTCGGCGGTGATCTGGTTGAGCTGCACTGCGCGCAACAAGTCCGCGTGCACTCCGTCCATCCGGGCAGTAGCGTCGGGAACCGGGCTCAGGACGATCGATGCGGCAACAGCCGCGGCAGCTACGGCACTGGCTGCGGCGACTGCAGCCGTGCCAATGGAGCCTGCTGCTGCAGATGCGGATTTGCTGATGGACTGGACGGCCTTGCTGCTCATGCTGATCCTCCGTGGATGCGTTCTTCCAACTGGTACAACTCTCGACCAGCAGCCTCTGTTCCAACCCAGCATGTGCTGTGAGCGAACTGTGAAAGAAGTCCACGGCCCTAACCCACGCCTTCCGTACTAGGCTGGATGCCAGACCAACCCGCCCTCACAGCCCCCAACCTAAGGAGAGTCATGGCAGGCGAATCCACATTCGACGTCGTAAGCAAGGTAGACAAGCAAGAGGTCGCCAACGCGCTCAACCAGTCCCAGAAGGAAATCGCGCAGCGATACGACTTCAAGGCGTCGGCGCTGAGATTGACTTCAGTGGCGAAAAGATCCTCATGAAGGCCAATTCCGAGGACCGCGTCCTGGCTGTCCTGGACGTCTTCCAGTCCAAGCTCATCAAGCGCGGCATCTCACTGAAGTCCCTGGACCAGGGTGAGCCTTTCCCCCCCTCCGGCAAGGAATTCCGCCTGGAGTGCACCATCAAGGAAGGCATTGCCCAGGACATCGCCAAGAAGATCAACAAGATCATCCGCGACGAAGCCCCCCCGAAGTCCGTCAAGTCCCAGATCCAGGGCGACGAACTCCGTGTCACCTCCAAGTCCCGTGACGACCTGCAGGAGACCATGAACATCCTCAAGAAATTCGAAGAGGCTGACCTGCAGTTCGTGAACTTCCGCAGCTAGCGCCCCCCCCAAAAAAGGAGCGCGGCGCCAGTAGCCGCTCAGCCGGGACGCACCCCCCCCATCAGGTCCGCGTCCCGGCTTTTTGCTGCCCCCGACTACATAGATTGTCGTAATGGGCGAGCTCATTAGCGCACGATTAGTTTGCGTAATAGGCAAGTCGCAGTATCCTTCTTCCTTAGGTGAGCCTAACTACGGCTTCCCAAGTGAAAGAACTCCCCCATGACCGCCAATTTCCTAATCGGCCTGCGCGAAGGCTTGAGGCCTCACTCATCGTGGTCCTTCTGATGGCTTACCTCATCAAAACCGGCAGGCGGCACCTGATCCCCCCCGTGTATGGATTGGCATCGGCCTCGCAATCGCCATTTCGCTGGGCTTCGGTGCACTGCTGACCTTCGGCCCCCGCGGACTTGCGTTCGAGGCCCAGGAAGCAATCGGCGGCGGCTTGTCCATTGTGGCCGTCGCGCTGGTGACTTGGATGGTCTTCTGGATGGCCCGCACAGCCCGCAGCCTCGGCGGCGAACTCCGCTCTCAGGTGGATAAAGCGGCCGACGGCGCCGCTTGGGGGGGCCTTGTTGTGGTGGCGGCACTCGCCGTGGGCCGCGAGGGCCTGGAAACGGCCCTCTTCATCTGGGCTGCCGCGCAAGCCACAGGTGAAACCACACTCCCCCTCCTCGGCGCACTTCTTGGCCTGGTCACGGCGGCCGGCCTCGGATACCTGCTCCACCGGGGGGGCGTGCTGAAGGTGAACCTGGGCCGCTTCTTCACGTGGACCGGTGTGGGCCTGATCATCATTGCCGGCGGCGTCCTTGCCTACGGAATCCACGATCTCCAGGAAGCCGGCATCCTGCCCGGCCTGAACAACCTGGCCTTCGACGTCTCGGCAGCCATCCCGCCGTCGTCATGGTACGGAACTCTCTTGAAGGGCACGCTGAACTTCTCCCCTGCCACCACCTGGCTGGAAGCGGCAGCCTGGGTGCTCTACGTGGTCCCGGTGTTGTTCCTCTATCTCCGGGCCAACCGCTCCTCACCGCCCAAGGCTTCAATCAAGACCTCGGCACCCGCAGTAACCGCGTAGCCCTAACGCCAGCGCGAACCCTCAAAACAGCGCCTACCCTCCAAACAAAAGGACCCACCATGCTCGGATCCCCCCAAACTTCGCAGGACCCTTGCCGTCATAGGTGCCGCGGCAGCCGTGCCCCTGGTACTCGCCGGCTGCACGGACAACACAAAATCCACAGGAGCCTCAGAAGGCCCCCATTCAGGTCAGCAGCACCGCCAACGAATGCAAGGTGTCCACGGGCACCGCGCCGAGCGGCAACCTCACTTTCGCTGTGAAGAACGAAGGTACGGAGGTCACCGAGTTCTACCTTCTGGCCGAGGACGGCCTGCGCATCCTGGGCGAAGTGGAGAGCATCGGCCCCCGGCATCACCCGCAACCTGGTGGTCACTGCACCGGCCGGCAAGTACAACACCGCCTGCAAGCCGGGGGATGCAGGGCGAAGGCATCCGGGCCTCCTTTGAGGTCACCGAGTCCGGTAACAAGCCCAGCGTGGACGCAGACTTCCAGAAGCTCCTGGACAACGGATCCCAGCAGTACGCCGCCTACGTCAAAGACCAGACAGAGCAGCTCATCGTGGGCACCAAAACCTTCGCCGAGGCGTTTGCCGCCGGTGATGCCGCCAAGCCCGTGAGCTTTACGCCTCCACCCGCATGCACTGGGAGCGGATCGAACCCGTAGCTGAGTCTTTTGGTGATCTCGATCCCAAGTTGGACGCCCGCGAGGCAGACCTCGAGCCCGGACAGGAATGGACCGGCTGGCACCGCGCCGAGAAGGACCTCTTCCCGCCGGCAGAGTACACGGCCATGACTCCGGCCGAGCGCAGCGCCATCTCCACGCAACTGGTAGCAGACACCGAAGACCTCGTCACCCGTACCCGCACCGTTGAACTTACCCCCGGACAAGCTCGGCAACGGCGCAAGGAACTCTTGGACGAGGTGGCCACCGGCAAGGTCACAGGCGAGGAGGAAATTTGGTCCCACACGGATCTTTGGGATTTCCAGGCCAACGTGGACGGTGCACGCATCGCTTTCGAGAACCTGAGGCCCGCGCTGGAGCAGAAGGACGCTGACCTGGCCAAGTCTTTGGACGAGAAGTTCACGGCCCTCCAGACGGAACTCAAAAAGCATGCCAAGGGTGACGGTTTCGTCTACTACAACGAGCTGAGCCAGGAGCAGGTCCAGCAGCTCGCCGCCTTGGTCGATTCGCTGGGTGAGCCCCTCTCCAAGCTCACCGCAGCCGTGGTGCTGTGAGCGGCTGCCCATTCGGGCACACCGGCGAGCCCGTCGGCAAGGAGCATGATCTGAGCCGGGAGGCGCTGCCGGTGAGGCAGCCGCCGTCGTGACCTCCCGGGAAGCGTCCGACGGCGGTACCACACCTGCCGCTGAAAGCGGCCGTAAGGGCGTGTCACGCCGTGGCCTGCTTTCGCTCGCGGGAGTAGGCGGCGCAGGTGCGGTTGCAGGTCTGGCTGCCGGGTTCTTGGGACATGACGCACTGTCCGCCGCTGCTGCTTCCACCACTGACACCAGCGCCGGCGAGGCTGTTGTGCCGTTCTTCGGCGACCACCAGGCAGGTATCACCACTCCAGCCCAAGACCGCCTGCACATGGCCGCTTTCGACGTCATCACCGAGGACCGCAAGGAACTCATCAAGCTGCTCAAGGATTGGACTTCCGCGGCTGAGGCCATGACCACCGGCCTGCCCACCGGCGCTACGGGCGCGTCGATGGTCCTTACGATGCGCCGCCGGAAGACACCGGCGAGGCTCTGGACCTTGCCGCGGCAAAGCTGACCCTGACGTTCGGTTTCGGGGCGGGGCTGTTCGGGAAGGACGGCAATCCGCGGTTCGGACTGGACGGCCGGCGCCCGGAGCCTTGATCGATCTCCCGCATTTCCCCCCCGGGGACGATCTTCAGCCGGACGGACGGGTGGCGACATCGTCATCCAACCTGCGCGGACGATCCCCCCCAGGTCGCCGTTCATGCCATCCGCAACCTGGCCAGGATCGGCTTCGGCAAGGTGAGGGTTCGTTGGTCCCAGCTGGGCTTCGGACGCACATCCTCCACTTCCCGGGCACAGGTGACTCCCCCCCGGAACCTGTTCGGCTTCAAGGACGGCACCAACAACCTCAAGGCGGAAGACAACGCGCTGCTTGAGGAGCATGTGTGGGTAGCTCCGGCTCCGCGGGGGGAAGAGTGGATGACCGGCGGCAGCTACCTCGTGGCGCGACGGATCCAAATGCACATCGAAATTTGGGATCGGACGTCGCTGCGTGAACAGGAAGGGCTGATTGGCCGGACCAAGGGCGCGGGCGCTCCACTCTCCGGCGGAGACGAATTCGCCAAACCCGATTTCGCGCTGGCTGGGCGCAACGGCGATCCGCTGATTCCCATCGATGCGCACGTCCGGCTGGCCCACCCTGATCAGAACGCCGGCGTCAGGATGCTGCGGCGCGGCTACAACTTCACCGACGGCTCGGACGGGCTGGGACACCTCGACGCCGGACTGTTCTTCATCGCGTTCGTCAAGGATCCCCGGACCCACTATGTCCCCATGCAATTGGCATTGGCCAAGGGTGACACCTTTCCGTGGAGTACCTGAAGCACACGGGGTCGGGGCTGTTCGCGGTGCCGCCGGGGGTCCAGCCGGGCGGCTTCATCGGCGAGGGGGTTGTTCGCGTAGAGGGGGTCGTCTGCTACGCCGTGGTGGACCCGCTGTCCCGTTGTTGGCCAACAACGGAAAAGCGGGCCAGCGACGTGCTTGGCGGGATTCAGGAAAGCGGGCGCCCGGCCATCCGTTCCAGCCGGCTGATCCGTTCCTTCATGGGCGGGTGCGTGGAGAACATGCGCCGCATGCCGCCGCCACGGAACGGGTTGGCGATCATGAGGTGTGAGGCATTGACCAGCCGCTGGTCCTGCGGGAGCGGCAACTGGGTGACACCGGATTCGATCTTGCGCAGGGCTGAGGCGAGCGCCAGTGGATCGCCGGTGAGCTCCGCACCGTCCTCATCGGCGTCGAACTCACGCGTACGGGAGATAGCCATCTGAATCAGTGACGCCGCGAAAGGCGCGAGCAGAGCCATCGCGATAGTAGCCAGCGGGTTGGCGTTGCGCCGGTCCCCCGCTGCCAAAGATCAGCAGCATCTGACCCACTGAAGTGATGACGCCGGCCACGGCAGCAGCAACCGATGAGGTGAGGATGTCGCGGTTGTACACGTGCATCAGCTCATGCCCCCAGTACTCCCCCTGAGTTCGCGGGCGTCGAGCAGGTGGAGTATCCCCTCGGTGCAGCACACGGCAGCGTTTTTGGGATTGCGTCCGGTGGCGAAGGCGTTGGGCGTCATGGTGGGCGAGAGGTAGATCCGCGGCATGGGTTTGTTGGCACGCACGGACAGCTCTCGAACAATCTGGTACAGCTGCGGTGCCTGTGCCTCGGTGACGGGGGTAGGCGGCCATGGAACGGATGGCGATCTTGTCGCTGTTCCAGTAACCATAAGCCGTGGTGGCCACACCGATCAGTGCCATGATCCAGATGGGCGTGGTGCTGCGCGTCCCGGCCGCGATGATGGCGCCCAAACCCAACAACACCGCCCACAGCACACCGAACAGCGCCGCGGTCTTGAGTCCGTTGTTGTGTCTATGCACGGTTGTTCTTGTCGCTTTCGTTGTCGCAAGGGTTCTGTACGGATTAACGCCGACGCCGCCCCTCGTGTTCCGTTGTCAGCCTACGTGGGCGCACGGGTGGCCTGCCGTGTGGCCGGCCATGTGGTGACTGGCAGCGTCAGGGCACGGGGGTGTTTGGCGTCGTACGCGACGAATCCGGGCTGCATGCGCGAAGCGAACCATGCAACAAGGATGCAGAGGAGCCCGCCCAGCAGCAACACTCCGCCTTCGCTCAGGAACTGGGTGACACCGCCAGCCAGCATGTCCCCTACCCGGGGTCCTCCGGCCACCACCACGATGAACACGCCCTGGAGTCGCCCCCCGCAAGTGGTCCGGTGTGGCTGCCTGCAGGATGGTGGTGCGGAAAACGGCGCTGACGGAGTCCGAGATTCCGGCAAGGGCGCAACAGAATGCTGCCGGGATCAGCCAAGGCGTGACACCGTCGCGGCCGGCATCCCCTGCCAGCAGCACCACCAATCCGAAGCCCGCAATGGACGCGCCCCCAACCAATCACGGACCACACCACGGCACTGCCCTGCTTGCGGACCCGCCCCAAGGGCCCGGAAAACAGGCCGGCCAGGAATGCGCCTACGGCCGTTGACGCGAGCAGCACTCCAACAGTGGTCTCGCCCCCCGCCGATCATGACCGCACCGATGGCCGGCATCAGTGCGCGGGGGGGCTGGGCGCAGATCATGGCGATGAGGTCGATGATGAAGGTCATGCGGACGTTGGGCCGCGTCCCGAGGAACCTAAAGCCTTCCACCACGGAGCGAAGCCCTGGCCGCACGGCATCCTTGGACGGCGGAAGGGGCGGGAGTTTGAAGAGCCCCCCCCACAGTGCGAAAGTGAAGCTGATGACGTCGATGGTATACGTCCAGCCGAAGCCGATGGTGGCCACGAGCACGCCTGCCAGGAGTGGTCCAGCGGTCATGGACAAGCCGAACGTCAGCATGCTCAGGGCATTGGCCAGCGGGAAGGAGGTCCTTGCGGACCAGGAGCGGGATAATGGCGCTCCTGGCGGGGGGGCCGTTGATGCCTTGGGCGCCACTTTGGATGGCCACCAGGCGTAAAGGAGCCAGATGTTGCCGACCTCCAGCCACGCCTGCAGGGCCAGTCCGGCAGTGGTTGCCCACAGAACAAGGGAAGCGATGAGGCTACTTTGCGGCGATCGTAGGCGTCCGAAACGGAACCCCCCCCGTAGAGCCCGGCGATCACCAACGGAACCAGCGCAAAGATTCCCAGGAGGCCCACATAGAAGCTCTCCTGCGTGAGCCGATAGACCTCCAGGCTGACAGCCACCAAGGTCAACTGGGTTCCGATGGCAGCTACTGAAGCCCCCCCCAGCCAGAGCCGCCGAAAAGCGGGACTCTCCTTCAGGGGGGAGTGATGTCTGCCAGTAGTTTCGCCACCGTCCTACCTTAACGAGCATTACAGCAACCTCCCGCAACTCTCCCTGGCTGCGGGAGGTGCTTGGTAGGCTCACCCCGGGGGGGAGGGAGTTGACATGGGCTTGGAGCGACGTTTGCTGTACCGTTCGGGGGGGTTTTGGGAAATCGCCCGGCCGCGCCATCCGCTCACGGCCGGGCACATCTTGATCAGGCTGTCCGATCCGTCCACCGAATTCGCGCAGGCTTCAGCGTCCGATTGGCTCTTCTGCCACAACCTGGTACGCGCCGCACTCCATGACGTACTGGGGGGGGCAACACGCTTCTCCGTGATGTTCGCCCACCGCTGGCACCCGCTCGGTTCCGCCATAGGCGAGCCCGTGGCCGAGTCCTCAACCCCCCCCACGTTCCACCTCTTCGGGCGTTGGGACGGAGAAGCCACGACGCCGGGCGCTCAGCTTTCCTTGCCGGCCCACCGTCGTGTCGGGGGGGAGCCTGAGCACACCTTGGAACTCACCGACACGGCGCTCCGTGAGGCGCTGCGGCTGAGCCGACTGAGGCCTCCGTGAGTTCCGAACCCGGGGGGGCGGGCGCCGCCGTCGAGCGCTCTTCTGAAGTCGTGCCCGCTTCTGACGTTGGTCCACTGGTGCGGACCATGGAAACGGGGGGGCCCCGCCATACGGTGATCGAGCCTGTCCGGGCTGTGGCGAACGTTCGTGACATCCTGCCGGCGGAACTGCTGGCCATGGCGGGGGGGCCTTGGCCGCCCTTCCCCTCAGCGGAGGTCTCAGTGGTTTCAGTTGCCTGGCATTGGAATCAGAGACAGCGGGCGCGCCTCTACGGGTGCATGCGCTGGGTCGATCCGCAGCTGAGGACGCGAATCCCATGGAGGATCTGTTCCGTTCACCAGAAGTTAGCCTTGCCTTATTGTGAACTGATCAAAATAAGTGTTTCAATGAATGCATGACAGATCACACAGCCGAGCAAGCAGAATGGGCCGCCGCCCTGCATGCCCACGGCCGGCGTGTGACCAAACAGCGGCTGGCCGTGCTTGCCGCAGTCCAGCACCATCCGCATTCTCCGGCAGAAGGCATTCTTGCCGCTGCCCGCAAAGAGCTTCCTGAACTGACGGCGCAGTCCGTTTACGTAGTGCTCAGCGACCTCACGGACCTGCAGATGCTGCGCCGCTTCGAACCCCCCACACTCCCCCGGCGCTGTACGAAACCCGGGTGGGTGACAACCACCATCACGCCGTGTGTATCAGCTGCGGCAAGGTGGAGGACGTGGATTGCGCCGTGGGACACGCACCGTGCCTCACCCCCCCGCACTGGATGAAAATTCCAAGCCCATGACCATCCAGATCGCAGACGTCCTTTACCAAGCATCTGCCAGGACTGCCAGTCCAAACAACAGCTTCCCGTAACTTCCGTAACTCAGAAATAAAGAAAAAGGAGAACAATGACTGCCATTTCAACAACCCAGTCAGGTGCCCCCCGTTACCTCCGACGCGCACTCGAAGTCCGTCGGCGCTGACGGTGCCATCATCCTCACCGACCACTACCTGGTGGAAAAGCTCGCTCAGTTCAACCGCGAGCGGGTCCCGGAGCGTGTAGTGCACGCCAAGGGTGGCGGCGCATTCGGTACGTTCAAGACCACCTCGGACGTTTCGGCTTACACCAAGGCAGCCTTCCTGCAGCCGGGCGTTGAGACGGACATGCTGATCCGCTTCTCCTCCGTTGCAGGCGAGAACGGTTCTCCCGACACCTGGCGCGACCCCCCGCGGTTTCGCTGTGAAGTTCTACACCTCCGAGGGCAACTACGACCTCGTTGGCAACAACACCCCCCCCGTCTTCTTCATCCGCGACGGCATCAAGTTCCCGGACTTCATCCACTCCCAGAAGCGCCTCCCGGGCAGCCACCTGCGTGACGCTGACATGCAGTGGGACTTCTGGACACTCTCCCCCCCGAGTCCGCACACCAGGTCACCTGGCTCATGGGCGACCGCGGCCTCCCGGCTTCCTGGCGCGAAATGCAGGGCTACGGCTCGCACACCTACCAGTGGATCAACGCCGCCGGCGAGCGTTTCTGGGTCAAGTACCACTTCAAGTCCAACCAGGGCGTCAAGACCATCACGGGCGACCAGGCTGAACAGCTTGCCGGCTCGGATGCAGACTTCTACATCCGCGACCTCCAGGAGAACATTGCCGATGGCAACTTCCCCTCCTGGGAACTGCACGTCCAGGTCATGCCGTACGAGGACGCCAAGACGTACCGCTTCAACCCGTTCGACCTCACCAAGGTTTGGCCGCACTCCGACTACCCGCTGATCCACGTGGGCACCATGGAGCTGAACAAGAACCCGGAGAACTACTTCGCGCAGATCGAGCAGGCCACCTTCGCGCCGTCGAACTTCGTACCGGGCATTGCCGCTTCCCCCGGACAAGATGCTGCAGGCCCGCATCTTCTCCTACGCAGACGCACACCGCTACCGCGTGGGCACCAACCACGCACAGATCCCGGTGAACCAGCCCAAGAACCAGGTCAACAACTACAGCCAGGACGGACAGGGTCGCTTCCTGTTCAACTCCCCCCTCCACCCCGGTGTACGCACCCAACTCGGTGGGTGGCCCGGCTGCTGTTGAGCCCACTTCGCCTGCCGGTGGCTGGGAGAACGACGGCGAGCTCACCCTCTCCGCCCACACCCTGCACGCTGAGGACGACGACTTCGGCCAGGCCGGTACCTTGTACCGCGAGGTCTATGATGACGCTGCCAAGGCCCGTCTCCTGGACACCATCACTGGTGCTGTTGGCGGCGTGAAGACCGCCGACATCAAGGAACGCGCCATCCAGTACTGGACCAACGTTGACTCCGAGCTCGGCGCCAAGCTCCGCGCCAACCTCGGTGCAGGCCAGACCGAGTCCGACGCCGAAGCAGCCAACAAGCTCTAAGCGTCTCTGCTCTACTGCATTTCCAGGAACACCCCGTTGCGGATCTTCTCCGCGACGGGGGGGTGTTCCTTTTGTTTTCCACATAGCTCTTGTTGGCTATGGCTGGGCGGGTCATGCCGTCCCTAGGATCCTTCTATGAGCACATTCGAAGGCATCCCTACTGCCGCATTCCGTTTCTACGCCGAGCTTGAAGAGAACAACAACCGCGAGTGGTGGCTGGAGCATAAAACAACGTACGACGCGAGGTGAAGGGACCGCTGACAGCCCTCCTTTCGGAGCTGGAGCCAAAGTTCGGGCCGGCTAAGATCTTCCGGCCGAACAGGGACATCAGATTCTCGCAGGACAAATCACCGTACAAGACAGCGCAAGGCGCCTTCGCTGCCAGCCAGGAAGGCGTCGGTTCTATCTCCAGATCAGTGCCGACGGCCTGCTGATCGGCGGCGGCTACCATTCCCACACGCCTGCCCAATTGGCACGTTTCCGGGCCGCAGTGGATGTTCCTGATAGCGGATCGGAGTTGCAGCGAATCGTAGACGCCGTGGCAGAGGCAGGCTTCGCGATTGAGGGCGAAAAACTCAAGACCGTTCCACGGGGTTTCGACAAAGACCATCCACGCGCAGAGCTGCTCAAGCACAAGTCCTTGTCCGCCAGCGTTGAGCTGAGCCAGCCGGACTGGTTGTCTACTCCCGCAGCCCGTGACGAGATTGCTGCCCATTGGGAAAAGCTGAGGCCGATGGTGGAATGGGTCGGTGAGCATGCTGCGCCGTAACGCGGGAACGCCCGGAAACCGATGGTCTCCGGGCGTCCCGTACTTCAGTATCGCTCAGCTGTCCGACAAGCTGCTCACATTGGTCTAAACCTTGGTGTAGCTGTCCTCGTCCTCGTCGCCCTTGGTCTGGCGGCTCTCGGCGGCACCATTGACGGAGGCCTTGGCTGCGGCGAATTTCTCATTCAACCGCGAGTGGCGCTGGCCGTAGGCGAAGTAGATGGCCATGCCGATGACCAGCCAGATCGCGAAGAAGATCCAGGTTTCCACGGCCAGGTTGGTCATGAGGTAGAAGCAGAGGACTGCGGAGACCCACGGCAGAACCTTCCCGAACGGGACCCGGAAGGCCGGCTTGAGGTCAGGCCGCTTCTTGCGCAATACCAGGATGCCCAGGCTGACCATCACAAACGCGGACAGCGTTCCGATGTTGATCATTTCCTCGAGCAGGTCCACCTTGGTTACGCCTGCTACCAGGGCCACGGCCGCACCACAAATGATCTGCAACCGGGCCGGCGTCGAGCGCTTTTCGCTCGTCTTGGACAGCGAGCGGGGGGGCAGGAGGCCGTCGCGGCTCATGGCCAGGACCACGCGGGACAGGCCCATGAGCAGCACCATGATCACCGTGGTCAGGCCCACCAGGGAACCGAACGCGATGATCTTGGCAGCGTCGGTGTTGCCCACGGCCTCGAAAGCCGTGGTCAGGGTGGGGGTTCTTCACCTCGGCCAACTGCGTGTAGGACACCATGCCGGTCAGTGCGAGGGACACCAGGATGTAGAGCAGCGTAACCACTGCGAGGCCACCGAAAATACCGCGGGGGGAAGGGTCTTCTGCGGGTTCTTGACCTCTTCCGCGGAGGTTGCCACCACGTCAAAGCCGATGAAGGCGAAGAACACCAAAGCTGCGCCGGCGAAGACGCCGAGCGTTCCGTACTGGGCCGGAGCAGCGCCAGTGAGGAAGCCGAAGAAGGACTGCTTCATGACGTCGGCGGCGCCGGAGTCGGTGGGCTCGGAGGCAGGAATGAAGGGGGGGTGTAGTTGGAGAACTTCACGTAGCTGAAGCCAACAACGATCACGAACAGCACTACGGCGATCTTGATCAGCGTGAAGACGTTGCCAACGCGGGCGGACAGCTTTGTCCCCCCCAGCACCAGCAGGACGGTGAAGATCGCGACAATGAGGAAGGCTCCCCCCCAGTAGAGATCAACACCAGCCACCTGGATTGACGGCGGCATTTCCACGCCCATCAGGCCGAAGACCGTACTGAGGTAAATGCCCCAATACTTTGCGATCACGGCTGCGGCGGTGAAAAGTTCAAGGATGAGGTTCCAGCCGATGATCCACGCGAGGACCTCGCCCATGGTGGCGTACGTGAACACGTAGGCGGAGCCTGCCACGGGGGATCGCTGTGGCGAACTCCGCGTAGCACATGATGGCCAAAGCACACGTGACAGCGGCGATGGCGAAGGAGATGGTGACGGCAGGGCCGGCAAAGTTCGCGGCAGCTTGGCGCCCACTGAGAAGATCCCGGCGCCGACAGCAACGGCGACGCCCATGATCATCAAGTCCCAGGTGCTGAGGCTGCGCTTCAGCTTTCGCCCGGGCTCGTCGGCATCGGCGATCGACTGCTCGATCGACTTGGTCCTGAAAATGTTCATGAAAATGCCACATTCTGGATGGGAGTGGTATAGGACTCATCAAGAATAGTGTCCGGCCCTTGGACGACCATATTTATCCCAGATAGTGAGACGACCCACGAAACGCTGTGACAGCTGTGGCTGGTGTGACGAAGACACGTAGTCCCCCCCGTCACACCAGCCATGGGCTCCTAAACGCTTGGAACGTCCCAGTCCATGAGGGTGGAACGGATCAGGAACCGTTTGCCCTCAGGTGATTCCACTGAGAATCCGCTACCGCGGCCCGGGACCACATCGACTGTGAGGTGCGTGTGGGACCAGTAGTTGAACTGCTCCTTGGACATCCAAAACTCCAAGGGCTGCCGCTCTCCTCCGGTTCCGATATCGAAGCGGCCCAGAAGGACATCAGAGTCGCCGGTGAGGAACTCCCCCGCGGGATAGCACATAGGTGCAGAGCCGTCGCAGCAACCACCCGACTGATGGAACATGAGTGGCCCATGCTGGTCCCAAAGTTTGCGGAGGAGTTCCAAGGACACCGCGGTGAGCGCCACCCGGGAGAAATCCTCCCCCGGGCAGCGTCACCGCAGCTTCCAAGCTGGTGTTGTCCATCAGAACTTCAGGACCACTCGGCCGTCGATCTTGGCGTGCTTCATCTCGTCAAAGACCGCGTTGACTTCGGAGAGTTCCCGGGTGGAGACCGTTGGCTTGATCTTTCCCTGGGCGTAGAACTCCAGTGCTTCCTCCAGGTCCTGCCGTGTTCCCACGATCGAGCCGCGGACCGTAAGGCCCTTGAGGACGATCTCGAAGATCGGCGCAGGGAAGTCTCCCGGAGGCAACCCATTGAAAACGATCGTTCCACCACGCGCGCCATACCGATCGCCTGGCCGAACGCCGAAGGGTGAACCGCTGTCACCAGGACACCATGCAGCCACCCGTTTCACGTTGGATGACCTCTGCCGGATCCTCATGCAAGGCGTTGACGGTCAACTCGGCGCCGTGTTCGCGGGCCAGTGCCAACTTGTCATCGGCAATGTCCACTGCCGCGACCCGGAGCCCCCCCATGGCCACCGCATACTGCACGGCGATGTGCCCCCCCAGTCCCCCCCCGATGCCGGAGATGGTGACCCACTGACCGGGCCTGGCCTCGGTCATCTTCAGGCCCTTGTAGACCGTGACCCCCCCGGCACACAGAACCGGTGCGACGTCCACCGGGTCCGAGCCTTCCGGGATGCGGGCAGCAAAGCGCGTGTCAACCAGCATGTACTCGCCGAACGAGCCGTCAACGCTGTAACCACCGTTCTGCTGAGACTCGCACAGGTTTCCCAACCGGTGCGGCAGTACTGGCAGTCTCCGCAGGCGGACCACAGCCAGGCGTTCCCCACAAGGTCGCCCACGGCAACGTCCGTGACACCCTCGCCCAGAGCCACCACTTCACCGACACCTTCGTGTCCGGGAATGAAAGGCGGCGTGGGCTTGACCGGCCAGTCGCCTTCGGCGGCATGGAGGTCGGTATGACATACCCCCGAGGTGATGAGGCGGACCAGCGCCTGGCCGGGACCCGGCGTCGGCCTTTCCACTTCCTTGACTGTAAGGTCGGTTCCAAATTCCGTAACTACTGCAGCTTGCATGGTGGCCATTGGCGATCTCCTTTGATCGATGAACAGGACGGTTTAGAAGAAGCCGAGCTTGTTCTCGTTGTAGCTGACCAGGAGGTTCTTGGTCTGCTGGTAGTGGTCCAGCATCATGCGTGGTTCTCACGGCCAATACCTGAGGACTTGTAGCCACCGAAAGCGGCACCTGCCGGGTAGGCGTGGTAGTTGTTGACCCACACACGGCCGGCCTGGATTTCCCGGCCCGCGCGGTAGGCGACATTTCCGTTACGTGACCAGACTCCGGCACCCAGCCATAGAGGGTGTCGTTGGCGATTCCGATGGCGTCGTTGTAGTCACTGAACTTGGTCACGGACACCACCGGACCGAAAATCTCTTCCTGGAAGATGCGCATCCGGTTGTGGCCTTCGAAAATGGTGGGCTGAACGTAGTAGCCACCCGCCAGGTCACCGGACAGCTCGGCCCGGGCACCACCAGTGAGGACCTTGGCGCCTTCCTGCTTTCCGATGTCGATGTAGGACAGGATCTTCTCCAGCTGGTCATTCGAGGCCTGGGCACCTACCTGGGTGTCGGTGTCCAGCGGGTTTCCCTGGATGATCTTGTTGGTCCGGGCCACGACATCCGACATGAAGGAGTCGTAGATGCCTTCCTGGACCAGTGCACGGGACGGGCAGGTGCAGACCTCGCCCTGGTTGAAGGCAAAGAGTGTGAAGCCTTCCTGGGCCTTGTCGTAGAAAGCATCGTTCTGGGCGGCGACGTCATCGAAGAAGATGTTCGGGCTCTTGCCGCCGAGTTCCAGGGTGACGGGGGGGATGAGGTTGTTGGATGCGTACTGACTGATGAGGCGGCCGGTGGTGGTCTCACCCGTGAAGGCGATCTTACGGATCCGGGAGCTGGAAGCGAGAGGCTTTCCGGCCTCTACACCGAAGCCGTTGACGACGTTCACCACACCTGCCGGCAGGAGGTCTCCGATGAGTTCCATGAGGACCAGGATGGACGTGGGCGTCTGCTCGGCGGGCTTGAGAACCACAGCGTTGCCGGCTGCGAGCGCCGGTGCCAGCTTCCACACGGCCATGAGGATGGGGGGGAAGTTCCACGGGATGATCTGACCGACGACGCCCAACGGTTCCTTGAAGTGGTAGGCCGTGGTGTCCTCGTCCAGCTGGGAGAGATGACCTTCCTGCGCGCGGACTGCGGAGGCAAAGTAACGGAAGTGGTCGGCAGCCAACGGGATGTCGGCGTTCAGGGTTTCGCGGACGGGCTTGCCGTTGTCCCACGTTTCCGCCACCGCGAGAAGCTCCACGTTCTCGTCGATGCGGTCTGCGATCTTGTTCAGGATGGCGGCGCGTTCGGTGGCCGACGTCTTGCCCCCCCAGGAGGGTGCAACCTTATGGGCGGCGTCCAGCGCCAGCTCGATGTCCTCCGAGGTACCACGGCAACTTCGCAGAAGGCTTTGCCCGTGACGGGGGGTGATGTTCTCGAAGTAGGCGCCCTTGACCGGGGCAACCCATTCGCCGCCGATCCAGTTCTCGTAGCGGTCCTTGAAGGTGACCTTCGAACCCTCGGCACCCGGCTGTGCATAAACAGTCATTGCTAGCTCCTTTGCTGCGAATCACGGTGGCTGTCGCCATTGATCCGAGCCTAGGAGCAGGGAGGTTGCAGCTACGTTGCAACCATGTGAGTCAGCTCACGCTGTCATTTCTCTTTCGATCCGTTCAAGGTCGGCCACGACGGCGGCCCGCTTGGGTGAGCGCGGCGGCAGCAGCTTCAGGACGGCAAGGCGGAGGTCGACGTCGTACTTCGCCTCGGGCAGCTCAGCGTACTTGAGGAGCGAGTCAACGCTGCCGTCGCTTAGCAGCGCCTCGCGCAGCAGGTGCGAGACCCGTTCACGCAACTGCACGACGCCGGGCGCACCGAGCGTGGCAAGAGCCGCCTTTGTAGATTTCCAGGGCGATGCGGTGGGCGCCGCGCTGGAGGCAACTGAGGACCTGGCCGGAGTCGGGCAACAACTCAACCGGCAGGCGGTAAGGACGGGATTCCGGGACCGCCTCCGGGCTGAGTTCCTGCATGACCTTCCGGAGCCGCACCATTTCCGCGCGAAGCGTCACGGCAGAACCATCCCCGGGATACAGCTGGTTGCACAGGTCTTCAGCGCTGAGCCCGGCGTGGTGGCTACTCAGGATGGCAAGGATCTCGCTGTGCCGGGCAGATAGGGAAACCGTTCGTCCATTGATGCTGAGCAGGGCTTGGTCACGGCCCAGCAGCTGGAGGCTGTTCCGGTAGAGGACATGGCCGGAGACGGCAGCCCCCCCGCTCCGGCGTCGGGGGGGTTTGTCCTTGACGGCGGCGGCGAGCGTCAGTCGTTCAATACGGAGCTGAGCCTGGGCGGCGGCAACGGTAGCCTCCACCAACGAAAGAGTATGCGCGGCGACGGCGGTTTCCGTGCCCGTGATATCCACAACGCCCAGCACAGCGCCGGAATCGGGGGGGTCGTGGAAGGGAACAGCCGTGCAGCTCCAAGGATGGACCGAGCGTTTGAAGTGTTCCGCCCCGGAAATCTGGATGCTGCGGTCCAGAGCCAGCGCAGTCCCGGGTGCGCTGGTGCCCACGGAAGCTTCGGACCAGTCGGCGCCGGCCACGAACATCATGCCCTCAGCCGGCGCTGCATCACGGGATCCCCCCCATCCACCACAGGAGCCGCCCGACGTCGTCACCCACTGCCACCAGCAGGCCGCTGTCATGGCTGGCTGAACCAAAAGCTTCTTGATCACGGGCATGATCGTCGCCAGGGGGGGGTGCTGCCTGCGGTACTCCTCAAGCTCATCTCCATCCATTGCGAGGGGAGCCTCCGCGACGTCCGGGTTGGCCTGCAGAGTTGCCGAGCGTTGCAGGATTCCCGTACCAAGCGGCGCAATCCGACGATGTCCTCGGGCATCCCGAGACGCAAGGAGTCCAGACGCTCGTGGCCGGTAAGAGCACGCTTCTGCAACAGCTCCGCGGCATCGCTGCCTGGAACCGGCGGATGAACTGGATTCCTCATCGAACTCCCTGATAGTCCGCAATGACAGTGCGCTGCACGTGTGGTGGGCGGGACAGTACCGTGAAGTCTAGTTCGGGTGGAGACTAATGTCAGCCGCGGGAGATCCGGATCATTTCCTCGCGCGGAACAACCTTGATGCGCTCGCGGACCACACCGTTACCTTCGCCGGCGGTCCACTCAGCACCAAGCGCGGCTTCGTGGGCATCAAGCTTGTTCCAGCCCTCCCACGTGGTGTATTCGACGCCGCGTTCCTCAAGGAGGTCGATGATGGCCTGCGGATCCGGGTTCTCAGCAGGGGGCAGGTTGAGCCTGTCCTCGAGGAGGAAGCCGATGGTCTCCAGGGCATCACCCTTGGTATGGCCGATCAGCCCGACCGGTCCGCGCTTGATCCAGCCGGTGGCGTAAATTCCCGGCACGGGCTTGCCGTCGGCGTCCAGGACGCGACCGCCGTCGTTTGGTATGACGCCCCGGCGGGCGTCGTACTCAAGTTCCTCCAGCGGGGGAACCGTGGTAGCCGATGGCGCGGTAGACGGATTGGACCGGGTATTCAATGAACTCGCCGGTGCCTTTGACGTTGCCGGTTCCATCCAATTGCATGCGCTCGAATTTGATGCCCGAGACCTTGCCGGGCGTCTCAGGCGAGTCGAGGATCTCCACGGGACTGTGCAGGAAGTGCAGGTGCAGGCGCCGCGATGACGGCTGTTCCGATTCTGCGTGCTCCTCCACCAGCCAGTTGGTCATGGTGTTGACCATGGTCTTGATCTGGTTGTTTGTCCTGATGGCTTCATCCGAGGCTTCGTCGAACTCGAAGTCCTCCGGGTACAGGACGATGTCCACGTCCTTGCAGTGGGACAGCTCGCGCAGCTCCAACGGCGTGAACTTCACCTGGGCCGGGCCACGGCGGCCGAAGACGTGAACGTCGGTGACCGGCGATTCCTTGAGCCCCGCGTAGACGTTGTCCGGGATCTCCGTAACCAGGAGTTCCTCGGGATGCTTGGCCAGCATGCGGGCCACATCCAAGGCCACGTTGCCGTTGCCGATCACGGCGATTTCCTTGGCATCCAGGGGCCAGTCCCGGGGGAACGTCCGGGTGGCCGTCGTACCACGACACGAAGTCGCTCCGCCGAAGGAGCCCTCCAGTTCGACGCCGGGGATCCTCAAATCGGCGTCTTTGATGGCACCCGTGGAGAAGATCACGCGTCGTAGAACGCACGGAAATCGTGGAGTGTGAGGTCCTTCCCGTATGTCACGTTGCCGAGGAAGCGAATATCGCCGCGGTCCAATACCTTGTGCAGCGCGTTCACGATGCCCTTGATCCGCGGGTGATCCGGCGCCACGCCGTAGCGGATCAGGCCGTACGGCGCCGGATATGCCTCGAAGAGATCGATGCTGACCTCCACATGCCCGTCTTTGACCTCGTTCGATTTCGTCAGGATGTCCGCGGCGTACACGCCCGCGGGTCCTGCACCAACGATCGCAACGCGAAGCGGACGATTGGGGGTTGTTGCGGCTGAGTTGGACACCGTTACCCTTCCGAAGCAGTGAGCCACGCCGTTGTTGGGGCGCGCAGATTCCAATTCTAGATGTCGACCCTACGCCGGACCGCCTATATGGCAGGAGTCACAGAAATTGATAAAGATTGCGGAATATTGCGCGTGCAGGCGGTGTTGGCGACAATGTGTCGACTCCGGAACAGATAGCTGCCAACTCTCCCTCTTCAAACCAGCCAACGACGACGACAGTCGGGGGCGGCGGTGGAGGTACCGGCGGTTCCCCCTAAAACCGGCAGCAAGCCTGTGCGGAGCGAGTCGACGGCGGGAATCCTGTTCGGCATTGGCGCCTACGGTCTATGGGGGGGCCTGCTTCCCCTGTACTTCTTCGTCCTCATGCCGGCCAGCGCAATCGAGATCGTGGCCAACCGGATCGTTTGGTCCTTGCTCTTCTGTGCACTGCTCATCACCATCACGCGCGCTTGGAAAACATTCTGGCGGCGGTGAAGGACAGCAGCGTGTTCGGTCCTTTGGCCCTGGCGGCAGTTCTGATTGCCATCAACTGGCTCACCTACACTTTCGGGGGTCACCACGGGCCACGCCGTTGAGACGTCCCTGGGCTACTTCATCAACCGTTGGTCTCGGTTTTGCTCGGCGTTCTCGTCCTCAAAGAAAAGCTGCGTCCCCTGCAGTGGGCAGCTGTAGGCATCGGCTTCGTGGCCGTGGGCGTCCTGACATTCTCCTACGGACAGCTCCCGTGGATTGCCTGATCCTGGCCTTCAGCTTTGGGCTCTATGGCTTCGTGAAAAAGCGTGTCGGGCCCAAGGTGGACGCACTCACGAGCCTCAGCGTGGAAACGGTGGTCCTGGCTCCCTTTGCAGCCATCACCATGGTTGTCCTCGCGGTAACCGGCGTCGAAACCCTTACCACGCTGGGCGCGGGCCACTTCTGGCTGCTGGTGGCTTCCGGGGTCATCACGGCCGTACCCCCCCTCCTGTTCTTCGGCGCCTCAGCCGCCGTCTTCCCATGACCACCATCGGCCTGCTGCAGTACTTCGCGCCGGTCCTCCAATTCGTGGTGGCGCTGACCGTGTTCAACGAGACCATGACCACTGCCCGCTGGATCGGTTTCTGCGTGGTGTGGTTGGCTCTGGTGTTGCTGACCATCGACATGCTTCGCACCACGCGGAAAAACTCGGTGCTGAAGAAGAGGGCCCGGCTGGCGGCTGCTGGCTCGTAAGCCCCCCCTCATTCCCGCGCTTGTTCGGCTCTCCCTCCGTTGTAAGCCGGGGCTGCCGAACAACAGCGAGGCTCGGCTCTTAGCTCGGGCGGGAACAGCGAGAACGCTGGAACGGTGCCAGAACGCGGGAACGCTCCAGCGAACTCGGCGCATTCCAGCGAACTCGGCGGTGGAGCCAGCTAAACAGAATCCGTTAAACGCAGGAGGAGGGCCGGGGGTGTCCCGGCCCTCCTCCAACAAGCGTGAAGTCTTACGCGTGAGCCTTGATGGCTGCTGCCAGGACCTCGAGGCCGTCAATGAGCAGTTCGTCGCTGATGACCAGCGGCGGGAGCAGGCGGATCACGTTGCCGTAGGTGCCACAGGTCAGGATGACGACGCCTTCCTTGAGGCAAGCGGCAGCAACAGCCTTGGTGAGCTCAGCATTCGGCTCCTTGGAACCGGGCTGGACGAGCTCGATGGCCAGCATGGCCCCCCCGCGGCCACGAATGTCGCCAACCACGGAAACTTCGGCTGCCAGTTCGCGGAGCTTGCCCAGGGCGAGCTCTTCGATGTGGCGTGCGCGGCCGTTGAGGTCGTGCTGTTCCATGGTGTCGATGGCTGCGAGTGCTGCGGCGCAAGCAACCGGGTTGCCACCGTAGGTGCCGCCGAGGCGCCCGGGTGGACGGCGTCGAGCAGGTCTGCGCGGCCGGTGATAGCGGACAGCGGGAGGCCACCGGCAATGCCCTTGGCCATGGTGATGATGTCCGGGACAACACCTTCGTGGTCAACAGCGAACCATTCGCCCGTGCGGCAGAAACCGGACTGGACCTCGTCAGCGATGAAGACGATGCCCTTTTCCTTGGCCCATGCGGACAGTGCCGGCAGGAAGCCTTCGGCCGGAACGATGAAGCCGCCCTCGCCTGGATGGGCTCGATGATGATCGCGGCGACCTGGTCGCCACCGATCTGCTTCTCAATCATGGTGATGGCGCGCTTGGCGGCCTCGGCACCGGTGATTTCCGGGTTCTCTTCACGGAACGGGTAGCTCATGGGCATGCGGTAGACCTCGGGCGCGAACGGGCCGAAGTTGGTCTTGTACGGCATCGCTTGGCGGTCAGTGCCATGGTCAGGTTGGTGCGGCCGTGGTAGGCGTGGTCGAAAGCTACGACCGCATCGCGGCCGGTGGCCAGGCGTGCAACCTTGACGGCGTTCTCTACGGCTTCAGCGCCGGAGTTGAACAGCACGGTGCGCTTGGCGTGGTCGCCCGGGGGGTGAGGCGGTTGAGCTGCTCGGCAACTGCAACGTAGCCTCGTACGGGGTGACCATGAAGCAGGTGTGCGTGAAGTGCGCAGCAGCTTCCTGGACAGCGGCTACGACGGCGGGGTCGGACGCGCCGACGCTGGTCACGGCGATGCCGGAACCGAGGTCGATGAAGGAGTTGCCGTCGACGTCGCGGATGATGCCGCCGTCGGCGTCTTCAACGTAAACGGGGACGCCCGAGGCGACGCCTGCAGCAACGACGGCGGCGCGACGCTCGGCCAGTGCCTGCGATTTGGGGCCGGGGGAAGGCGCCGTTGATGTTGCGCTTCTGCTCGATGCGGTACGAGAGTTCGTTCGCGGTGGTGGTCATGAGGTGGTTGCCTTTCTGGGAAGCTCTGGTGAAGGTACGGGTTACGCGTCGAGCGCGGACATCACGTGCTTGATGCGCGTGTAGTCCTCAACGCCGTACATGGAGAGGTCCTTGCCGTAGCCGGACTGCTTGAAGCCGCCGTGCGGCATCTCTGCCGTCAGGAGGATGTGGGTGTTGATCCAGACCGCACCGAAGTCCAGGTCGCGGCTCATGCGCATGGCCGTGCCGTGGTCGGTGGTCCAGACGCTGGAAGCCAGGGCGTATTCGACGTCGTTGGCCAGTTCGAGCGCTTCTTCTTCGGTGCTGAACTTCTGGACGGTGATGACCGGGCCGAAGGTTTCCTTCTGCACGATGTCGTCAGTCTGCTTGGCGCCGGAGATGATGGTGGGCTCGAAGAAGAAGCCCTTCTCGCCTGCGCGGTGGCCACCGGTTTCGATCTTGCAGTTCGCCGGGAGGTTCTCCACCACGGAGGTCACGGCGTTGAAGTGGTTCACGTTGTTGAGCGGGCCGAAGTAGTTGTCCTCGTCGTTCTGCGAACCCGTGTGCAGGGTCTTGGTGTGCTCCACCATCGCTGCCACGACGTCATCGTGGACGGAGTCCTCCACCAACACGCGGGTGATGGCCGTGCAGTCCTGGCCTGCGTTGAAGAACGCGAACTCGGCGATGGCCGCGGCACTCTTTTTGATGTCGGCATCCTTGAAGACGATGGCCGGAGCTTGCCGCCAAGTTCCAGGTGGGCCCGCTTGAGGCCCTTGGCTGCGCCGCTTGCCACAGCAATGCCGGCACGGACGGAACCCGTGATGGACACCAGGCCGGGGGGGACCTTGTGGTCAACCATCATGGCGCCGGTTTCGCCGGTGCCCAGGACAACGTTGAGGACACCGGCCGGGAAGATCTCGCCGGCCAGGCGTGCCAGCACCAAGGTGGACTCAGGGGGGGTGGTGTCGGAAGGCTTCAGGACAATTGTGTTGCCTGCGGCCAGGGCGGGGCCGATCTTCCAGATGGCCATGAGGAACGGGTAGTTCCACGGAGCAACCTGGGCTACGACGCCGATCGGTTCGCGACGTACGTAGGAGGTGTGGCCCTCGAAGTATTCGCCTGCGGACTTGCCTTCGATGATGCGCGCTGCACCGGCGAAGAAGCGGAGCTGGTCAGCACCTGCGGCAACTTCCTCGGAGGCGATCAGGGAACGGACCTGACCGGTGTTGCGGTGCTGGGCTTCCACGAGTTCATCGCTATTGGCCTCGACGGCGTCTGCGAGCTTGAGGAGCATCAGCTGGCGCTGGCCGGGAGTGGCCTTCTTCCACGACTTGAAAGCCTGGTTGGCCGCGGTCATGGCGGCGTCCACATCGGCCTGAACCGAAATGGGCGACTTGGCAACGATTTCCCCCGGTGGCGGGGGGGTTCACGATGTCCAGGAGACCCGTACCTGCCGGCGTAACGAATTCGCCGTTGATGAAGTTCTGCAAGGTTTGAACCACGGTGTGCAACCCTCTTTCGGAGTCTGGGCATGGGTTTAGCTGATCAGAGCCTATGCCAGGGAGGGGGTCCAAGGAATAGCCAGCTGCACACACAAGGACCCCCCCGCTTAGTGCGCTTGCCCAGTGCCGGGTTACGCTTGAAAGCATGGCAATGTCCCTCGCTTCGCTCGTCGCTGTCCCCCCCTCCCTGAAACTCCGCCAAGCCGGCCTTGCCGAAACCACGTGGAACCAGGACATCAGTTGGGTTGCGGTGACGGAACTGGAAGACCCCCAGCGTTTCCTCAGTGGCGGAGAGTTGGTCCTCACCACCGGCCTGCGCCTCAAGAGCGCCGCCGACCAGCGACGATTCGTCCGCCAGGCCCAACGCGCTGGCGCCGTCGGGATCGGTTTTGGCATCGGCCTCACCCACGAGTCCGTCCCGGAAGCACTCATCGCGGAAGCCAACCGCTGGGGGGGCTTGCCCCTGGTGGAAGTCCCCTACGAGATCCCCCTTCATCGCGATCGGCAAACTCGTGGCGGAATCGCACTCTGCCGACCATTATTCCAACTTGGAACGACTCCTCGCCGGACACCAGATCCTGGCACGCTCACTCCTCACCGGCGGAGGCCTGAACGAACTTCTCAAGCAACTGGGCAGCATGCTCCGCACTGATGTGGTGCTCACCCAGTTCAGCGCGCAGCTCTACAACAGCGTGGCGGGGGGGAAACCGGCCCCGACGGCGGATGGCTGGGCTTCGTATCCGATTCCCACCGGCCGCAGGGATGCCTGCACGCTCTGGTTGCGGCAGCCGTTCGTCGACTCCGGCATCGTCAGCTACGCGCAAAACCTGATCAGCGTGGAGCTCAACAACATGGTCAAGCAGCGCCAAGCCCAGCGCGCCATGGCCGGTCAGGTCTTGGACGACGTCATCCACGGCACTCTTGAGAGCATCGAGGCCGCCCGGCGCCTGGCAGGCGTCGGCATCAACAGCACCCGGAAGAACGTTGTGCTCGTGGCAGAGTCCACGGCACACCACAAACAACTGATCAGCATCTCCCTGCCCCCAGGCGCTGGAAGCCGGCGTCAGCGCCGTCGTCGGGAAGGACCTGGTCACTGTCATCAGCGACGACGGCAGTTCGGCCACCGCTTTGGCCAAGAGCCTTAGCGATCACCTGCAGGAAGCCGGCATCCACGCCGTCATTGGTATCGGCGGCGCCTACACGAAGCCGAACGGCCTGCGTTGGAGCTACTTTGAAGCGCGCGACGCCGTGGCGCACGGCTTGCCGGTCAACGAGCCGGAGCGCCTGAGCCTGACATCCTTGCTGCTGGCCAGCGAGGATGTTCCGTTGGCGGATATGGCCAGCGAGTCCCTCACGCCGCTGCGGAAGTTCGACGCCGCCCACGGGGCCGAGCTGGTGGCCACACTGGAGAGCTACCTCAACCACAACGGCTCAGTAGCAGCTGTGGCCGAAGCCCTCACCCTGCACCGAAACACTGTGCGCTACCGCCTGGCACAGATCACCGAATTGACGGGCTACGACCCCTCCCAGACGCAGGACCGCGTGCAGCTGTGGCTGGCCTTGGCGGTCCAGCGCTTGGCTCGCGCAACCCTCGCTAGGCCCCCCCCTCAAGCCCGCGCGGAGAGCTTCGCCACAAAACCCTAGACATTAGACGTCAAACGTCTAACCTTTAGATATGGCCGCGACGACTCCTCTTACCCCCCCAGCACCGGAAACATCCCTACTGTGAGCCCTGCCCAGGCTGCCCCTGCGCTTTCGGCAAGTTCCGCAGTCCCCAAGACGCGCGTCGTCGCCGTCGTCGGCATTATTGCGGTGGTGCTCATCGGCCTGAACCTGCGCGCGGGCATCACCAGCGCCGCTGCCCTGTTCCACGACCTGCAGCAGGTGTTGGGTTACGGCGCCCTGGTGGCGTCCATTCTGCCTTCCATCCCGCTGCTGTGCTTTGCGGTTGCGGGCATGGGAACGTCCTGGCTGACCCGGCGTGTGGGTGTCGAGAAGGCCATCGCCATCGCCTTGGCCCTGCTGGCCGGCGGTTTGCTGGTGCGTGGCGTTCCGGTAACGGGCGCGCTCCTCGGAGGCACCGTCCTGGCGATGTCCGGCCTGGCCGTATGCAACGTGGCCATGCCATCGTTCATCCGTGAGCACTACTCAGAGCGCACCTCCATGATGACGGGTCTCTACACCTTCACCATGTCCGGCGGCGCTACCTTCGCTGCAGCCGTAAGCGTGCCTTTGGCTCAGGAACTCGGCTCGCCGTCCATGGGCCTGGCCGCTTGGGGGGGAATCCTTGGCGTCGCGGCCCTGCTCGGCTTCCTGCCGGTTGTCCTCCACACCCACCGCAACTCCACCAAAACGGACCGCCCGCGGGTGTCCATGTGGCCGTTGCTGCGTACCCGCCTCGGCATCCTGATTACCGCGATCTTCACCTTCCAGGCGTTCCTTGCCTACGCAGTAATGAGCTGGTTCGCCTACATCCTGACCTCGCAAGGCCTCAGCGCCTCCGAAAGCGGCCTGCAGTTCGGCGTGATGCAGTTGGTCTCCGTCGCTGCCGGCATGATCCTTCTCGCGTTCGGCTCCCGCCCCCCGCATGCTCCGCCCCGCACTGTATCTCGCCAGCAGCTCCACCTTGCTGGCCATCGCCGCGATGGTCTGGTTGCCGACGTCGCTGGCGGTTGTGCCGCAGTGCTCTTCGGCTTCGGCTTGGGCATCTTCCCGCTGGTCCTGGTGATCATTAGCCGCAGCGGACGTTCGACGGCGGAAACCACCGCGCTCTCCACCATCGCCCAATCGCTGGGATACTTGATTGCGGCAATAGGCCCCTTTGGCATGGGGCTGCTCCACAGCGCCACCGGCGGCTGGGTGCTGCCGCTGAGCCTGCTGTCCATCGTGGCCGTGGCGCTCATGGTTACCTGCCACCTGCTCACGAGCAAGCGCACTGCCACCAAGACCGGACCGAGGACAGCATGACCCTGACCCCCTTCGCATCGCCCGGCCCTTGCCGAGGAGATCACCGCCAAGCTGCGGGACATGATCAAGTCCGGTGAATGGCCGCTCCAGGAGCGAATCCCAGCCGAGCCAGAGCTCATGTCCACCTTGGGTGTTTCGCGGGGGGGAACCCTGCGCGAGGCCATCAAGGCCCTGGCCCACTCCGGCATGCTGGAAGTCCGGCGGGGGGGGATGGCACCTACGTGCGGGCCAATAGCGAGATGTCCGGCGCGGCGCAGCGCATGTACTTGGAGCATACTCAGGAGCACATCGTGGAGGTCCGGCTCGGCCTGGACACCCAGGCTGCCCGATTGGCCACCAAGCACGCTACCGCCGAGGACCTGGCCGAGATGCGCCGCCTCCTCGCGCTCCGCCACGATGCCTGGCAAGCCGAGGACTACCCCCCACGTGGCCAGTGCCGACTGGGAATTCCACGAACGCGTTGCCTTGGCTTCAGGGAATCCATTGCTCCATCAGCTGTACGTTTCGTTCGGCGGAGTGTTCCACAACGACCTCCTCCGGCAGCAACGCAAGGAAGGCTTCAACGGCATTCCGCGCGAAGGCCACGACGAACTGGTGGACGCCTTGGAGGCACACGACCCCGATGCCGCCGTCCAGAGCGTGTACCGGAACCTGGATTTCTGCGCAGACCAGGCGCCGCGTTAGCCAGGCCCCCCCTTCACGGCTGAGTGGTTTCAATTCCGGTCCCGGCCGCATCCCTGAATCTCGCATTGATCAGCACCACCTCTCGCCCGGCCCGGTCCAGCAGGCTGGCCGCGACGCTCGCCCGATATCCCGTGGCGCAGTGCACCCAGATCCTCGCGTTCGGCAGCTCAGTGATCTTCCCGAGAAGCTCGTAGACGGGAACGTTGAGCGCTCCCTTGACATGGGAGGCCTCAAATTCGTCCGGTCGGCGAACATCCAGCACCACGTCTGCCGGTTCCCGTTCCCTGAGCAACAAGCTCCAGTCCCCCGTGCAGGTAGCTCGCCTGTGGGGGACTCGGGCGCCAACGCACCAACATTCAGAACCGCCGTTTCAGGCCCGACGGCGGCATCCGGCTGTCGATACCGATCCTCGCCAAGTCACGGATCGCCTTTTCAACCTCGCTGAGTGGGCCCAGTAGCGTGAGTGGCTGGTTCCACGGGATCACCCAGCGAGGTAACTGGTGAAATTGTCCCCCACGGCCGTACTCAAAACTCACGCTGCCCTGGAGGTGGCTATCGGCGAACGCCACGCGATGCCGGAGGTCCACCACCCACTCCCCTGCCCTCAAACGCCGGCCCAGTCCTTTGCGTCCACGGAGTCCGGGACGTCAAGGGTTGCCGGGTGCGGACCAGCGGCATTCAGCGGATTCATGTGGGCGTAGTACGCGGGGGGGTAGGCCGTGATGTTCTGCAGCAACTGCGAGACAAAGTGGTCCTCGTCCCGATCTGTCAGGGCGTGGTTCGACGCGGTTTGCTCACTGATCGTCGAGGTCTCTTGATGGCTCGCCGGGCCGATGGAACAGAACGAGCCGAAGCCATGCGTCGGGTAGAGCGCCGCTTCGGGCGTCGCCGAATCCACCAGGCGCCGGACCGAGGAGTACTGGTCATGGGCCAGCTTCGCGGTGTCATGCGGCGAGACCAGGTCCGTTCTCCCCACTGAGCCGTAAAGCAAGCTGCCGCCGGAAAACACAGCCTCCGTGCCGGCGTCGTGCGTATCATCCCGCACCACATAGGAGAGGTGCGTGTGCGTGTGGCCAGGCGTCGCAACCACCGAAACGGAAAGCCGGCCAACGCGAAGAACCTGGCCATCAGTGACCGGTACACGGGTGAAAGAGACCTCATCAGCGGCGTTCACCAAATAATCAGCGCCGTGCTTCTCCGCCAGAACGAGGCCGCCGTGACGTAGTCGTTGTGCAGGTGCGTCTCGGCTACATGGGTGATCCGGACGCCAGCGTCACGAGCCTCTCGCTCCACCCGGTCGATGTCCCGCTGGGGGGGTCGATCACCAACGCAACTGAGCCGTCATGCACCAAGTAGCTGCGGTCGCCCAGCTGCGGAGTTTCAATGACGACGACGTCCATGACTCAGGGTACCGCCGGGCGCCACAGAGCGAGCTTAAAAGCAGGGCGGGCCACTCGAGCTGAGTGACCCCCCCGCCAGCAAAGAACCGGAAGTACTAGACCTGTGCGGCTACGCCATCACGGGAGATGTTGACCATGTCCTCGCGCGGCACAACCTTGATGCGCTCACGCTTGACCTCAACGCCGTGGGAGGCGCCGGCCTCGGTGGCTGCTGCGCCGAGAGCGAGCTCGTGTGCATCAAGGGCAAGCCAGCCTTCCCAGCTCGTGAACTTCACGCCGCGGGCATCGAGCAGATCCACGACGGCGTCTGCCGCGGGAACCTCGGCGACCGGCAGGTTTTCGCGGTCCTCCAACAAGTAGGTGACGGTTTCGAGGGCATCGCCCTTGGTGTGTCCGATGAGCCAACAGGCCCGCGCTTGATCCAGCCCGTTGCGTAGAGGCCGGGTACGTGCTGGCCGTCGGCGTCCAGGACACGGCCGCCGTCGTTGGTGACGACGCCCTTCTTGTGGTCGAACTCGACGTCCGGCAGGGCCGAACCGAAGTAGCCGATGGAGCGGTACACGGCCTGGACCGGGTAGTCGATGAATTCGCCGGTGCCGCGGGCGTTGCCCGTGCCGTCAAGCTCGGTGCGCTCGAACTTGATGCCGGCAACCTTGCCCGGGGTTTCCGGGGGAGTCGACGATTTCCACCGGGCTGTGCAGGAAGTGCAGGTGCAGGCGGCGGGAAGCCGTGAGCTCGGAAAGATCCTCGGGCTGCTCGGCAATCCAGTTGGTGAGCGTGCCCACCATGGTCTTGGTCTGGTTGTTCGTCTGGACCTGGCGATCGGACTCTTCGTCGAATTCGAAGTCCTCGGCGTAGAGGATGATGTCCACGTCCTTGGAGTGCGAAAGTTCGCGGAGTTCCAGCGGGGGGGTGAACTTCACCTGTGCCGGGCCGCGACGGCCGAAGACGTGAACGTCGGTGACCGGGGGGGAGTTCTTCAGGCCGGCGTAAACGTTGTCCGGGATTTCGGTGACCAGGAGGTCATCGGCGTGCTTGGAGAGAACACGGGCCACGTCAAGGGCCACGTTGCCGTTGCCGAGGACGGCGATTTCCTTGGCCTCAAGCGGCCATTCGCGGGGAACGTCCGGGTGACCGTCGTACCAGGAGACGAAGTCGGCGCCGCCGAAGGAACCCTCGAGTTCGATGCCCGGGATATTCAGGTCGGCGTCCTTGATGGCGCCGGTGGCGAAGATGACGGCGTCGTAATGCTTGCGGAGGTCCTCGATGGAGATGTCCGTGCCGTAGTCAACGTTGCCGAAGAAGCGGATGTCGCCGCGGTCCAGGACCTTGTGCAGGGCGTTGACGATGCCTTGATGCGGGGGGGTGGTCCGGCGCGACGCCGTAGCGGATCAGGCCGTACGGTGCCGGGTAGCGGTCGAAGAGGTCGATGCTGACGTTGAGTTCGCCGCTCTTGACGGCCTCGCTCTTGGTCAGGATGTCAGCTGCGTAAACGCCGGCCGGGCCGGAGCCGATGACGGCGACGCGAAGCGGACGGTCCGCAGAACCTACGGGGGGGGTGCTAATTGACACGGCTGTGTTCCTTCTTCTGTTCAGTCATCCCAACCAGGTCGCAGTTGTGCGCGTTGAGGCTCAAAACGCGCTTATCTGCTACCTAGTTGGGCCGGGGGGGCTAGTTACTGCGGACGCGGGGGGGACGATTTGGGGGGGTAATAGTGCTGTAGTCAGCGGTCTTGAAGTGCTGCGGTGCGAAGGGGCTGACACGGACCACATCGCCGATCACTATGACCGCCGGGTTGGCCACGCCGACGGCTTCCGCCTGGTCCGCGATGGTACCCAGAGTGCCGATAGTGACGCGCTGGTCCGGCAAATACCCGTTCTCTACGATACCTACTGGTGTGTCCAAAGGCAGACCCGAGCCCGCCAGCTCGGCCGCGGAATCGCGCAATTGCGCCACTCCCATGAGCAACACCACAGTATGATCGGGGGCGTGCCGGGACTTCGGACAGCTCTTCGTGGCCGGTCACCACGCTGAAGCCCTTGGCCAGTCCGCGGTGCGTCACGGGGGATACCCGCGGCCGCCGGAACGGAAATCGCAGACGTTACGCCGGACACCACTTCAACCTCGACGCCGTGCTGGCGGCAGAATTCCGCTTCTTCACCGCCGCGGCCCAGGACGTAGGGGGTCGCCGCCTTTGAGGCGGACCACCCGGTTGCCCTTGAGGCTTCCTCCACGAGGATCCTGTTGATCTCGAGCTGCGGCACGGGATGGTGGCCGGGGGGTCTTGCCTACCTCGATCACCCGGACGTCCGGGGCGAAGTTCTTGAGCAGCTCGCGCGGGCCAAGACGGTCAGCAACCACGACGTCGGCCTGGCCCAGCAGTCGACGGCCGCGGACTGTGATGAGTCCCGAGTCGCCGGGACCGCCACCTACCAAAGCGACAGAGCCGAGCGAGCCATCGTTTCCTGGCTTGCGATGACGGCGTAGCGGCAGGTCACCGGTTTCAAGGGCCGTGGCTACAGCGTTGCGGAGGGCCATGGCACGGCGCGGGTCTCCCCCCCCGGCGTTGATGGCGATCTTGACGTCGTCCACCACGCAACGGCGGGTGTCCACGCGGCTGATGCTTCGTGGTCCGAGGCGTTGACGCACCAGATGCGCTGCGCCTCAGCGTCGGCAGCTACCTGGGTGTCCACAGCGGCTGTGCCAGTGGCGGTTTGAGCGAACCAGACGCCGTCGAGGTCTGAGGTGCGGTACTCGCGCTGCTCCCAGGTGAGGAGACCGGCAGTGGCGAGACCGCGAAGTGTGTCGGTGGCAACGGGAGCGACCACGGTGACTTTAGCACCGGCGTCGAGCAGTCCCTTGGCGCGGCGCTCCGCAACGGGGCCGCCGCCAACCACCAGCACCGGGCGGCCGAGCAGCCGCAGCGCGGTGGGGGTAAATGTCCTGTATTGCCATGAAAAAACTGTAGGCTGCGCCGTAACATGCTTCAAAGGCTCGGAAACACCCGGTAACGCTGGGTAATCCAACGTCACATAGTTCCCCGCTTAGTTCGGGGAAACACTGTCTTTTAGCGTCAGGTAATACGCGCGCTGTTCCTTGCCCAAGTGCTCGATCGCGTAACGAAGCGCCGTCCGCGGCATGGTGGCTGCGTGTTCGTCGAGGAACGCCAGCAGACGCTCGCGACTGCTGCGCCCGGCATCGCGGACCCAACCGCCCACCGCCTTGTGGAGGAGGTCTTCCTTGTCATGAAGGAGGATCCCAGCGATGGCGAACGTGTCATCCAATTGGCCTTCGCGGATGAACGCCGACGTGGCGACGATGGCCGTCCGGCGCTCCCACATATTCTCCGAACGAGCCAGGTCATACAGCGATCCCGCGGCTTATCCATGAGCCAACCGCCCACCACCCGCCCGGCTCCCAAGTCCACCAGGTCCCAGTTGTTAATGCGGTCATGCCTGCGCAGGTACAGCTCGTACAGTTCCTTGCGCCGCTCTTCCGTGGTCTTCTTTTTCTGCGTTTGCAGCGCCATGATCTTCACAGCTCCGGCGCGGGCCTCGTGGATATCCTCTTCCAGGAGCTTCTCGATCTCAGCCGGGGGGGCATGGCCGCGAATTCCTTGGCAAGCGTGAAAACCTCGCCCATGCGGACACCCATGAAGAAATCACCCTCGCCGTAGTCACCCTCACCGGTCTTGAAATACCGCTGGTACTTGGCCTGCTCGACGTCGGATTGCCTCGCGTTGAGCCGTGCAGGAACTCGACGGCGGTTGGCTCGGTTCCCGGCGCCAGTGCGGCTTTTGCGGACTTTCCCGGTTGAGGGGGGGTCATCCATCAATAATGCGCCTAAAAGACCGACCAGCCAGTACGCGTAGTGAATTCGTCCAGCGCGGCCACGCCTGCCACGGAATTCCCGGACCGTCCCAGGCCAGGGCTCCACACGCTGATGGAGCACTTGTTGGGAACCACGGCCACGATCCCTCCGCCCACGCCGCTCTTCCCGGGAAGGCCCACGCGGTACGCGAATTCGCCCGCGGCGTCGTACGTTCCGCAGGTAAGCATGACGGCATTGATCCTCTTGGTCTGCGCCGGCGACAGCAAAAGGGTGCCGTCCGTTCCCAAACCGTTGGCCGCCAGGAAGCGGGTTGCGAGCGCCAGGTCTTCACACGTCATGGCCAGGGCGCACTGCTTCGCGTAGGAGTCCAGGACTTCGTCCACCGGGTTCTCCAGGTTGCCGCAGCTCGCCAGGAAATGGGCCAAGGAGGCATTTCGGTGGCTATTGGCCAGTTCGGACCCGGCAACGTGGTGATCGGTATCGATGCTCACCTTGGTGGTCTCCTGCCGCATCAAATCCCTCACTGCGTGCGCGGCATTGCCTGTGATGCTGAGGAGCCTGTCCGTCACCACGATTGCACCCGCGTTGATGAAGGGGTTCCGGGGAATCCCTTCCTCGCTTTCCAGCTGGATCAGCGAGTTGAACGGGTTACCCGAAGGCTCCCGGAAGACCCGTTTCCAGATTCCGTCGCCGTCAAAGGCCAACACCAACGCGAGCGCGAAAACCTTGGAGATGCTTTGGATGGAGAAATCCACGTGGCGTCTCCGGCTGAATAGACCTCGCCCTCCCGGGTTGCCACGGAAATCCCAAATTGTTGGGGGATCCACGGCTCCGAGCTGGGGGAATGTAGTCAGCAACGTTGCCCTGGCCGACATGCGGCTGCACAGCCCCCCCGACGATGTCGTCGAGGAGATTCTGGATGTCCACGGTTCTAGCCCTTGGTCCCTGCGTAGGTCCAGAGCCTGATCTGAAGGTGCGCCAGGAGGCGTTCATCTGCGGATTGCAGGTCCAATCCCGCCACTTCGCAGGCACGGCGGAGCTGTAGTGGACTGTGTTGCGGTGGACGGCCAGTTCCTCGGCGCACCGGTTCACGTCGCCAAAGAACTCCAGGTACGTCAGGAGGGTCAGGGCGAACTCCGGGTAGCGGCTGCACAGCCGGGTGATTCCTGCATGACGCAAGGTGGTGCGTGATTCCAGCAGCTCCAGCAGCTCCCTGGTGAGGACTGTCGTTTCCACGTCGCTGTAGGAGGCCACGCGGACTTCGGGAGTTGCCTCCATGACTTTGAGGACGCTGCGCACGTGATCAAGGGTGGCGTGCAAGGCGTCCAAGCGCGGAACGATGGGACCCACGGCTGCCTGCACTTGGAAGTGAAGGTGGGTGGTGGCGTCACGAACGATCGTGTTGACCAGCCTGTTGATGGCAGGAAGGGATTTGAGCGGGTCCAGATCGGGAAGGATGATGGCCGTTTCCATCCCGAGTGCCCCCCCACCACCGCGCCTGGCCTGTACGCGGCGGCGTGAATTGATGCCACTTTGGAGAGTTCTCCCCTGCGTAGCTGGAGGCCGGCGGCGCTCTGGCTCAACCCGCCCGCGGAGATCAGGACCAACGCTGCTGGTTTTGACGGATCAATCCCTGCGGACTGGGCCTGCGAATGCACCTGAGCCGTGCCGCTCAGGAGGCTCGAGACCCGGTCCTCGCGCATGGATTGGGACTGTTCGTTGCGGTGCCGGACCAGTTCGATCGCTGCGTGGCGGGCGGCTCCCACCATGATGCGATCCGTGTTGGCCGCCAAGGGTTCCGCACCTTCCTGCAACCAGATGTACCCCATCACACGGCTGCCGGCATGAATACCGATTGCTACGCGCTCCCGAAGACCCGCATCGAGGTTGGCTTCCACATGAACAGGCGCTTCAGTAGCCTGCAGGTGCTTGTAAACCCCTGATTCCTTGAGCAGCTTTTGGTATTTTTCAGGCCCCCCCGCCGTGCCAGGATGGACAGCCTGCGGAGCTCATCAACATCATTGGACGCCGGCGAGTAGGCAAGCACCTTATTGCCTGGATCTTCGATGACCACATGGCCGTTGGTCAGCGTGGCGGTTGTTTGGGCGATCGCGAACAGGTCCCGATGCACTGACGTGGCGCTTTCGCCGGGCACATCGCTGAAGCGGCCGTCGTTTTCGAGGACATCGTTTTCGCGGACCCTGTCCAGGGCAATGCTTTCGAATTTGTCCCACCGCAAGCCCGGAGCCACCGCCACCAGTCCGATGCCCGTGGGTCGCAGTAACTCTGCTGCGGCTTCCAACTCGCGTTCGTTACCCTTCACCGCAACTGCCGTAGGACGGTCGGCAACAATCCTGCGAAGGGCGGGTAGCGCCGCGCGTCCCCGTGCGCCGATGAGCATGACCAATGCCCCCCCGGGCGGATCGCATCGTCGTCTTCAGCGTCAACAATGACAGTTTCGCGGACGTTTCTGTTGTCCTCTGCCGGGGGGCCAGCAGCAACCGTGCGTTGTGGACGCCCAGGTCTTCAAGGACATCGCTCAATAAGGTGACGACACCGTCGTCGTCAATTTCCAGGGCTTTCAACGAAGCTATCGCTTCCTCTCCTCATCAGTTCACTTCAGCAGGACGCTCCCTCGCCATTGAGGGGGGGCTCCGCCGGTACATGTACGCAGACACGCACAGCGAGAAACATTACCGGCCCTCCAGAACACCAGTGTTGTCCCCCCCGGCACAAGAGCCGGGCCCTGAATTTGGTTCGCCAGCCAATTTGTCGACGGCGGAGGCCACCTAGAGTTAACGACTGTCCCAAACACCACGAAGACTGCCTGCAGCGCGGCCAATTTCAGCCGCACTTATCCACCAGGCAGGCCCCCCCACGTTTTGGAGTATTGAGCCACCTGAAGGTGGCACCGGAGTCAAAGGAGACCCCCCCGAAGTGATACCCGCCCCTGCGTCTACGCAGACCCTTCCCTCCCCCGGCAGACTTAGCCGCCGAAACGTCGTCGGGCGCTTTCGCCCAAGAGGAAGCCGGTTACCGGAAAACCCTCAAGCCCCGGCAAATCCAGATGATCGCCATCGGCGGTGCGATCGGTACCGGGCTCTTCATGGGTGCCGGCGGCCGCCTCAACGGTTCCGGGCCCGCTCTGATCCTGGTCTACGCGGTGTGCGGATTCTTTGCCTTCCTGATCCTCCGGGCACTGGGCGAGTTGGTGCTGTATCGCCCCCACGTCCGGTTCGTTCGTTTCCTACGCCCGGGAGTTCTACGGCGAGAAAATGGCATACACCGCCGGCTGGCTCTACTTCCTGAACTGGGCCATGACTTCCATTGTGGACGTCACCGCAGTTGCCCTTTATGTGAAGTTCTGGGGCCAATACTGGGCACCCATCAACGACATCCCGCAATGGTTGATTGCGCTCATCGCCTTAGTGGTGGTGCTCGCCCTGAATCTGGTGTCCGTGAAGATCTTCGGCGAGATGGAGTTCTGGTTCGCCATGATCAAGGTGGGTGCTTGGTGACCTTCCTCGTCGTGGGGGGGATCTGCTTTATCGTCTTTGGCGGCCGGACGGATGTAGGCGTTCCGGGCTTCAACGTCATTGCAGAGAACGGCGGCATATTCCCCCATGGGGGGGCTGTGGCACCGCTCCTGGCGATCAGCGGCGTGGTGTTTGCCTATGCTGCGGTGGAACTCGTAGGCACCGCCGCAGGAGAAACGGCCAACCCCCACAAGGTGATGCCCAAAGCGGTGAACACCGTGGTCATCCGCATCGGAGTCTTCTATGTGGGCTCCGTCCTGCTGCTCTCGCTTCTGCTTCCCTTCACGTCCTACAAATCCGGCGAATCGCCGTTTGTCACGTTCTTCTCGCACCTCGGAGATCCGCAGGCTGGAGCTATTTCCGCCTCTGTGATGAACTTCGTGGTCCTCACAGCGGCGCTTTCCAGCCTCAACGCCGGCCTCTACTCCACAGGCCGCATCCTCCGCTCCATGGCCGTGAACGGCTCGGCTCCGCAATTCACGGGACGGATCAGCGCGTCCGGCGTGCCCTACGGCGGCATCCTCCTCACGGCCGTCATTACCCTTGTGGGCGTTGGTTTGAACGCCGTCGTCCCGTCACAGGTCTTTGAGATCGTGCTTGAAATCTCGGCGGTGGGCATCATCGGCGGTTGGGCCACCATCATGCTCTGCCACATCAAGCTCCAATCATGGGTCCGCAGCGGCAAAGTTGTCAGGCCGGCGTTCCGGCTGTTCGGAGCGCCTTTCACCTCCTACATCACGCTCGCGTTCCTGGCCTTTGTCCTGGTCACCATGGGGTTCTCGGAGACCGGCCGCTGGGTGCTGGCCTCGTTGCTGGTGCTGGCGCCGCTGCTGATAGCTGGCTGGTATGCGTATCGCGGCCGCATCCGCACTGCCCAGACGTCCTAGACACATCTTCAGTTCGAAAGTGAAACACATGAGCAACCCTTCCCCCGTCCCTGAAAATCGGCACACCCAGCCGGGCCTGGCGGTCCCGTGCCGATGCGTGGGAGTTTTTGGGATACGCACTCAGGCAGCTTGCCTCAGCCCGACACCGGGAGTCCGGTCTACTGTCCCAGATCGACCGGACCTTGCCCTACTGATGTCGGTGGAACCGTACTGGGCTGAACCGGGAGTCGGCGCCGTGGTCCAGTTGCGCCAGTTGATCGACGACGGCGAACCCCCAGGCCGCGCTCCAGCTTCTGGGGGGGCTTGTCCAACCTTCCGCTCGCTTCTGCGGGGGGAAACGGTTGCGGTGCCGCGCGGGGGAGGTTGTGGACGAGGACGTTGTTGACCAGCCCGAGCCGGCTGAGCGGCCGCGCTTTGAGGTGGTGGTGGTTGACGCCGTTGACCCCCCCGACGAAGCCGAAGCACTGAAGAACACCATGGCTGCCCAAAGGCGGCCGTCTGATGCTTTCACTTACACCGTCAACGTGGTTCCCAGCTACGAAGATGCCCTGGTTGCCGTCATGCTCAACCCCGCTATCCAGTCTGTTGTCCTTCGGCCGGGCTTCGCACTCCGCAGCTCACATCTGCTGGGCAGCGACCTCCGACGCTTCCTGGCCCGGCATACCCCCCCGGCGGACCTGCAGGACTCGCGGCCCATCAGACGGATTCTTGGATTGGCCGACGCGATCTCAGGGCTTCGGCCCGAGCTGGACGTCTACCTGGTGGCAGGGGTTTCCATCGAATCGCTGGCGGGATCGCTCACCAGGAAGTTCAGGCGGATCTTCCGGAGGCAGGATCATTTGGACCTGCACCTGTCGCTTTTGTCCGGGGGGGTAGCGGAACGGTACGAAACACCGTTCTTCACCGCCCTCCAGGAATACAGCCGTCGCCCCGCCAGCGTCTTCCACGCACTGCCAATTTCCAGGGGGGGAGCTTCCGTCGGGAGTTCGCCGTGGATCCGGGACATGGCCGATTTCTATGGGACGAACCTGCTGTTGGCCGAAACCTCTGCCACCTCCGGCGGGCTGGACTCACTGCTCGATCCCCACGGATCCATCAAGCGGGCACAGGAGCTGGCGGCCCGCGCGTTCGGGGGGGCACAGCGAACCTACTTCGTCACCAACGGCACGTCCACAGCCAACAAGATCGTGCATCAATCGCTGCTTGCTCCCGGCGACGTTGTCCTGGTGGACAGAAACTGCCACAAGTCGCACCACTACGCCTTCGTGCTCGCCGGTGCCCGCGTTTCCTACTTGGACGCCTACCCCCCTTGGACAAGTACGCCTTCTACGGCGCTGTTCCCCCCCTGGCGAGCCTGAAACGCAGGCTCCTGGAGTACCGGCGGGCAGGCAGGCTCCATGAGGTGAAGATGGTGACCCTCACCAACTGCACCTTTGACGGCGTTGTCTACGACGTCGAAAGGGTCATGGAGGAATGCCTTGCCATCAAACCCGACTTGGTTTTCCTCTGGGACGAGGCGTGGTTTGCCTTCGCCCGCTCCCATCCCGTGTACCGCCGTCGAACCGGCATGGCAGCTGCTGCTGCCTTGGAGGCCTCGTTCCACAGCCCTGCCTACGCTGCCCGGTACGCCGAACAGGCGGCCGCCCTGCACGACCCGATCACCGGTGAACCCGTGGATGAGGACGCCTGGCTCAACACCCGGCTGATTCCCGATCCCGCGAAGGCGCGGATCCGGGTCTACGCCACGCAGTCCACCCACAAGACCCTGACATCCTTGCGGCAGGGTTCCATGATCCACGTCTTTGATCAGGATTTCGCCGCCTCCAACCAGGAGTCGTTCCGCGAGGCTTACATGACCCACACGTCTACCTCACCCAACTACCAGATTCTGGCGTCCCTGGACATCGGAAGGCGACAGGTTGAGCTGGAAGGGTTCGGCCTGGTTCAACGGCAATCCGACCTTGCGGTATCAGTGGCCCAGGCCGTTGCCAGGCATCCACTGCTGAAGAAGTACTTCCGGGTGCTGACCTCGCGGGACCTCATAGGTTCGATTTATCGGGAAACCGGCTCCAGCATGCCGCTGCGGGACGGGCTGGCCGAACTGGAGGATGCCTGGCAGCGGGACGAGTTCGTCATCGATCCCAGCCGCCTCACACTGGACATCAGCAAGACCGGGATCGACGGCGATACTTTCCGCCACAGCTACCTTATGGACGATCACGGTATCCAGGTGAACAAAACGTCCCGGAACACTGTGCTGTTCATGACCAACATCGGCACCTCCCGCAGCTCCGTGGCCTACCTGATCGAAGTCCTGGTGAAGCTAGCCGAGAGTTTTGAGAATCCACATCCTGCGGCGCGGCAGCGGACCCTTCCCGCGACATCCGCTGCGCCCCCGCCCGACTCCCCCCGCTCCCCCGACTTCAGCACGTTCGCCGCGCGCTTCCGCGTTGACGATGCCTGCGAGGACGGGGACATCCGGGCAGCCTACTTTGAGAGCTACAAGCCCGATTCCACTGTGTACCTGTCTGCAGCTGAAGTAGCTGCAGCGGTTTCCACGGGACAGGAAGTGGTCTCGGCCGGTTTCGTCACGCCGTATCCCCCGGGCTTCCCCCATCCTTGTCCCGGGCCAAGTGATTACACGGCAGACGCTCGAATTTATGGATGCCCTGGACACCCGCGAAATTCACGGATTCGATCACGACCGCGGGTATCGGGTCTTCGTTGAGCCGGTATCGTTTTCGGTTGCAGGGGTGGCGGTGGTGGCAGCGGTGGCTTCCTAGGCCTTCGCGTTCCACCCGATCGTCGGGGGGGCGATGTGCTTCGCGACGTTGCCCAAAAGCTTGGCGTTGTAATCCACGCCCAACTGGTTGGGTACCGTGAGCAGGACGGTGTCCGCCGCTTGGACTGCGGCGTCCCTGGCCAGCTCTTCAGCCAGGGCGTCCGGCTCGCCGATGTAGCTCTTCCCAAAACGGGACAACGCGCCGTCGAGAATTCCTACCTGGTCCTGGCTGTCCGCTTGGGCGCGGAGGCCGAAGTAGTGGTTGTCGACGTCGTCCACAATCGGTATTACGCTGCGGCTCACGGAAATCCTTGGTTCAAAGTCGTGTCCGGCTGCGGCCCACGCCTCGCGGAACATCTGGATCTGCTCTGCCTGCAGTTCGTCGAAGGGCACCCCCCCGTGTCCTCGGTGAGGAGGGTGGAGCTCATGAGGTTCATGCCTTGCTCGGCTGCCCAAACGGCTGTTTTCCGTGTTCCGGCACCCCCCCACCAGATTCTTTGCGGGAGGCCGGGCGACTGGGGCTGTATGGGCAGCAGACCTGTGGCTCCGCCAGCGTAATGGGGATCCGCTTCGGCAACGCCGTGCCCGGCGATCGCTTTGCGGAACAGTGCTGTGTGGCGCCGGGCCATGTCGCCGCCGTCTTCGCCGTCTTCAGGGACGTACCCGAAGTTCGCGGCCCCGTTCCGTGCGGGTTCGGGTGAACCACGGCTCACGCCGAGCTGCAGACGGCCGTCACTGATGAGGTCCGTGGCCGCTGCTTCCTCGGCCATGTACAGCGGGTTCTCGTAGCGCATGTCGATCACGCCGGTGCCCATTTCAAGGCGCGTGGTTCGGGCTGCGATGGCTGCAAGCAACGGGAAGGGCGAGGCCTGCTGCCGGGCGAAGTGGTGGACTCGGAAGAACGCGCCGTCTATACCAGCTCTTCGGCAGCCACCGCCAGTTCGATTCCCTGCTTAAGTGCTTCTCCGGCCGTTGGTACGAGGGAGCCCGGGACACGTGCCCAGTGTCCGAAGGAAAGGAAGCCGATCCGTTTGTTGTGCATGTTCGGGACAACACTTCGAGCCGTGTGGTAATTCCTCAATCAGCGTCGATAGTGCATGGCCACCGCACCGTTGCTGAGCGGAACGGCCGAGATCAGCTCCAGGCGCCGGGTGCCGGGCAGGCCGCCCTGATACAGGGTGGGGCCGTGGCCGGTGATCAAGGGGTGAACGAGGAATTTGTACTCGTCGATCAGATCCAGTCGGTCCAGTTCTGTGGCAAGTTTGCCGCTGCCCACGAGCACCCCGTCTGGAGTCTTGTCCTTGAGTTCCTGCACCGCCGTTCGCAACTCACCGACCAGGTGATGGCTGTTTGTCCAGGGGAAGTCGCTCCGCGTTGCCGATACGACGTACTTGGGCTTGTTCTCCAGACTAAGCGCCCACTCGCGTAGCTGGTGGGACGTCCACCTCGCCGCGGGCAACCAACGGCCAGTAGTCCTCCATCATTTCGTAAGTAGTACGGCCCCCCCAGAGCATTGCCCCCCCAATCTGGCCCAGGAGGTGGGTGAAGTGGGCATGCGTCTCCTCATCGGCGATGCCCTCCCTATGATCGACGCAGCCATCGAGCGTGACGTTGATGCTGAACGTAAGAAGGCCCATTCGACGATTCTAGGCTTCGACGGCAAATGAGCATAGAGTGGAAAATTGCCAGAACGCATACCCACCCGGGGGGGTATGCTCGTACTGTCTGTATATGGTGGAAGCAGGACAGCGAAGGAGGTAGTGGAGCATCGTGAAAAGACAGTGGTTCCCCCCCCAATCCTTTGCCACTACTCTCGGGCCTCTTACCTTCCTCGGGCGGGTCTTGCTCCTGCTTCTGGTGGCAGCCGTCATGGCGGGCATCTTCGGAATGCACGTGGTCAGCGGATCTCATGGCGCCCACCCTGCGAGCTCTGCGTCACCTGTCGTAACTGCCGGATCGTCGCCCCCCCACGCACACGAGAATTTGCAGCTCCACGGGAATTCTTCTGCTGACACGGACAAGTGCAGGTCTGCGAGCTGCTCCTGCACCCAGGCGTCCGCTACCAACTGCATCCCTTCCCTAAAACGGGTTCCTTGGCCGCTCCGCTCCAGTCGTTGCTATCGGAGCAACCCCTGCCTCGCTGGAACTTCACAGTCTCCCCCCGTTCCTGGTCCTACCAACCCCCGGTCCTACACCCGTGCAGCTCTGTATCAGCCGTACGTAAGCACCGGCGCGGCCCGCGACAGCCGGGCCCGCTTATGCCATGACCATCTGCTTACCCCCTCGGCGGTTTACAAACGGCCGCCTAAATTGGCAAAGGACCTTTTTCTGATGAACAGGACTCACTTCACTTTTACCGGAGCCGCTGTCGCAAGCCTGATTGCGCTGGCCGGTTGTGCCCCCCAACTCCGGATCCGATTCCATGCCGGGCATGGACCACGGAGGTTCCAGCACTTCCGTCAGCCCTTCAGCGAACAGCAGCAACGCCGGGCACAACGCAGCTGACACGATGTTCGCCCGGATGATGATCCCCCCATCACGCCCAGGCGGTGGAGATGTCCGACGCTATGCTCGCGAAGACTGACATCCCGCCCGCAGTAACCACCTTGGCCGTCAAGATCAAAGAAGCCCAGGCACCCGAGATCGACAAGATGACGGCTTGGCTCAAGAGCTGGAACGAGAATGCCACCATGCCTGCGGACGGCCATGGCGGTCACGGCATGGACGGCATGCTGAGCGACGCCGACCTCCAGACACTCAAGGATTCCCAAGGCATGGAAGCGGCCAAACTCTTCCTGACCCAGATGATCGCGCATCATGAAGCGCCGTCAGCATGGCCAAAACCGAGACCAGCCAAGGCAAGAATCCCGAGGCCGTTCAGCTTGGCAAGGACATCATCGCTGCCCAGGAAGCTGAGATTCGGGAAATGCAGGACCTCCTGGCCGGACTCTAGCCCCCCCACGGTGTGGTGATGCAGAGGCCCGACGGCGGAAGGTCGCCGTCGGGCCTCTGCCTGTTCGCTCTGTTGGCGGGCAAAGTACGCGAGCCTAAAAAGTGCTCGGATCAATGACTGTTGTCGGGAACGGCTTGACCGGATTTAGAGGGGGGGCGATACTGATGATCTTCCAACCGTCCTCGGTCTTGGCAAGGTCAACTTTCTGGCCGTAGACGTAGCCCTCGTCAGGACCCTGCACACCGCTGATCGGCGAGTGTTCCAGATGCGTCTGCTCAGAAAGCTCTACCCTGGCGCCGCTCTTGGTGGCAGTGAGTTCCTTGAGGGTGATCTCGGATGCGCTGGCCGTCAAGAAAACATTTTGGGGTGCTAGCGCGTCCCTGCGTTGACGGAGTTTTCCGTACTCCAGCTCAGTGCGCTCAACGGCGTCCGGCACGAAATCCTGACTGATTTCTTCCGTGGTGGACGAGAACCCAACAACCACTTGATGATTCCTGCGGTCGATTGCCCGCTCGATGAGGGTCTGAATGGCGGCTTTCTCTTCGGCATCCAGCTGCGGGGTTGGTGCTGCACACGAGGAGACCGCCAGTAGGGCAACTACCGCAGCAGATACCATCACTCTTCGCTGCATGATCATAAGTTGCCACCTTTCACACGACTCCCGGGAACCGCCTCCCCCAATTGCAAGGCTGGTGGAAACCTAGCAGTTTGCCCGCTGGGAGACCAGATCCGGCCGCGTCGCGGGCTACGTGTAGTGGGTTCGGTGTCCGCATCACTTACCGCCGATCGCCCCCCCCGTAACCGCTGGTGCAAACGGCGCGAAAGGGTGCGGACTCGGCAAAGAAGTGGTGCGCGCGGCGGAAAGTGGAGCGCCCGCGCGCCAGACCTTAGCGGCTGCTGCCCGCCAGCAAACCCCCCCGGCGTTGCAGCAAACGCTTCTCGATGGGCCCGAACACCAGGATCTCGATCAGAATGCCCACGAACAGGATCAGGAGGATTGCGGACATCACGATGGTCATATCGGAGAGCAATCGGCCCTGATCCAGCAAGGAGCCCAGCCCAAACCCGATCGTGCCGCCCACTGCGATGATTTCCGCGGCCATGAGTGAACGCCAGGAGAAGGCCCAGCCCTGCTTCAAACCGCCGATGTAGCCGGGAAGTGCGGCGGGCAGGACGATCTGCAGCGCCATCTGGAGCCGGTTCGCGCCAAGGACTGTGCCCACACTGCGTACTGCGGCGGGATCTGGTCCACACCGGAAATGAGCCGTTAATGATGGACGGGATGGCGCCCATGAACACCACAAAGTACACGGTGGCGTCGGTCAGGCCGAACCAGATGATCGCTGCGGGAACCCAGGCCACGGAAGGGAGCACCTGCAACCCGGAAATCAGGGGCCCGAACGCACGCCGCAAGGGAGCCACCTGGGCCAGGATCAACCCCACGGGAGTAGCGATGACCACCGAAATCAGGAAGCCGACCACACCGCGTTGGAGAGATGTCCATACTGCTTCCTGGACCTTGCCTTCACCCCACATCGTCACGAATTGGGTGAGGACATCCAGCGGCCCGGGAACGAGGTCGCGGCGCTTGAACTCAAGCGAAACGTAGAACTGCCACGCGAGGATCAGGACCACCAGCGCTGCAACGGGCAGCAGCACCCGCTTCCAGTCGATACCGGTCTTGCGTCGGCTGTCCGACTGGAGGTTGTCCAACCCGGCTTCAAGGTCCCGGAGCTCGGAGGCGTTGCCCTTCAGCGACGGCGAAGTGATGTGCTCTTTGGATTCAGTCACGGGAAGGGTCCGCTCTTCGGTGGTAATGGGGGGGTTACTTGGCATGGCGGCGGATCTCCTCGCGAAGACGGCGGGTAATAACTCCGGTCAGCTCCCCAGCGCGGCCGGCATCGGTACGGTGCTCCTCGGTGACATCCCATTCAGCCACCACACGGCCGGGACGCGAGGACAAGAGCAGTACGCGCTGACCCAGACGGACGGCCTCGCGCACGTTGTGGGTGACGAACACGATGGTCCGGCCCGTTTCCTTCCAGATCCGCTCAAGTTCGTCGTGGAGGAGGTCGCGGGTGATCGCATCGAGGCAGCAAACGGCTCATCCATCAGCAGCAACTGCCGGTCTTGAGCCAAGGAACGGGCCAACGCAACGCGCTGCCTCATGCCACCGGACAGCTCGTGGGGGACGCTTATCCCCCCCGGCGCCGCCCAAGTGCACCAGTTCCAACAGTTCGGTGGCACGTGCACGCCGGCTCGCCTTCGTGCTGGACTTGTCTGCCAGCTGCAAAGCCAACTCGATGTTGCCCCCCCTCGCCGTCAGCCACGGGAACAGGGCTGCGTCCTGGAACATGAAGGCAGCGCCGTCGCTGGGGACTTCAAGAGCGCCCGACGTCGCGGTTCCAGTCCCGCCATGATGTTCAGGAGGGTGGACTTTCCGCAGCCGGACGCACCGAGGAGGGCGACGAACTCGCCTTGAGCGATGGTGGCGTTGACGTCGTCCAGCACCGGGGCGCCGTCGCCGAAGCGCTTGCCCAGGTTCTCGAGTACGACTGGCATGGTCCCGTCCTTCATGTTGATTGGTAGAGCTGATGTGGCCAAAGGCTGGTCCGCTTCCCCCTGTGGATGAGAGGGAAGCGGACCAGCCTGTTACTGCTTAGTCCTGGCCAAGTCCTGCGGCCGAGGTTTTCTTGCCTTCAACCTCGTTCAGCGTGCGGAGGTCGAAGATGCCGTTGATGTCGGCCTGCTTGGTGGTGCCGGCCTTGACGCCGTCTTCGAGGAGCTTGTTGTACGTTCCGGCCAGCGGGTCGGTGGTGAACTTGATGTTCTGCAGCGCCCGTTCAATCACGTTGGCCGGAAGCGGCTTGCCCGCAGTGTCCTTGAGGACCGCGTTGATGGTGGTCGCCTTCTCCTCAGCCGAAGCGGAGTTCAGCCAGTTCACGGATTCCACGTGTCCCTTCAGGAGGGCCTTCACGGTTTCGGGGGGGTGTTCTGCGGCGAACTTCTTGTTCACGATCAGGATGGTGGTGGTGAAGTCACCGTTCTCCCACAGGTCCTTCTCG
>BBFS01000022.1 GCA_001313365.1 Paenarthrobacter nitroguajacolicus JCM 14115
CCGACGGCGGAAGGTCGCCGTCGGCTGTTCCGCTGCGGGCCGGGTTTTCGCGTTTCGCCTGCGGAGCCACCCACGTAGATGGCGCAGAGCACGGCCAGAAGCGTTCCCACAGACCAAATGGCGATCTGCGGGAACGTCCCGTGGGAGATCCAGAGTCCCGGCAAGCCGACCATCGGCACCAGGATGCGGGCCCTGCCGCTGATCTGGTCGCGCTTCATCGGCGTGCTGTCTACATCCATGTTGGCGTCGCCGGCTGTCACGTAGGTGCCGTCATTGTTGGCACCGACCACGCGATGCAGCCGTGTTTTTGCTGTTCCGTCGGGTTCAGCCTCGACTGGACTCAGATAGGCCACCACTCCGCCAACCGGCACGGGTTCGGCGTCGGAAAGCTCGGAGGTGAGGACTACGTCGCCGGGGCTGATGTGCGGTTCCATGGAACCGCTTTGCACCACACTCCCGTTCCAACCCACTAGAGCTGGAAAGAGAGCGATCACCGCCAGACTCAGGGAAATGCCCAAATAGACCCTGGCGATAATGCCCACGACGAATGGAACCCATCCCTCAGCTGAGAACAGGGCCGATCCGGCGCTGTCCTTGGTGTCCAATCCCACGTCGAAGCAAAGAGTCCAATCAGCCTACGGCGTAGGCGCGGTGTCTGATTGCAGTTCCCACACAAGGTCGATGCTGACCCGGGCACCCTGCAAAGCGTTCACCTGTTCCTGAGTCAGACCAGTGGTGTCGAATCGCCATGTTCCGCGATAGCTCTGGGTTTCACCGGGCGTGCCAGTTGTGTCCCAGGAGGATCCGCCGGTTGCGAAGTCGCGGTTTTGGGTTGAAAGTGTGGAAAGAGGAAGCGCCGGAACCGTGTTGGCGATGGGCGTAAAGCCCGTGCAGTCATTGAAGGATCCTCCAGTGCCCTGCTCCAGGTCGAAGAAGATCTGGTTTTCAAGGCCGCGGTCGGCGATCAGGTTTTGTGTATAGGCACGAACTTCTCCGGCAACATTCGAATTCGATGTGACCACAATGCATTTCTGGCCGGTCTGTCCGGGGGACGATGTTCTCCACTGTGAATGCGGCGGCACCGAGGTCATCGTCAGCCAACGTGACGTTGCCGGTACTCCAGGCACTTCCGGAGTTGCGCGTGGATGCCGTGAACGCGGCTTGCGAGCCTGCCAGACCATTGCGCCGGCAATAAGTATTGCGATAGGCCCAGCGGTGAAGGCCGCAATGGCCCTTGTACGTGAGGAAGGGGTTTTCATGGTGCGAATCCTTTGCTTGAGACCGGTCCGACGCCGCACGCTGGGAAGCATCGAGACCAGGCACCCCCCCATTCACTGCGTAACGACGAGCCCAGAATACGGTAAATATGGGCCTCTATCTACAAGTTAGTCATGTAATTGACTTTTTAGTCATTGACTTGTCACTACCTGTCACGCTCGATATTGTGCGGGGGGCGATTTTCCGTTTCGTGAAGTTTTGCCCGCAACGTCCCTGCGCCGTTGCCGCGCCGCACGATATGTTCGATGCACAGACCCCCCCGAACGAAGGCGTAAACAACCATGGTGGAAACTGGACCCGCTGCAGACTGGGCCCGTAAGCAGGTAGACCACAACCGTGTGCCGGCAGCGGTTCTGGGCGTCGCTTCGAGCCACGGCATTGAGGACATTGTGGCCTTCGGGTCCGACGGCGGCAGGCACGCCACAGCCGACGACCACTTCGCGCTTTTCTCGGTCACCAAGCCGATCAGTGCACTCACGGTCATGCGACAGGTTGAGTTGGGGAAACTTGCGCTTGCAGCTTCGCTCGGTGACGCGCTGCCGGGCTTTGGCGTCGGCCGCACGGACACCGTGACCCTTGAACAGCTGCTCAGCCACCGTTCCGGAATTTCCGACCCAGCGCTCGACGACGGCACTCCCCCTCCGCGAGGCGCTCACCTCAGCGGGGGGGCAAGCCTTTTACTCCGGCTCTCTGGTCCAGTACTGCAACATCGCTTTCGAGGGCGCAGCGGCAATGGCCGAATGGGCCGACGGACGCCCGTTCGAGGATCAGCTCCTGGCTTGGCAACTGACACCGGGGGGGCACACGGCCTTACGTTTAACACGGAGTCCAACCCGCACACCGTCCACGGCACCGACACTGCGGGCCTTGATGTCCAGGCAATGTACAAGAACAGGCATCCCGGAGCCGGCCTGTTCGGTACGGCCACGGATCTCCTCAATCTTGGTACTGAGCTCCTTCGGAATTCCGGAAAAGCTGTTCGGCCAGCAACGCTGGCTGCCATGCGGAGGCCTCGAACCAGGGAGGTTTCCCACATCACCACCCGGCCACAGCCGCTCCGCCACACCGGCTCGGGTTCCAGATGCCCGCCAACGAGTCGGATCTGTTCGCGCAGGGGATTTATGGGCACCCGGGCTGGTCCGGAACGGAGTGGTGGATGTTCCCGGAGCAGGATCGCTGCGTTGTGTTCCTGACCAACGTGCTGGACACCCCCCCGGACCGCGGTGTGGACACGAACGAGCTCTTCAACGCGGTGGCAGCTTCCTAACCCAAGTGAGTCGCAGTACAGCGCGTTTTGAGGGCTCTAAACGCGCTGTACTGCGACTCAGTTGGGCGTCGCTGGCCGTGTTACGCGCCCACGCACCGCGGACACCGCCCAAACGATCACGAACAGCCCCCCACCAGGATCAAGCCGGCGTCGCCCAGGTCAATGCTGCCAAGCCACGTGGTGAGGGGGGGATCCTCCAACTCAAAGGCAGCGTTAACGAAGCCACCCAGGGTGATCACTGCAATGAACAGAGCCGAGACCGCTGAGATGCCGGTAATCACGGCGTTGAATCCGAGCTTCCGTCTCGGGTTGTGGATGGCCGATTTATACATCGTCATCATGGCCACGCCGTTGACGGAATCGCACAGGGTCATGGCGGCGGTGAACGCGAGCGGAAGCGCCATCAAGGCAAGCGGCGAGACCCCCCCGGCGAGTGACGCCGTCGTGGTGATGACCAGCAGCCCGATGGTTGTGGCGGTGTCGAACCCAAGCCCGAACAGGAAACCGATCACGTAGATGTTCCGTGGCCGCTCCACCTTGGACAGCGGTTTGGCGAGCAACCGGGCTACGAAGCTTTCGCTTCAAGGTCTTCGGGACGGGCCTCGCTTCCGCGCCGCACCTGACGGTAGACGCTCGTGGCGCGAACGAACGCCGAGCCGTTGAACAAGCCCATAGCCAGCAGGAACAGCCCGGAAACACCACTGCCGATCAGGCCCAACACCTTGTTTCCAGTGGTCCCGTCCTCCATGAACTGCCCGATCAGCGTCGCACCCGCAACCACCAGCAGCCCGCCCAGGATCACCACGGAGCTGTGGCCCAAGCTGAATGCGAACCCCACACTCACAGGATCCTTGTGTTGTGCCACGAATTTTCGCGTGGAATTGTCGATTGCGGCGATGTGGTCCCAGTCGTAACTGTGCTTGATTCCGGCCACGTAGGCGGTGATCAGCAGCCCCAGCGCCAACGGCTGCGCGCCACCCGCTGACCCAACAAGCAACAGAACGACGGCGGCAAGGTGCAAAGCGGCGACGGCGCCGAACGTGAACAACAGCCGGGTACGCAAGGACAACGTCTCCCGCTCCCGGTACATGGTGGCGAACTCGGTCAGCGCAGTCATCAATACTTCCTCAGGTTCAAGGGCGCCTGCCCGTACCAACGTTCCCGCAGGACGCCGGTGCAAGCACCCAGCAAATTGTTGAGTTCCTCAGTGCTGTTGGACAACGATCGCAGCACAATCCCGGCAGTCCCGGCAATAGTCGCGGTCAAGGACACCCCCGGTATGAGCGTCAAATCCACGGACTATTTGGTCCAGCTCATCAGCAAGCCTCTGGTCCACCCTCGGATCCACCACCACCAACGACCCCCAAATGGCTGAAGCCCTCCATGAACCCCCATCCCCGGTCACATCGTTGCAGGGTGGCCGGATCAGCAGATTGTCCAGCGCCAACAACTTGGACCCATCACCGGTCTCCACCCGGATCTCGTTGCGCAGCCTTACCTCTTCGTACCTGAACGCCCCCGCCGTCCGGGGGGGACCATCCCGGCGTGACGACCTCGGCCATGACAACGCTCGACGTCGGATGGAGACTGATGTGCGAATTCTGCCGATAGCTCGCTTCCCGATACGCAATCAACTGTCGGGCATCAGCTCCAACCGCGAGCCCTCCCCCCCAGCCGCACAGTCATCCGCTGCTCAGCAAACGACCCCCGGAGTCCGATACACCTTGGTGGCCGACTGAGTGGTCAGCAACAGATCCGCCCCCCCGGCCTCGACCTCCACGTCAACAACAAACAGATCCGACCCAAGATAGGCCCCCCCGCCCGGATTGACCATGACATAACAAACCTGCCCGGACTCATCCAAGTAATGCGGCCGCAACACCCTCAACGCGCCCTCATGAAACTGCCGCGAAGCAACGGACCGCCCGCCCCCGCACACTAATGCCCAACTCCAACCGCCCCCGCACCCCCACAGCCAACATGGAGCCGGCTCTACGTTCCCCAAAACGTCCGGGCCGAAACCTACCTGCGTCCTCGTGTTCATACGCGCATCTCGCGTGGTGACGAAACCACCGAGGCGGCGGAGCCGGATTTTTGGGCCGCGGCGTGGCGGGCATCGCGAAGCGGGCACGGCCCAAAATCCGGCGCAGCCGCCGCCGCAAGCACCGTCACGAAGTTAGATCCAGCATCAGACTTCGCGGCGGATCCAGTTGAGGACGGCGTCCAACCCTTCGTCGGTTTTGAGGTTCGTGAAGCAAAACGGCTTGTTGCCGCGGAACTCCTTGGAGTCCCTCTCCATGACTGCGAGGTCCGCTCCAACGTGGGGTGCCAGGTCTGTTTTGTTGATGATGAACAGGTCGGATTTGATCATGCCTTGGCCGGCTTTGCGGGGGGGATTTTTTCGCCTTGGGCGACGTCGATGATGTAGATGGAGAAGTCGACGAGTTCGGGGGGGCTGAAGGTGGCGGAGAGGTTGTCGCCGCCGGATTCGACGAAGATGACTTGGAGGTCGGAGTGCCTGGCTTTGAGTTCTTCGATGGCCGCGGTGTTCATTGAGGTGTCCTCGCGGATGGCGGTGTGGGGGGCAGCCGCCGGTTTCGACGCCGATGATGCGGTCTTCGGGGAGGATGCCGTTGGCGGCGAGGATTTTGGCGTCTTCGATGGTGTAGATGTCGTTGGTGATGGCGGCCATGGAGATGTCGCCGCTCATGTGCCGGGTGATGCGTTCCACGAGCTGGGTTTTGCCTGCTCCGACGGGTCCGCCAACGCCGATTTTGATGGGTTCGGTCATGTTTTCTGTCCTTACGCTAGCTAGCTCATGAACATGCGCGCGCGTTGCCGTTCGTGCCGCATTTGTGAAATTTCAAGGCCGGGGGCTGACGGCCCCGAAGTCGTCCCAGCACAGCTGTGCTACATCATCGACGGCGGTAGCGACGACGTCGTGTGCTTGGCGAAGTACGCGCTGTCCGGCGTTCTGCCCAAGCGGTAAGGCCCGCACCGCGTTTTGGGTCAGCGAAGTAACGGTGGCAAACAAATAGGCAGAGAGCGCCGCTTCAAAAGGAACCCCCAAGGACCGCGCAATCACCCCAAAAGCCAAGGCTGATGCCCCGAAGCCAACCCCTCCCGAACAAGCCCCCGATACGCCTCCAACTCCGCCGAAGGAAACACCTCCCCGCCGATCTCCAACAACCGCCCACCCATCTTCAAAGAGGCCTCCCGGACCTCCCGAGCCAACAACTGCGCAGACAACACCCCATCGAGCAAGCCCACATCCACCCCCTCAAACAAAAACCGCAAAGCCAACCCATCGGAATAAGTCAGCTGCTGCCCCACAAAAACACCCAACCACTTCCCAAAAGTGACCTCATCCCGGACCAACTCACGCTCGATATAGCTCTCAAACCCCCAAAGAATGAGCAAACGCCCCCCGTAGGCAACGCAGAGTCAGTCAGTTGCTGCAGCGCCAGCTGATATCCAGCACTCACAGCGCACCGCCGGAGGTGCGGCCCGTGCGCTGGAGCGGAGCTGGGAAGGGGGGCCGCGGCGTGGCGGGCATCGCGGAGCGGGCTCGGCCCCCCCCTTCCCAGCGAAGCGCAAGCGCGCGCACCCAAGCTGACCGGCTGCTTAGCTTTAGTGCGAATGCTCAGCATGGCGGAACGGCACCGGCATGACCCGTTCTTGCCTGTCGTAGGGGGGGACGCCGACGCTCTTCAAATAGTCTTCGACTGTGTGGTCATACTGACAAACCATGACCTCCGCGCCGTACTCGGATGAGGAGTCGAAGAATTGTGCCTGCAAGTGCCGGTTGCCGAGTGAATGTGCCACGACCCCCATTTCGTGGATGCTGCGCGGCGCGATCACCAGGACGTCGGTGGGCAGCACGGACACGACAATGATGTTGTGGTCGTCGACGGCGAGGATGTCGCCGTCGCGGAGGTCGCCGGTTCCGGTGGGGGGGAGGCGGATGCCGAGTTCTTTGCCGTGGTCGGTGGTGACGCGTTGGATGCGTTTGACCAGCAGGGCGCTGGGCAGGACCACCTTTTCTTTGTGGCGGCCTGCGTACTGGTTGGGCTGTTCGTGCAGGTTGCCCAGAATTTTTTCGATGATCACGGGGGGCTCCTAGAAGAGGAAGTAGCGCTGGGCCATGGGCAGCACGTCGGAGGCTGGGAGGTGACTTCGACGCGTCGACGCTCACTTTGTAGGTTTCGGGGTCGACGGCGATGTCCGGGGGTTTCGCCGTTGTATTTGAGGTCCGCTTTGGTGAGGTTGCGAATTCCGGTGACGGGTTTGATGATGCGTTCGAGGCCGAGCTGGGCGGGCACCCCCCCGGCGTCGATGGCGGCTTGGGACAAGAACGTGATGGACGTCTTCTGGAGGCCTTGCCGTACGTGGCGAACATGGGCCGCATGGTCCGTGGTTGGGGGGTGGGGATGGAGGCGTTGGCGTCGCCCATGAGTGCGTAGGCGATTTGTCCGCCTTTGATGACGAGTTCGGGTTTCACGCCGAAGAACGCGGGGTCCCAGAGGACGAGGTCCGCGAATTTGCCCTCCTCCACGGAGCCGATGACGTCGGCCATGCCTTGGGCAATGGCCGCGTTGATGGTGTATTTGGCCACGTAGCGCTTGAGCCGGAAGTTGTCGGATTCGGCGGAACCGTGTGCCGTTCCGGATGGGTCCTTCAGGACCCCGCGTTGTCGTTTCATGGCGTCGGCTACCTGCCAGGTCCGCGTCACTACTTCACCAACGCGTCCCATGGCTTGGGAGTCCGAGGACGTGATGGCGAAGATACCGAGGTCGTGCAGGACGTCTTCCGCGGCGATGGTTTCGGCGCGGATTCGTGAGTCTGCGAAGGCCACGTCCTCCGGGATGTCCGGGTTGAGGTGGTGGCAGACCATGAGCATGTCCAGGTGCTCTTCGATGGTGTTTTTGGTGTACGGCAGCGTGGGGTTGGTGGAGGCGGGGAGCACGTTGGCAGGCCGGCGATCTTGATGATGTCGGGGGCGTGGCCACCGCCTGCGCCTTCGGTGTGGAAGGTGTGGATCACTCGCCCGTCGATCGCCCGGATGGTGTCTTCCACGAAGCCGCACTCGTTGAGGGTGTCTGTGTGGATGGCAACCTGGACGTCGTATTCGTCGGCTACCCGCAGCGACATGTCGATGGATGAGGTGGTGGATCCCCCCCAGTCTTCATGGACTTTCAGTCCGACGGCACCGGCGCGGATCTGCTCTGCGAGGGGCTCGACGGCGGACGCGTGGCCCTTCCCGAACAGGCCAATATTAACGGGCAGCCCCCCCTCGGCCGCCTGCAGCATCCGGGAGATGTGCAGGCGCCGGGTGTGATGGTGGTGGCTTTGGTTCCTTCGGCCGGGCCGGTGCCGCCGCCCACCATGGTGGTGATGCCGTTGCACAGTGCCGCGGGGGACCTGCTCCGGGGGAGATGAAGTGGATGTGGGTGTCGATGCCGCCGGCGGTGAGGATTTTTCGTTCGCCGGCGATGATCTCTGTACTGGCGCCGATCACGATGTCCACGCCGTCGGTGATCTGCGGGTTGCCAGCCTTGCCGATTTTGAAGATGTGCCCGTCTCTCAGGCAACGTCAGCCTTGTAGATGCCGCTGTAATCGAGCACGATCACGTTGGTGATCACCGTGTCCGGAATGTCCTCGGATCGGGTCAGTTGGCCGTTCTGGCCCATGCCGTCGCGGATGACTTTACCTCCGCCGAAGACCACTTCTTCGCCGTAGACGGTGTGGTCCTTCTCGATTTCGAGGAACAGTTCGGTGTCGGCCAAACGGATGGCGTCACCGGTGGTCGGACCGTACAGCTCGGCATACTGTTTGCGTGGGATCTCGAAGCTCACTTGGTGTCTCCTTCTGGAGCAGTCCCGCTCAGCGAAGCAGGCCCGTTCAGGCGCGTGCCGCCGTCGAGCTTTCCGTTGATTGCGTTGCTGAGCCGTGCACCTCGCGCGTCCCGGCGAGTTCAATCAGTTGGACGGTCTTTTGGTCGCCCGGCTCGAAACGGGCGGCTGTGCCCGCGGGAATGTCCAGACGGCGGCCGTAAGCGGCTTCGCGGTCGAACTCCAGGGCGCTGTTCGCCTCGGCAAAGTGGTAATGCGAACCGACCTGCACGGGCCGGTCGCCGCGGTTCACAACCTCGACGGCGATCGCCGTACGGCTGCCGTTACACGCAATGGAACCGGGTTGGAGCCTGTATTCACCGGGGGATCATAGGGGCTCCTAACGGATGGGGGTTGTGGACGGTGACGAGCTTGGTGCCGTCGGGGGAAGGTGGCTTCGATCTGGACGTCGTGGATCATTTCCGGCACGCCTTCCATAACGTCTTCGCGGCGGAGCACGGTGGTTCCATAGCTCATGAGTTGGGCAACTGTTCGGCCGTCCCGGGCCCCCCCTTCGATGAGTTCGTAGCTGATGATCGCCACGGCTTCCGGGTAGTTCAGTTTGAGCCCTCGCCCTTGGCGGCGCCGCGCAAGGTCGGCGGCCACCACGATCATGAGTTTCTCCTGCTCACGGGGGCAAAAGATGCATGGTTACTCCTTGGACGCCGGGCACCTGGACAGATTGTGACCAGCGTAGGGAGCAGAAGTTTCGGCTACGTTTCCAAATCGTCTCAGTCGAGGGTCGGTTTCTCAGGAATTGACCTCAACTTAAGTTGAGGTCCTAGCATCAATCAGGTGTGTGCCTGCACGAGGCGCCATCCCGAACGCAGTTCAAGTCCCACGAAGGTGTATGAATGACCCACCACAAGCCCCCCGCCATCCGAACCAGTCGGCGAGCTTTTCAGGGCCGCGTTTCGCGCTCATCCGGCAGGAGTGTCGATTGTCACGGCAGCGGGACCGGAGGGAGCGGTGGGGGGGCTGACGGCATCCTCAGTGGCATCCGTGGCAGTGGATCCACCAACGCTGGCATTCTCTGTAGCCGGCGGCCGCTCGGCTTCTCACATCGCAGCCGCACAGACAATCGTGGTCCATCTGGTCGGCGCCGATCAAGTGGAGCTCGTCCGGACCTTTGCAGACCCAGCAGCCCCGCGCTTCACGGACGCATGGACTGGGAGGTACTGCCCACGGGAGAGCCCCTGCTCAAGGAGGCCATTTGGGCATTGCGGTGCGAAATCATCCACCGCGCACCGATGGGCGGCTCGGTGCTGCTGGCCGCGAGGGTTTTGGACATCCGGTCCAACCCGTCAGATTCAGCTCCGCTGGTTTACCACAACAGGGAGTTCCACACCCTGTTCCAGAGTGTGTCAGCCGTGGCTTAGCTGCAGGTACTGGTCCATCAGGTCCACAAAGACCTGCCGGTTGGTTTCGAAGGCCACTTCGGCATGGTGAAGGATTTCCTGCTTCTCGGTGTCCGAGAAATCGGCCTCGTCCAGGTGACTGCGGTAAGCGTCCTTGTACGGCTTAATTTTCCCAATGCTGTCAAAGGCGTAAAAGTTGAGCTTCGGGTTTGACGCCGTAGTGCCGCTGAACAAGAGCGGAAATGATCTGCCACCCGAAAGATCACCCAGATAGCGGACGTAGTGGTGTGCCATAAGATACGTGGCCGAGCCCGGACCGAGTGCGCCGAGTTCGTCGGCGTACGTCTGGGCGCCGGGCGTCACAGGCAGTTGACCAGCGCCGAGCTTCCGCTCCCAGTCATCTCCGAAGTGCACCGCCAAGTCCTTTTGCAGAGCCGGGACCCGCATGAGCGCCGGGTCAGCGAAGGGTGCGAGACGAGGGTCCGCGTTGACTTCCAACGCCGATTCCAAAGCCCGGTAGATGACGTAGTTCTGCAGCAGCATGGCTGCTACCTGGCTAGCCTCCATCCGGCCGGCCAGCAATTCAGTGACAAATCCAGCCTGCTCGGCATGCTCGTGGGCGGAGGCGGTATGGCTTTTGAGCTCCTCGGAAAAAGCGGTCATAGTTGACTCCAGTCATCACGCTAAACAAACCAAAGGCTGTTTGATGACACTCTGTCACAGGACCCACAAGGGGTAAAGCTTATTCGCGCCAGTTCCGCGAGCGCTGGCCAGGCTCAGTTGTTCCTGCCTCGGGCTGCAACACCCCCCCACTGCTCCACGACGGCCCCCCCGGCACGCACCACAACAACCTCATCCACGAGGTTCATGGTGAGGCACACATGGTTGGGGGGGATGACCCGGAGCCGCGTGCCCAAGGGCGGCAGTTCCGAAGAATCCGGCCACACAACCGTGGCGTGGTGCTCGGACAATGCGGTCACTCTGGCTTCGGGGGGGAATTCGGGAAGCCGCCCGTATCCGGTGGCCCAGTCCGGGCGGTCACTGCCCAGGATCTTGCTGCCGGCATCCACCACAACGCGGCGCACGTTCCCGTCGCGGGCTTCGTGCCTGCTGACCACGGTGGCGGCAACGGTCAGTGCGATGTCCTCCCAGCCGCAACGTTCTAGTTCCAGCTGCTGGGCATCACCGAACACGTAGACTCCGGGCCGCAATTCGGTTGCCGCGGATTCGCCGGAGATCAGGCTGTAGGTGTGGATCCCCCCGCTGATGGTCTTCACCTCAAAGCCGGCCTGCGTCAAAGCCTCAGCGGCCTGCGCCAACGATTCATTCTCGTTGCTCGCCGCGCCAGTCGGCATGCCGGGCTTGTAGCTGTGCCCCGGGAACGTAAAAACTCCCGACACGGTCAACCCGGCAGCGACGGCAGCGCGGGCAACATCCACCACTTCGTCCGGCAGTACGCCGCTCCGGTGATGCCCGCTGTCCACTTCGATGAGTACCTCAATGCTTCCGGCATCCGCGCCCAGTTGGCCGCCCATCGCCGTCGCACTTTCCGCTGAATCCACGCCGACAGCGAGGCGGCACTGAGCCGCCAAGGCGCGTAGGCGTTCCGCGTGCGGCGCTTCAACCCAGAGCGGGTAGCGATGAAAATGTCCTTCACGCCGTCCGCCGCGAAGACCTCGGCCTCGCCGATCGTGGCGACAGTTATACCAACGGCTCCCGCCGCGAGCTGCTTACGCGCGATCTCCAGCGTTTTGTGCGTCTTCACGTGCGGACGAAGTCCCAACCCACGCCCGAGCACACTCGACGCCATCCGTTCGATGTTCCGGTCCAGGACATCGACGTCGATCAGGACGGCAGGGGGGTGACAACTTCAGGGGGGGGAATTACGTTCATTCCTCAAACACTAACGGCCGGGACGGTGGCGCCCCCGAAACCAAACCCCCCTACGGCGCTGACTGCCTGATGCGCATTTCGAACGCTGCTTTCGGTTGCTGGACCGTATGCACGGCGTCCTTGCTTTCAATTCGCTGGATGATGAGTTCGACGGCGCGCTCCGCAATTTCCGTCCGTCCCGGCGCCACAGTGGTCAACGACGGCGACGCGAACCGGGACTCATCAATGTCATCGAAGCCGGCCACTGCTATCTCCTCCGGAACCTTCCTGCCGCGCACCAGGAGTTCGTGCAGCGCCCCCAAGGCGAGGACGTCGTTGAGCCCGAAGACGGCGTCGAATTCAACACCGCTGTCCAACAAACTCGCGGTGGCGTCCGCCCCGGCGTCGCGACGCCAATCGCAGGGGGGGACCACCAACGCCGGGTCATGCTCCACACCTGCGGCAGCGAGCGCAGCCCGGTACCCGCGGAGGCGAAGGCCATTGCTGCCGGCTTCGTCGCCGTCGTGCGCTCCCAGGACTGCTATACGACGGCGGCCACCCGCCAGCAAGTGCGTGGTAACCGCGGCGGCAGCTTCCTGGTTTTGGATGAGGACCATGTCCAGCCGCGGGTCCTGTACGAATTCGCCCAGGAGGACCAGCGGTTTCTTACCGGCAGCGGAGATGATCTGTTCGGCGTCGAGCGCTAGCGGGATGAAGAGGAGGCCGTCCGTGAGGCTGCGGAACTGTCCTTGAAGCGCAGCTTTCTCGTGCTCTGGCTCGTTGCCGGACTGCTCCACCAGGACACGGTAACCGCGGGCCCACGCCGCCTTCATGATGTCCGAGGCGAGCTCGGCGTAGTACGGGATGGAGAGGTCGGCGAGAACCAATCCGAGCATGCTGGTCTTACCGGATCGGAGGCTGCGGGCCGTCAGGTTGGTTTCGTAGCCGAGCTCGTCGATCGCATCGAGGACGCGTTGTTTGGTGGCGGGCCGGATGAACTCGTAGTTGTTGATGACGTTGGAGACCGTCTTCAACGAGACTCCCGCCGCGCGTGCGACGTCGTTCATGGTGACCGCCATGCAGGTGCTCCTTCTGTACGTTGTCATACATCGTTGCAGATCAGGCCGTTCATACGGGGTCCATCACGGCGGCGACCGCCTCGATTTCCACCAACTGGTGGTCATAGCCGAGGACTGTGACGCCCATCAGGGTGCTGGGGGACATCGTGATCTCCGAAGGCAGCACGCACCACCTCCCATGCTGCAACCAAGTCTGCCTGCTGCGTTGAGGCGACCAGGACACGGTGGAAACGACGTCCTGGATTCCGGCGCCGGCAGCTTCCAAGGCCAGGAGCATGTTCTCGATCGCCTTCGTTGAGTACATCCCATCACAGCCCTCCACCCGACACACACCGCACATTTTCCTGCAACGCGCCCGCAACAAACTTGCGCAAAGCTGGGTCCTATAGAAGACGCGCAGCCAGCTGAGGGGGTGCAGACATGAGCATTGTAAACAGGGATCTTTTCCAGGCACTGAAGACGCAGGCAAGCCTGGCGCAGGCGTTCGGCACATTGCCCGGAAGCCAGGATGAACCACATGCGCTGAAGCCGGGCGAGTTCATCGAGGCGTGGCACAACGGCCGCCTCTATCATCGGGGGGGCACCGTAGTGAAAACAGTGGCCGGCACCGACCTTTTTTGGCTCCAGGACGAAACCGGCAGCCGCCGCCTGCTGGACATGGAGTCAATGGAAATCGTGACTGGCGACGAGCCGGCCCCCGGCACCTGCAACGCAGGCACCGGAGCCCACCCCCGACTGCCACGGTTACGCCCATTTCGGCGTACCCGATCTTCAGGGACGGTTCGCAGGTTATTGCCTAGGAGTTGAGGGCCAAGCGGATCATGCTCCAGCTCACGGCCGGAAGCTCGGCGGTGAGGCGGCCGCCGTCGAGCTTCACACTGACGTTTTCGGACGCAGGACCGACGTCGAATCGTCAGCCGTCGCCTGCCAGTACGGGTCCTTGTTCGTGTAGGTGACAGCCTCGATGATCCTCGCGGGGGGGTTCAGGCTTCCGACGGCGGCATCCAACGTCAGCGCCTCGGCGGCAGAGCGGTTCACAGCGAACACCACGGCCTCGTTGGCTTCGGCGTCATAGGTTGCCACAGCTGACAGCGACGTGAATCCGGACGTCTTTTCGCTGGAAAGCCGTGGGGGGGATTCGACGGCGAGGTTCAGCACTGTGCCCGAGGCGTGCTGCGAGGTGAGCGCGAACGGGTGGAAGGTGGTCTGCTTCCAGGCGCGGCCGCCTGGCTCAGTCATGATCGGCGCGATCACGTTGACCAACTGCGCGAGGCTCGCGGAGTGGACGCGGTCCGTGTTGCGCAGCAGCGTGATGAGCAGGTCGCCCACCACCACGGCGTCCGCCACCGTGTAGCGGTCCTCGAGCAGCACGGGCGCGACAGGCCAGTCGTCCCCCCCGGTGGGGGCCTTGGACTCGTCGCGGGACATGTGCCAGACATTCCATTCATCGAAGGAAATGTTGACCTGCTTCTCGGACTTAGTGGCCGACTTTACATGGTCGATGTGGGACACGAGGTCCTTGATGAAGGCTTCCATGCGGTGCCCGGCGGAGAGATGCTCCTGCAGGTCTCCGAAGTCCTCGAAGTACTGGTGCGCCGAGATCAGGTCCACCAGTTCATAGGTCTCGCTGAGGACCACACGCTCCCATTCACCAAACGTCGGCATGGTGGGTGCCGAACTTCCGCAGGCAACCAGTTCAAGATCCGGGGGGGTGACCATGCGCATTGCCCGCGCCGTTTCGGCGGCAACCCGCGCGTACTCGCCCGCCTTCTTATGGCCGATCTGCCAGAAGCCGTCCATTTCGTTTCCGAGGCACCACATTTTAATGTTGTGGGGGCTCGACGGCGCCATTCGCCTTGCGCTGTTCGGACAGGGCCGTTCCACCCTTGATGTTGGAATATTCCAGCAGATCCAAAGCTTCCTGGGTTCCTCGAGTGCCCAGGTTGACGGCCATCATGGGCTCGACGCCGGCCTTCTCGGACCACTTGGCGAACTCGTCCACGCCCACCAGGTTCGGGTCGCTGGAGTGCCAGGCGAGGTCGAGCCGCGTGGGGGGGCGGTCTTCCTTCGGCCCAACTCCGTCTTCCCAGCGATAGCCCGACACGAAGTTGCCGCCCGGATACCGGACCGTGGAGACGCCCAGTTCCTTGGTGAGCTCCAGGACGTCGGTGCGGAACCCGTCGTCATCGGCCTTGGGGTGCTCGGGCTCGAAGATGCCCGTGTAGACGCAGCGGCCAGGTGCTCCACGAAAGCGCCGAACGTCTTCCTCCTGACGGGGGCCGACCACGAACGCGGGGTCAAGGGTGATTTTGGCCGTGGGGGTTCTCTTGATTTCCCAAAGGGTGAGTCCTTATCTGCTGGGTTGCTGCTTTTGCCGGTTTCTACAACGTTATAGAAACTATGCTGACTGTGCTGAGGGGGGGTGTGAGTCAAGGGTTTTCTTCACCCGGCTCTCCCAGGCCCGCTCTTGTTTGTCGGGCACACCGTTGTGCGGCGGGAGATTCGTACCGAAGCGGGTTTGCGTCCCACATAGGCTGAGTCCCATGTCATCCGGGAACGTTACAGCCGCCTATTCCGCCCGCGCAGCCGAGTACACCTCGCTGTTCGGGTCGATCAGCTGCACGCATCCGGCCGATCAGCAGCTGATTCTCGCGTGGGCACGGGGCCTTTCCGGCAAGGTAATCGACGCCGGCTGCGGACCCGGACACTGGACGGACTTCCTGCACTCCGCCGGAGTGTCCGTCGAGGGCGTGGACTTGGTCCAGGCGTTCATCAAAACTGCCAGGCAGCATTACCCGGACGCTCAGTTCTCTGTCGGATCAATTGAAAGATTGCCGACGGCGGATCGGTCACTAGCAGGGATCCTCGCCTGGTACTCGGTGATTCACACTCCCCCTGATGCCATCGATGCGGTTCTGGACGAGTTCTCCCGGTGCATCAAGCCCGGCGGGAGCCTTCTGCTCGGCTTCTTCGAAGGTCCCGCCCTTGAGGTTTTCCCTCATGCGGTGACTCCGGCTTACTTCTGGCCTGTGGAGGAGCTGTCGGCTCGGCTTCGGACGGCCGGGTTCACAGTTGTCAGCACCCACTCCCGCGTCGACCCCCCCGGAGCCGCCCACATGCCGCCATCATTGCCCGGCGTGCGGAACTCTGACTTTCAGCACACCCAGACTCACCCTTGTTTGCTGACCACACCGTTGTGCGGCGGGAGATTCGTACCAAAGCAGGATTCATGGGGCGAGGGAAACAAAAAAACAGGCCGGAGACTCAACGTCTCCGGCCTGTCTTGGAGGGTGGGCCCTGTGGGGGGGATCGAACCCACGACCCACGGATTAAAAGTCCGATGCTCTACCAACTGAGCTAAAGGCCCCTCCAGCTGTAGAAACAGCCATGAATACTGTACCCCAACGTCAAGGCCGTTGCGGAACTCAAGGCGGCATGCGCCGTCGTCACCTGCTTTGGGAGAAGTTCGACGGCGGCGCGCGGCGGCTGCGGCGTGTCGGGCCCCCGGGTGGCGGCAAAGTAGGTGGTGACGGCACGCCGAGAGCACGAACGGCAGCCCCCGGCAACCGTTACTCGACCCCCACCAGAGCACAGGAGTACGGTGAACTCATGAGCGAACAGCCAGGATCACGTGCGTACGGCGGAGCGAACAGGCATCACAAACCCAAGCCCTTCGCGCCCATCGATTTCGAGCCGTTCGCGGGCGGGGGGGCAGATCCCGCCCGGGTTTCGGAGGCAGCCCATCTGGCCGCGCAGGCGCTGGTGAGACGCGGCCGGGACAGCGATGACCCCCAAGGTCACCCACCGCCTGGTGAAGCTGGCTGACGAGCAGGGCCTCGAAGCCATCGCCGAGATGTGGGCCGAGAGCCCTGCGCGCTCCTTGCCCGGCGCTCTTTGGAGGCTCTATGCCCTCCGTGCCGCCACCATCCAGAACCCCCCCGAACGGATCTCCGTCTATTTCAGGGCAGGACGTGACACCGCACAGGTTTCCAACGTGGTGGCCGGCGCAGCAGAGCCGCCGGGAGCCGACGAAATGAAGACTATGGCTGACGCCATTTTGTCCGGCGCTTTCGACGGCGAGTTCGACGTCGCGCTGGAACGCTCCGCCGCGTTCTGCCGCGTGGTGGCGCTCGGCCAAGCGACTCTTGCCGACGGCGCGGAACACAGCAACGAGGGCCACGCCAGCAAGCTCACACGTAATTCGCACCAGCTGGTGAAGACTGCCGAAGACCTCGAGCACGCGGCCAATGCGTGGCGCTTGGGAGAGCTCGACTAACCAGGTAAAAGGGCAAAACGTACCCACGTCGGGCCCGGACTGTCAATGTTGACTTAGCCCGCCTGACGGTGAAAACTAAAACTGGTGTCGAACCGCGAAACCCCCGGGCTTCAACTTACAGCCGCTTCGAGCGGCCTACCGCCGAGAGGCGTATCCGGTTCGGCACCATTTTTATGCCCAGACGCAGCTTTGCCCGGGCTTGCACCGTGGCAGACCCGGGCAAACGCGCTGAAAACTACTTCAGCGTGACCGTGGTTTCGGCCTTTTCCTTCTTGTCGTGGTCCAGCTTGCCGTCTGCTGCAGCAGGAGTCATGGTCGCCTCGATCTCGGTTTCCTTGCCCGCGGTGTAGGCGAAGTTCTCCGCAATATTGAAGGACTCGCCCGGCTTCAGAACGAACGGGGCCTCTTCCTTGAGCTTGGTGCCGGAGCTGCTGAGCCGTGCTTCTTATACCGTCGCTACTGGAGTCCGAAGCATTCCGCCCATGTACTTCCAGTCCGTGTACTTTGCGCTGGGAGTGATCAGCGAGTGGCTCAGGGGAATGTCCGCGGACGAGGTGTTGGTGACCACATAGTTCAGGTACACCACCGGATCGCCCTTCTTGAGCAGGTTTTCCTTGGTTTCCTTGTCCACGAACATGCTGTCCTTGGACGCGACATCGGTGGCCACCTGGTAGATGTCTACGCTGAAGCTGTCGCCCTTGAGGCTGCCCAGCTTGTCCCCCTGCTTCCGAGATGGGCAGCGCCCAGGCCGCTACCTTGTAAGAACCCGAGGAGGTGCCGGCGCTTCTGACGAAGTCGAGGCCAACGGGGGGGAAGCAGACGCTGAAGGCGAGTTGGACGCAGACGAGGACGACGACGATTCGGGACCAGCCGTCGTCGGGCCCGCCGTTGCTCCGCCACAGGCGGTCAGGGCCAGCAGGCCGGCAGCGGCGAGGCCCGTGATTTTCACTACATTGTTGAATCGCATAGTTCCCCCATTGAGTGGATTAATTAAGTTCTTACCCAGTGTTGCACGGTTACGGAGGCTCAGCGATGGGGACAACTGCCCGCCACGGCGTCCCGCGCTTCCCGGACGCCGGTGTGGTGCCGGTAAAGTTGGGAGCGAAACGGGCGGCGTCAAGTCAAACCACCCGTGCCCATCCGTCCCCAGCCCGGAAGCGAAATGAAGCTGCGCCTTTTTCCCCAGGAACCTGCCGGGCTCGTACTGCTCGCGCAGATGGCCGGCGTCATCGTTGCCGCTACTGGAACGCTCTCGGAGATACTCGGGGCGCCCGCCAGTGAGCACCAGCGTCTCGCCGAAGAATTGCACGAGCACGAGTCCAAGTCCTTGGACCTGCATTTCGCGCTGCTGACTCACATGCGCACCAGCTTTGTGAACCCGCTCCCCCGCGAGGACATGTATACGCTCTCCCGCCACCTCAATGAGGCCATGGAGAAGTTGGACGCCGCCGGAGATCTTGTAGCTCTCTACAAGCTGGATCGGCTCCCCAAGCGCGCTGCAGACCAGTTGGAGATCATCAGCCGGCAGGCCGAGCTCACGGTGGATGCGATGCGGAAGCTTGAGGACCTGGACGAACTTGAGGACTACTGGATCGAGATCCTTCGGCTGGCCAAACGCGCAGAGCGGTCGCACCGGATCTGGGTGGCCGAGATGCTCAAGGATATGAAGTCCACGCAGTACGCGCGGCACCGGGACATCGCCAACCAGCTGGTGGAAGTTACCAAGGACATGCGGAAGGTCGCCACCCAGGTAGGCAGCATCATCGTCAAGGAATCATGACGTGACCATCGCCTTCCTGATCCTCGTGGTTGCTCTGGCCTCCGGGTTCGCATTCCTCAACGGCTTCCGCGACGTCTCCAACGCCGTCGCGCTGTCCACGCGGACCCGCGCCCTCACGCCGTCAGTCGCCGTGCTTTTGGCTGCAGTCTTCAATTTTGTGGGTGCCATGCTCAGCGGCACCTTCATCCTCGCCTTTACGCAATCGTGGATCACGTTGCCGGAGGGCACCAGTGGCCTCACCATGCTGGCGGCCGCGCTCACAGCGGCCATCTTGTGGGGGGGCGTGTACGCGTGGTGGCGAGGAATTCCCTTGTCCTCCACGAACTCATTGGTCGGCGGCCTGATCGGTGCCGGGGCCGCGAGTGTCCTTGTGGGCGGCAACGCGGTAGGAGGCATGGACAATGTCCTGCTGACCCAGGTGGCCCTGCCCCCCCTGGTGCTCTCCCCTGTCATCGCCTTCGTGGCTGCATACCTGCTGGTGTGGCCTGTGACGTGGGCTGCGCGCTACACCCAACCGAACGTTGTAAACCGTCGGTTCCGGCGGGCGCAGGCCATCTCAACCGCCGCTGTGGCATTCGGCCACGGGCTCCAGGACGGCCAGCGCACGGCCGCCGTCATGGTCCTGGCCATGGTGGCCGCGGGCTTGTCCAGCGGCAGCGACGTACCTCTCTGGATCCTCCTGCTCACCGCCATCATGCTCACTGCAGGGACCATGTTTGGCGGCTGGCGAATCTCCCACACCCTCGGCCACAAACTCATTCGGGTGGATCCGCTGCGCGGTTTCGTGGCGCAGACCCTGACGTCCGTGATGCTCTTCATCGGCGCAATCGGATTTCACCTGCCGCTTTCCACCACCCATACGTTGACCGCCTCCGTGCTGGGTTCGGGCGTGAACCAGCGGTTCCACACCGTCAACAGGCGCTTGGTCAGGAGGTCCTGTTGTTCTGGGTGGCCACACCGTTGATCACGGCAGCCGCGGCCTTCATCCTGGAGCTGGCGTTCTCGCCCCCTCGCTGACCTCTAAACCCAAGTAAGTCGCAGCAGAGCGCGTTATGAAGGCTCAAAACGCGCTCTGCTGCGACCTACTTGGGTAAGAAAAACGACGGCGGCCGTACCCCCCAAGGCGACGGCCGCCGTCGTTCTGTGCCGACTCCCCCCATAGAAGCCGGAACCTGTAGAACCCCTTATCCGAAGCGGCCGGAGACGTAGTCTTCCGTTGCTTTCTGGCCAGGGTTGTTGAAGATGCTGGTGGTGTCAGCGAACTCGATCAGCTTGCCGGGCTTGCCGGTGCCCGCAATGTTGAAGAACGCGGTCTTGTCGGACACACGCGCAGCCTGCTGCATGTTGTGGGTAACGATCACCACGGTGTACTGGTCCTTGAGCTCGTTGATGAGTCCTCAACGGCCAAAGTGGAGATGGGGTCCAAGGCCGAGCAGGGCTCGTCCATGAGGATCACCTGGGGGGGCTCGACGGCGATGGCGCGGGCGATGCAGAGGCGCTGCTGCTGACCACCGGAAAGGCCGGAGCCGGGCTTGTCCAGGCGGTCCTTGACCTCGTTCCAGAGGTTGGCTCCCACCAGCGACTTCTCCACCAGGCGTCAGCTGCGCCCTTGGAAATCTTCTTGTTGTTCAGCTTCACGCCGGCCAGCACGTTGTCACGGATGGACATGGTGGGGAACGGGTTGGGGCGCTGGAAAACCATACCAACCTGGGTGCGGACGGTCACTGGGTCAACACCGGGTCCGTAGAGGTTGTCCCCCCCGTCCAGGAGGACCTCGCCCTCAACGCGTGCGCCGGGAAGGACCTCGTGCATGCGGTTCAGTGTGCGGAGGAAGGTGGACTTGCCGCAGCCGGACGGGCCGATGAAAGCCGTGACGGACTTGGCTTGGATGTTGATGTTGACGTCCTCGACGGCCAGGAAGTTGCCGTAGTAGACATTCAGGTCTTTGACGTCGATGCGCTTAGACATGGTGTTCCTTTGTTCCTTGGGGGGGTGTGGAAGTTTGAAGGGGCCGCCGGGTAACCGTTGGCCGGCCCGGCTAGCGTCCCGTTTTGGGTGCGAACAGACGGGCAATGAGGCGGGCTCCGAGGTTCAGGAGCATCACCAGGATGATCAGCACCAGCGCGGCGCCCCCCCAAGCACGCTGGTCCGAGGGGCCAGGGTTGGACGGCGACGTCGGGTTGAGGATCTGCGTGTAAATGAACGTGGGCAGCGAGGCCATCCAGCCACCGAACACATTGTTGTTGATGGTGGTCGCGAACCCGGCGGTGACCAGGATCGGCGCAGTTTCACCGATGACGCGGGCGATCGCCAAGGTGACGCCGGACGCGATGCCGGAGATCGCCGTCGGAATGACCACTTTGGTGATGGTGCGCCACTTCCGCACGCCCAGCGCGTACGATGCCTCGCGGAGCTCGTTCGGGACGATCTTGAGCATTTCCTCGCTGGAGCGGACCACAACAGGGATCATCAGGACAGAAAGCGCGACGGCGGCTACCGCACCGGTCTTGGTGCCGGGGGGGCCCACGATGGCGAAGAAGAACGCTGCCGCAAAAAGGCCGGCCACGATCGACGGGATGCCGGTCATGACATCCACGAAGAACGTGATGGCGCGGGCCAGCGGACGGTCGTTGCCGTATTCCACCAGGTAGATGGAAGTCAGGAGGCCCACGGGCACGGAGATCACCGTGGCAAGGAGCGTTATCTGGATGGTGCCCAGCAGCGCGTGGTAGATACCGCCGAGGACGGGTGCGCCTTCCTCCACTGCCTTGTTATCGAAGGCACCGGTAACACCGTTCATGGAGGTGCCCAGGAAGCCGGGTGTGATGAGCCCGGGGGGGATGCCGTTGACCAGGACGGTGACGATGACCGAGATCAGGGCAGCAATGCAACCAGGAAGGCACCGACCACCAGGCACGTGGCGAGCTTGTCCTTGGCTTTGCGGGCGCCTTCAACAGCGCCGCTCCAGGAGACCAGCCCCCCCACCGCGAACAGGATGGCGGAGACGATGCCCCCCAGCCGAAGGCGTTGAAGCCGATGAGCGCCAGGATGGCCGCGCCGACAATGAGCGCGACGGCCAGGACAATGTAGGGCGCGACTTGGGCAGTTGGCCCTTGGTGAGCGCTGAGCGCTTGCGGACTACTGTGGCGGACATTTAGTTGGCTCCCGAGAATTCTTTGTGCCGGGTGATGATCCAGCGGGCGATCATGTTGACGCCAAGGGTGATGACGAACAGCACCAAGCCGGCTGCGATCAACGTGTTGACCTTGATACCGCTGGCTTCGGGGAAGTTCAGGGCGATTTCCGCGGCGATGGTCTGGTTGCCGGACTGGATGAGGCTTGCAGTCAGGACACCGGACGAGAGCACCAAGGCAACGGCCATGGTCTCACCGAGTGCTCGGCCGAGGCCCAGCATGATGGCGCTGATGATGCCGGGGGGGCGGCCGAAGGGCAGCACGGCCATCTTGATCATTTCCCAGCGGGTAGCTCCAAGTGCGAGCGCTGCTTCCTCGTGCAGCTTGGGGGGGGTCTGCAGGAAGATTTCGCGGGACAGGGAGGTGATGATGGGAAGGACCATGACGGACAGGACGATGCCGGCGGTCAGGATGGTCTTACCCGTGGCGGATGCCGGTCCTTCGAAGATCGGGATCCAGCGAGGTACGTGGCCAGCCAGTCGTAGGCGGGGGGGAGATTTCCTTGGCCAGGAAAGCTGCACCCCAGGCGCCGTAAACAACGGAGGGGGGGATGGCTGCGAGCAGGTCCACCACGTAGCCGAGGCCCGAAGCGAGCCGGCGCGGGGGGCGTAGTGCGAGATGAACAATGCCACGCCGATGGCCACGGGAGTGGCGATGACGAGGGCGATCACGGCGGCAATCAATGTGCCCACCACGATCGGGGGCGATATAGGCGAAGAAGCCGTTGCCGCCCTGGATGTCCTCAGCCGGGGCAGTGAGGGCGGGAATTGCCTGCACCACAAGGAATAGCGCGACTCCGAAGAGGACCGCGAGAATCAGGCACCTGCGGCCATGGCGGCCCCCCCGGAGAAAACCTTGTCCCCGGCGCGTCCTGCGCCTTGGGAGGTTGTCAGGGAGTTGGTGGTCACTTCACGATCCTTCAGTCTCAGTGAACTGGTCTTACATGGCTAAGTTCCCTGCCCCGCGCGAGCGCTCTGCGGCCACGTCGCGCGGGACAGGGAACTTCAGTGTTCAGCCGGGTTCAGCAAACCCGCCGGGAAACCTTAGGCCTTGGCTTGATGGTTTCGATAGCGGCCTTGGCCTTGTCCTGCAGCGTCTTGGAGAGCGGTGCGGACTTCGCGGCGTCAGCGGCGGTCTTCTGTCCCTCGTCGGAAACGACGTAGCTTTCGAAGCCCTTGACCAGGTCAGCAACTTCCTTGGTCTCGTAGGTGGTGCAGACAACGTGGTACGAGACGAGGACTACGGGGGTAGGCGCCGATGCGGTGGTCTTGCGGTCCAGCTTGATGGCGACATCGTTGGCGGCGCGGCCCTCAACAGGCTTGCCTGCTTCGACAGCCTTGGCAGCGGCTTCTGCGGAGATCTTGACGAACTCTTCGCCCACCTTGATGGACGCGGTGCCCAGCTTGCCGGAGACAGCGGAGTCATCAGCGTAGGTCACGGCACCCGGGGTGTCGGTGACGGTCTTGACGACGCCGGAGGTGCCCTTGGCGTTCTCGCCGGCGAGGCTTGCGGGCCAGATGCCGGCAGCCTTGTCCGTCCAAACCTCGGGTGCAGCAGATGCGAGGTAGTCGGTGAAGTTGGTGGTGGTGCCGGAGTCATCGGAGCGGTTCACGGGGGGGTGACCTTGAGGTCCGGCAGCGTGACGCCTTCGTTGAGGGCAGCGATTGCGGGATCGTTCCAGTTGGCGATTTGGCCGCGGAAGATCTTGGCCACGGTGGTGGCGTCCAGCTTCAGGTCCGTGACGCCGGGAACGTTGAAGGCAACAGCGATCGGGGGGGAGATGTACACCGGGATGTTGATGGCGCCTTCGGGGGGGCCGCACTTGGCCTTGGAGCTCTCGAGCTCTTCGTCCTTCAGGTAGGCGTCGGAGCCGGCGAACTGTGCCGAGCCGTCGATGATGGCCTTGCGGCCTGCGCCGGAACCATCCGGGGGGGAGTACTGAACAGTTGCGCCGGAGTTCGCGGCGGAGAAGCCGGCCTTCCAGGCGTCCATGGCTGCGCCGGTGGAGGAAGCGCCAATGCCGGTCAGGGTGCCGGTGACCTTGGGGGGGCCGGAGGCTGCCGACTGGGTGCCGCCAGTGGTGCCCGTTGCGTTGTCTGAACCGCAAGCAGTGAGCGCGAGAGCGCCGGCTGCGATGACCGCGATTGCCGCGTTGCGGCCGAAGTGAGTTGCCTTCACTTGGATGTGCCCCTTCCAGGATTCTTCGATGCGGGCCGAACGGAGATTTCGGCGTGCGCGAGCTGTGGACCTTTTTGTTCCTTTACTGAAGGTAAGGAGTGCAGGTAACGGGATCTGCGGTGAAAGGTGAACGGAAGGTGAACGACGGCGGACCATTGGGTTATGTGGCGCGTGCCACCTTGAGCGGCACCCGGCTTGCGGTAGTTGAGGGGGCGGGCAAATAGACTGGAAGGCATGGCTGCCGCGAAAGGATTTTCTGCAAGCAAGAGGTTCCTGCGCGCCAGAGTCCGGACGGGCCTGGTCCGCAGCCGCAATTCCCTGACTCCGGCCGTTCAGATGACGGTGTGCGCCGTCGGTGCCTACGCTTTCGCCGAGTATGTACTGGGCCACCAAGGACCCCTGTTCGCGGCTACCTCTTCGTTGATTGCCCTTGGCTTCTCCCGCGATCCGCGGCTGCGTCGCGTGATCGAGGTAGGCCTTGGCTGCACGCTGGGCATCGTGGTTGGTGACCTGTTGCTTCACTGGCTGGGCGCCGGGATCTGGCAGGCCGCCGTCGTGCTTCTTTTCTCCATCCTGCTAGCCAGGTTCCTGGACAGCGGCACGATCTTCACCACCCAGCTGGGACTGCAGTCGTTGCTGGTGGTGCTGCTGCCGGCGCCGGCCGGCGGGCCGTTTACGCGAAGCCTCGACGCCGTGATCGGTGGAGTGTTCGCGTTGCTGGTGACCATCCTGGTGCCCAAAGATCCGCGACGGGAGCCCCGGAAGGACGTCCAGAAAATTCTTCATGAGCTCGCGGAGGTGCTCCGTGAGTGCGCCAAGGCATTGACCGAGAGCGACTCCACTACTGCGTGGCACGCCCTGATCCGCGGTCGGAACTGCCAGCCATTGGTGGACCGGATGCGGCAGACTTTGCGCGCTTCCGGTGAAGTTGCCACCCTGGCTCCGGCCCACCGCAGGCATCGCGACGAACTCGCCGGCTTGGAGCATTCGCTGGAGTACATTGACCTCGCGCTCCGTAACAGCCGGGTGTTTGCGCGGCGCCTCACCAGCGCAATCAACCATGCAGCGTTGTCCGATGAAGCGATCGACAGCATCTCCGATGTCCTTCAGGAAACTGCGGCCGCGATTGATGAGATGAACATCGGCTTGTCCGAGCAAAGTGAGGGTACCCGCCGCGTGCATCTCCGCCGTGCCCGGAATGATCTTTCAGATATCGCAGCCCGCCTGCATCCCAAGATGCTGGACGTCCAGAGGCTCGAGGGCGAAACCGTAGTCATGCTTTTCCGTCCGCTCATGGTGGACCTGCTGGAAGCGAGCGGGATGGAGCCGGACGAGCCCGGGCGGTGCTCCCGGCGTTGTAGCTTGTGCCGAGATGGCATTTGATGACGATGCCACGGCCCAGCACGGTCATTAAGTGCCACCTCGGCGGCTAATCCTGTCGGTGCCCGCCACTACGCTTGAACCCATGGCTTCCAAGACCTCCCGAGCATCCAAAACACCCGCCTACAAGTGCGCCGAATGCGGCTGGACCGCCATCAAGTGGGTGGGCCGCTGCGGCGAGTGCCAGGCTGGGGGGGAACAGTGGAGGAGTACGGCGCCACGGTAGCGCGTACGACGGCGGCCGCTACCGTTTTGGAGCCTGCCCGCCGTATCGCTGAGGTGGATGGGACCACAGCGGCGTTCCTGCCCACTGGCGTTGACGAACTCGACCGCGTCCTGGGCGGAGGGCTCGTTCCAGGTGCCGTCATCCTGCTGGCGGGGGGGAACCCGGCGTCGGAAAGTCCACGCTCCTGCTGGACGTCGCGGCGAAGTTCGCCCGCACGGGGCAGGACGTCCTCTACATCACGGGCGAGGAATCCGCTGCGCAGGTCAAGCTGCGCGCTGAGCGAATCGACGCCGTCGCCCATACTCTTTATCTCTCCGCGGAAACCGACCTGGGGGGGCAGGCGCTGGGCCAGGTGGAGAAGCTTGAGCCCAAGCTGCTGATTGTGGACTCCGTACAAACCCTGAGCAGTGCGGACGTGGAGGGCAGCGCCGGCGGCGTCTCCCAGGTGCGCGAGGTCGCGGCGTCGATCATTTCTGCGGCCAAGCGACGCAACATGACAACGCTGCTGGTGGGCCACGTGACCAAGGAAGGCACCATCGCAGGGCCGCGCTTGCTGGAACACCTGGTGGACGTCGTATGCCAGTTCGAAGGCGAGCGCCACTCACGTCTGCGGCTGCTCCGGGCTGTGAAGAACCGCTACGGGGGGGCCACGGACGACGTCGGATGCTTTGATCTCAATGAGGCCGGCATCGAGGGGGGGTTGGCCGATCCCAGCGGACTGTTCGTTTCGCGGACCCGGGAGCCGGTCTCCGGAACCTGCATCACGGTGACCATGGAGGGTCGCAGGCCGCTGCTGGCGGAGGTTCAGTCGCTGTTGGCCGAAAGTGCCAACTCGCAACCACGCCGTGCCACCAGCGGGCTGGAAAGCTCCAGGGTTGCCATGTTGCTCGCAGTACTTCAGCAACGTGCCGGCTGCATGCTTCACAAGGACGACTCCTATGTGGCAACCGTGGGCGGCGTGAAGCTCACGGAACCGGCCACAGACTTGGCTGTTGCACTGGCAGTAGCATCGGCCAAATCCCGCAAAGCACTCCCCCCCAGCGCCTCATTGCGTTCGGCGAGGTGGGCCTGGCCGGCGAAGTGCGTCCCGTGCCGGGCATCAACCAGCGCATCCAGGAAGCTCACCGTCTCGGGTTCACGCACGCTATCGTTCCGGCAAGCCCGGCAGGTGCCGGCGTTATCCCGGACGGTTTCTCCGTGCGCGAAGTAGGCCACTTGGCTGAGGCACTTGAACTGCTGATCACGTAATCCTGCCGGGGTGTCGGGAGCCTTCTGAGCTGCGGTTTCGGCGAGGATGAGAGACATGACCAAACGGAATGTGCTTATCGGGGGGACGCTTTTTCTTTGGCCTTCTGACCTTGGTGGCAGTGGGAACCCAGCTGACAGTTCATCTGGGCATGGGCTATGACCTCTGGAACTTCTTCAGCTACTTCACCAACCTGTCCAACATTTTCGCTGCCCTTGTGCTGCTGATCAGTGGCTATCGCGTTCTGATACGAAAGCGGCCCAGTGAAATCGATGATGTCACCCGAGGCACGGCCACCATCGCCATGGCCGTTGTGGGGCTGGTGTTTGGTGCACTACTGGCCGGTGAGGACCTCGGCTCCCTGCTCCCCTGGGTCAACTTCGTGGTGCACTATCTGATCCCCGTGGTGATGGTGGCGGACTGGTTGTTCCAACCGCCCAGGGCCACTCTCCGTCCCAAGCACATCTGGTACTGGCTGCTCTATCCCATCGGCTATTTGGTCTATAGCCTCATCCGCGGGGCATTCGTCAACTGGTACCCGTATTGGTTCATTGATCCCGCCCGTGCTGGTGGCTGGGGGCGGCGTGGTGGTGTTTGCCGTAGCCATTTCCGTCGGCTTCCTCGTGGTGAGCCTGGCGATGCTGTGGCTGGGGGAACAAGCTCAAGCGGCAGGTGGATTACTAGGCGATCTTCCTCCACGAAGGGCGGATTAACTACAGCAACTGGCTATATTCGCCCATGTCAGCAGACAAACTTCCGCAAAGTGCCCTTGTGGGACAGCCCCGGAAAATGCACCTTGCAGGCAGCGTCGAACATAACGAAATGACCCACTTTGGGGGCTTGCTGGTGCGGTTAACGGTGCCCGGAAGCCCTATCATTGTGCTTGTCGTCATGTGGGCATTTTTCGGAGAGCGCACTGACGCCCGATTCAGCTTGTCTGTGAGCCGTGGCTTGCACCTTCGAAGGGAAACCCTATGGCCCGGAGTCCGGAAGAGTCGCTCAAGGCGACCTTGGCCAGAGTCGCACCCGGAACTCCATTGCGTGATGGCCTGGAACGGATCCTCCGTGGACGCACAGGCGCTTTGATTGTGCTGGGCTACGATCGCACCATCGATTCCATCTGTTCGGGCGGATTCGACATCGGCATCGATTTCTCCCCAACACGCCTCCGTGAGTTGGCCAAGATGGATGGCGCCATCATTTGCGACAAGGACGCCAGCAACATTGTCCGGGCAGCCGTCCAGCTGGTCCCCGATTCAAGCATTGAAACCCAGGAATCCGGCACCAGGCACCGCACCGCCGAGCGCGTCGCGATCCAGACCGGCGTTCCCGTCATTTCCGTCAGCCAGTCCATGCAAATCATCGCGCTCTACGTGAACGGCCTGCGCCACGTCCTGGAGGGCTCCGAAAAGGTCCTCGCCCGCGCCAACCAGGCTCTCGCAACCCTGGAGCGGTACAGCGCACGCTTGGACCAGGTCACCAGCTCTCTTTCTGCCCTGGAAATCGAGGCACTGGTTACCGTTCGGGACGTCGCGGTCACGCTGCAGCGCCAGGAAATGGTCCGCCGCATCTCCGAGGAAATCGCCCAGTACGTCCTGGAACTGGGCGAAGACGGCCGCCTGCTGTCCCTCCAGGTTGAAGAACTCACCGTGGGTCGCGGCCCGGGCAGCGATGTCATCATCCGGGACTACTCCGATCCCAACGCTACGCCCGAGGAAATCGAGGAAGCCGTCCAGGCCCTCCTCAATCTGGGCCCCCCCACGGAACTGATCGACCTCAGCCGGATTGCCACATCATCGGCTTCGCCGGCGGGGGTGGAGCAGTTGGACGCCGTCGTGCAGCCGCGGGGGCTACAGGCTACTGTCCGGCTTGAAGTCCGTGCCGAAGGCCGTAGCAGACCGTTTGGTGGACTACTTCGGCGGGCTCCAAAACCTCATGGCAGCCACTATCGACGACCTCATGACCGTGGACGGCATCGGCGATCAACGCGCCCGCACAGTCCGCGAGGGCCTGAGCCGCATGGCCGAGGCCAGCCTCCTGGACCGGTTCCTCTAAGCCGCTGCCGCCGTCGAAGGCTGCTAGTTCAGCTGGAAGGCAACCTTGGCACTGGACTTGTTCCCAAGGCGCGCTTCAAACGTGTAGTAGGCCCCCCCTCCAGCGCCAGGCTTGGCGGTGATCTCGGCGCAGCCTTCCAGCGTTCGGTTGCGTTGCCACGGAAAGTTTGCGGTCTCGCTCTTGCCGGGTTGGATGGTCTTGATGAGGTCCTCGCCGCCCGTCTGGCAGTCCTTTGACGAGAAGATGCGGTCCGATCCGCTCATCAGCAGGTACTCCATTTGGGAGGTGCCCACGTTGACCTCGCACGGGGGGGCGGTGCCGCCGTTGGTGATGGTCATGGTCAGCAGCGGCTTTTCCTCCGGGCCGTAAGCGGGCTTGTCGGTCTTGGCGGCAACGGTCATCAGGTTGAAATCGCAGACAGGCGTTGGCGAGGCCGAAGGCGAAGGCGCCGCTGACCCTGTCGGCACAGTCCCCTGCGTCGGCGCCGTTGATACGTCCGGCGTGCTGACTGCCTGCGGTTCAGGTTCCCGGCGAGCGCACCCGTGAGCGCCACGACTCCGCCAACGATCAGTGCGATGACCAGCAGCAGGGCGCCAAAAACCACCTGCCGACGACGGCGATACACGGCAGGGCTCGGTCGGCGCCTGTTCGCCGGGGGCACTTTTACCCGGTGTACCGGCGCGGGATGAGCCACGGGCAGCACCCTTCGCCGGCGCTGATGTGCGCGCGGTCGACTGCTGCTTACCCTTGTTGGCCATGGTTCTAGCTAGGCTCGCGGTCGCGTGGGCACCTAACCTCCACGCCGCAGGGGTCCAATCCCGGCCTGTGTGACGTCGGCCATGAGCACTGCCAAGGGTGGCGGCCCCCCCGGGATTCCACTACAGTGGATGGCAGCATGACACTTCCCGATTCAGCCAGCTGGCAGGCCTCCACCAAGCCCTTGATCAGTGGTTCGCCGAGACCGCCCGCGACCTTCCGTGGCGCGAACCCGATTGCAGCCCATGGGGGGGCATCCTGGTCAGCGAAGTGATGCTCCAACAGACACCCGTGGTGCGGGTGCTCCCCCGTGTGGCTGGACTGGATGGAACGCTGGCCCACACCCGCCCACCTTGCCGACGAGCCATCCGGCGCTGCCGTCCGCCATTGGGGTCGCCTCGGCTACCCACGCCGGGCCCTGCGACTGCACGCGGCCGCCGTCGCAATGCGCGAGCAGCATGACGGCCAGGTCCCTGATAATTACGTTGAACTTCTGGGGGGGTTGCCGGGCGTCGGCAACTACACAGCGGCCGCCGTCGCAGCCTTTGCTTTCGGCCGCCGCGAAACCGTGGTGGACACCAACATCCGGCGCGTCCACGCGCGGCTTATCTCCGGAAATGCGCTCCCCCGCTCCTGCCTTGACCGCCGGGGAGATGCGGCTGGCTGACGCCCTCCTGCCCGAGGACCAGGACTTATCCGTGCGGTGGAACGCGTCCGTCATGGAACTCGGCGCCATGGTCTGCACCGCCCGCAGCCCCCAAGTGCGCTGACTGTCCTGTTCGCTCCAGTTGCGCCTGGCTCGCGGCCGGTGAGCCGCCGCCGTCGTACACCCCCGAAGGGCCAGTCCTGGCACGGCACGGACCGCCAAGTACGCGGCGCCGTGATGGCCGTCCTCCGAGAAGCAGCCACCCCCCCGGTCCCCCCCCGCGAGATGTTCGAGCAAGCGCCAGCAGACCTCGGGTTCGCGCCGTCCGGCGTCGGAATCCCCGCTCGCCGCACTGCACCGGCTCAACTCGGCGCCCGAGCAGCTGGAGCGGGCACTTGCGGGCCTGTTGGTGGACGGTTTGGCGGAAATGCACGACGGCGGTCTGCGGCTTCCGGCGTAGCGTTCGTCCGCTGCGGTATCAGTTCGGCCACGGGACTGGGCGACGAGTAACGATGCAGCTGTCTCTTTGGCGGACGCTGGAGACAGTTGCTGCGCCCCGTCCTACTCTGAAGCATGGGCAGAATCGGATTGGCTTTGACCCTTGCCGGAACCGCAGCACTGCTTCCCGGTTGCTTCGCCGAACCTGTGGCCTGCCCGGCGATCGGGCACGTAGCCGGTGTTTCCCTGACCGTCGCCGCGGACTACGCGGACGACGTTGCATCGTTACGGTTGAAGGCCTGCCAGGACGGAATCTGCACGGAAAAAGACCTCATGCTGAACCCAGGGGCGACAGCCGTGGACCAAGGCTGCACTCCGGATGGCGTGTGCTCAGCGACGTCGTCGCCGGACGGGACTCTTCAGGGTTTTCTTGAGCTGCCCGCCCTCAGTGAAAGCCCCCCCTCGAGGCGACCGTGACCGGCACTTCCCCCCCCGCGGGAATTGCGTTGCCGCTCCGCACACTGACCTTCACGCCTACGGGCGACTACCCCTATGGCGAGCAGTGCGGGCGGGTGATTTCTGCGGCCCTGACGCTGGATGAAGAGGGTCTGCGACAGCGGTAGGCTAGGGCCGCGTCCTAAGATGGGAGCGTGCCTGATCATGATGTCCACCCCCCCGACGTATCCGAGGCGTTGAAGGCTCTGGGTCAGTCCGTCTCGTGGGACTCCTTGCCAGTGCCGGAGGCGGACAATCAGGAGTATGGCGCCGCCGTCGCCAGCCTCGGGCCGGAACGGATCCGGTTCCGCGTTGGCAAGCTCACCCCCACGAAAGTGGGCCTCTTCGTTGCGGTGTGGCGCCGCGCCCAGAACGGATCCACAGAACCCTTCCCCGCAGAAGACGGGATCGGGCTATTGGTGGTGACAGTACGGGAAGGAAGCAACATGGGCCATTTCGCCTTTCCCACGTCGGCGCTGGTCCAGCACGGGATCGTCTCGGCGAAAGGCGTCGGTGGAAAGCGCGGCTTCCGGGTTTATCCGCCATGGTCGGAGGTGAGCAACCGGCAGGCCATAAGGACCCAGCAATGGCAGTGCGATTATTTCAGTCTGAACACACCAGCGAACTGAGCGGACCAGCTTCTCGTCGAGGCTAGCCCCCGCTTCTCCTCAACTGACCGCCGGTACGAACTCGGCGTGAACCCCCCCAGGTACTTCCGGAAGTCGTTCGTCAGGTGCGCATGGTCGGCGTAGCCAAGTTCGACGGCGATCGCGGCAAGGTCCGCCGTTGGGCCGGACCGGGTACGCTCGGCGGCATCCTGCAATCTTCGACGCCGGATCAGGCTGAAGGGCTCAGCCCGACGTACTTTCCGGCGATTCTTTGCAGTGTTCTGGGTGAGATCGCCAGGGAGGCAGCCACGTCCTCGATTCTTGTAACGTCAGGCTCTGAAGCGATCACGTCCACCATCCGGTTGGCGAGCAATGCCTCCTCTGAAGCAACAAACTCCAAGGAAACCAGCCACGCAACAAAGGCTTCCACGGCCCCCCCTCGCGGCGAGCGCCGCCGTCGTGCGTGTCACCGGAAGGCGGGGTCATGGCTGCCGACACGGCGCCGTGGAGGTCAGCCAGCGCCAGAACGATTTCCTGATCGCGGAGAGCTCCCGGATTGTCGGTGAACAGCGGCACCGCTGCCGGGCGGAGAAGTGCGCCAACAGCCCAACCTTGGCCGGTCAGGTCGCGGTAAGCCGCCCGGGTAGTGGGCCCGGAGAATTCGACGACGTCGCCCTGCACCACCAGATTGGACGTGGGGGTAGGCGATGACGTGCTGCCGGGATGACCGGCCGGGTTCGATGTTCCACTCCGGAATCCAGAACCATTGCACCAGGTCAGCTACGGGAGCCGGGACCGGAAAGCGATGGAAGGTGGGCAGTCTTGCCGGATAGAGGATGCCCTTGAACGAATCCTCCATTGGACCTTCCCCCAAGCGCATCAAAGCTGTCGCAAATCTCCAAGCGCTAGCTGGCAGAAGGCCCGTAGCGTCATAATCATGACAGATACTACAAGCACAGAGTCCACCACTGCAGCCCATGGCGAATACACCACCCATGGCATCCCGAACGGTCTGACCAGCCTCACGCCGTTCCTTGCGGTGCCCAACGCCAAGGAAGCCATCGCGTTCTACCGTGACGTGTTTGGGGGCCCGGGTTGTGGGCGAAACCGAAATGGGAGGGATCGTGGTCCACGCCGAACTCGACTTCGGCAACGGCCACCTCCAACTGGGCGAGCCCAACCCGGAATACCACCTGGTCCCGGCGCCGAGCGGGGGGGAGGACGACTGCTATTCCCTCGGCCTCTACTGCCAGGGCGCAGACGGACTCGTCAGAAAAGCAGAGCAAGCAGGAGCCACCATCCGTGAGCCGCTGTCCACCTTCGTCTCAGGTGACCGCTACGCCAGCATCCGTGATCCGTTCGGCGTTCGCTGGTCCATCATGACGCGCGTCGAGGACTTGTCCGAGGATGAGAGCAATCGCCGCGTTGACGAGTGGGCCGCGCAGCAGGGCTAAGACAGCAGCAGGGCTAAGACCCGGAAGCCTTAGCTCAGGCAGAGGCAGAACGGTGCCCGGCCGGATCGAGGAACACCCTGAACGTCTCTCCAGGCTGATGGTCGGCCTTGGTCGCTCCCAAGGAAAGCGCAACTTCCTCGCCCTTGTCCAGGTCCTCCACCACCATGTCGAGGTGCATTTGCTGCGGGATGGTCTGTCCGGGCCATTTTGGCGCTTGGTACACCTCCACTTGCTGGAAGGAGATGCAGTTGCTGCCGTCGCTGGGTCGGATGTCGAACCAGTCGCCCTTGTCCTCGATTTCCCACCCAAAAAGCTCGCCGTAGAAGGCGGCCAGAGCGGCTGCGTCGGGACAATCGATGACGACACTCGGGAATTTAGCTATAGCCATTTGTTAAACCTCGTCACCTGTCTTCTTCAAGCGGGCCAGGGCGCTCTTGGTGCCCCGCTGGGTGAGAACGTGAACTACTGCTGCGACGGCAGCCGAGACAACCGCGAAGACCAGCACACCGGGGAGTGAGTCGTTGAGGTCCGTGCTGTCCTTGGGGGGGCAGGCTTGCCGGTCTTCTTCTCCCAGAGGCCCTCCAGCGTCTTGTTTGCGAGCGCGCCGGCACCGAGGCCAATTGCCAGGCCGAAAATTTTCACCAGTATGTTCAACGAAGTTCCTCCATCAGATAGCGCGCCGCCGAGCGACGCCTCACAAGGGTCAAAACAAGGCAGGGCCGCTGCAATTGCAGCGGCCCTGCCTGGATTCTTAGTCCTTCTTGAAAGCGTCTTTCAGCTTCTCGCCGGCGCCTTGAGGTCGGCCTTCGTCTGGTCGCCCTTGCCTTCGGCTTCCAGTCGCTCGTTATCCGTCAGCTTTCCAGCGGCTTCCTTAGCCTTGCCACCGAGCTTCTCGCCAGCGTTCTCCATCTTGTCGTCAGCACCCATGTGTCGCACCTCTTCCTTGTAGTGAACCTGTACCTCTACAACATCACTAATCAGTGTACTTAGCAATATTTGAGAGAAAATCTCCCTGAACTAGAGCTCCCCGAACCCTTCCTCCACAAGCCGCCCCACGTATTCAACCGCCTTCAACGAATCCTTGCCGCGGGCTTCGACCCGCAGGGTGGAACCCTTGCCCGCAGCGAGCGCCATCAGCGCCATGATGGACATCCCGTCGACGCCGTTGACCGTCACCTCCGCGTCCAGCCCGGACAGGCCTCCGGCGATTTTCGCGGCAGGCCGTGCATGCATTCCGAGGGGGTTGATGACTTCGAATTCGCCGCTTGCGTCTGGTTCATCCTTGTCGTCGGGGATCTCGGGACCCCCCCCACGCCTGCGGGCACGTTGCCAAAAGCCACAGCCTCTGCCGCTTTGCGAACATCCTCGACGCCGGCACCTCCTTGCGCGGCTACGGCTGCGGCCACGAGCCCTCAACCAGCGGCGCATCAGCAAGGAGCACAGCGTCCGGATCGCTGGCGAACTCCACCGCCGACTCCGCTGTCATCACGGCCGAACCCAGATCGGTCAGCACCACCACGCCATCGCCGCCGGAATCCACCAGGGACTGTTCGACGGCGGCAAGCACCTTCTCAAGGCTGGTTCCGATGCGCTCGTCGTCGGTTCCCCCCCGGCGGCGACCAGTTCGACGTCGGGAGCCATCTGCGCGGCAAGTTCCACCGCTCCCTCAGCGATCTTGCTACTGTGCGATACAACCACTATCCCCACCGTCATACGGCGTCGGTTCCCGTGTCACCGGTGGAGCCTGCAGCTGCAGCTGCGGCCGCGCGAAGGAGCAGGGCGGTTGAAGCGGCGCCGGGGGGGTCGCGATGCCCTGCGCTGCGCTCCCCAGATAGCTGGCCCGGCCTTTGCGTGCCACCAACGGATCCGTGGCCATGGCCCCTGTTTCGGCAGCTTCCGCGGCCGCTTCCAACACGCCAACGGGGGGGTCAGAGCCGCCCGTTGCGGCCATTTGGGCCGCTTCAACGGCCGGCGTCCAAGCGTCGATCATCGTCTTATCCCCGAGCTCGGCTTTACCTCTGGCCACCACCCCCATCCCGGGCGGCTGCGAGGCCGCAGCCAGCGCCTCTGCATCAATATCGATGATGTCCCCCAAAGAGGTAGCGGCCCGCAGATACGCTGTGCCGTAGAGCGGTCCCGCAGCCCCCACCCACCTTGGACATGAGCGCCATCGCCGCAGCTTTCAATGCTGCTCCCGGAGTTTCAGGCGGGGGGGTCTCATCGAGCTTCTGCAGCACGGCTTGGAAACCTCGGTCCATGTTCTCGCCGTGGTCCGAGTCGCCAATGGCACGGTCCAACTCAATCAGTTCCACCCGGTGCTCGGCCATGGCTTTTGCGGAGAGCTTCAGCCAATCAACAGCCCAATCAACATCCAACCCCATGCTCAGGCTCCCCCCCACCGCAGGGCAGCCGTGTGGACGGGGGGGCATCCCAGAGCCTGGTCATCTCCTCATCGAGGCGCAGCACCGACACTGAACAACCCTGCATCTCCAGGGACGTCACGTAGTTCCCCACCAAGGAGCGCTCCACGGTGGCGCCGCGCTCGGCGAGGACCTGGGCCGCCCGCCGGTACACGATGTACAGCTCGCTTTGAGGGGGGGTGCCGCCCATGCCGTTGACGAACAGAAGCACCTTGTCCCCCGGATGCGAGGGCAAGGTCCTCAAGGACAGGCTCCAAGAGGCGGTCCGTGATGGCGTCAGCGTTTTCCATGGCGATCTTGTGCCGGCCAGGCTCACCGTGGATGCCGATGCCAATCTCGATCTCATCTTCCGCGAGCTCAAAGCTCGGCGTCCCGGCGTGCGGAACCGTGCAGCCGGACAGGGCTACACCCATGGTCCGCACATTGGCCACCACGCGCTCGGCGATGGCCGTGACCGCGTCAAGATCGTCGCCACGCTGGGCGGATGCACCTGCGATCTTTTCCACAAGGACAGTTCCGCCAACGCCGCGCCGGCCAGCCGTGTACAGCGAGTCCTCCACGGCGACGTCGTCGTTCACCAGCACCGAACGTACGTGAACGCCTTCGGCTTGAGCCATTTCGGCGGCGGTTTCGAAGTTCAGTACATCGCCGGTGTAGTTTTTCACGATATGGACGACGCCGGCGCCTGAGTCCACCGCCACGGTCGCGGGGATGATTTGGTCGGGTGTAGGCGAGGTGAAGACTGCGCCGGGGACTGCCGCGTCCAGCATGCCGAGGCCCACGAAGCCCGCATGCAGTGGCTCGTGGCCGCTGCCTCCGCCGGAAATCAGGCGACTTTGCCCGCTACAGGAGCACCTTTCCGGATGACGTACTTAGGCTCGGGATGGACGTCCACGATGTCGGCATGGGCCATGCCGAAACCTTCAACGGACTCGTCCACCACGGCGCGTGGATCATTGATGAGCTTTTTCATGTGATGCTCCTGGGCGTGCTGTGGCTGGTGCTCCGACCCTACTACCGGCGGCTGGGGCCACGGTAGGCCTAGCGGCCTTGCCTGTGCATAAATAGCGGTGCCGGCGCCTAAGAACGGTGCCCACCGCTTAAAAGCGGAAGGGACAGCCCCCCCCAATGACTGTCCCTTTCGCTGATCCACTGGATCCGCTAATCCTCGGCGGCTTGTGTTGTCACCACCTCGGACTCATTCCGGGCCCGGTACTCCGGCCAGAAGGCCGAGTACAGATCCGGGTTCGAGTGCCCCCCCGCGTCCTGCCATGAGGCTTCGTGCGGCCATGACCCGTGGGGAATGTCGATCTGAAAAGCGGAAAAATCCGGGAACGTGACCCTATGGTCCATTGTCCGCATCCCCCCCTTCAGCTGTTCAGGACGGCGTCGCCGCCGGCGGTGACGACGTCCTCGAGCAGCACGGTCTGATCAATGACCGGAAGCCCCACAACGTGCCCGAAACTGAACATGTTCTTCGGATCAAGCTCCGCTTTGGCCTTCCTCAGCCGTTCGCGGACTGTCGGGCCCCCCCAGGCCCGCTCCCGATCCTCAGCGTCAACAAAGTGGCCGTGCAGGTTCACGAAAGTCCCGCCATTGGAGGCGTCGCGCAGGTCCTCACGAACGGCGTCGAACACTACCGGAAGCAGCTCCGCCAGCGGCGGGACCGCCATGCCAGCCATGAAGAAGCTGAACGCGGCGTCGCGGGCGCAACGGTGTCCTCGCCTTCGGCGCTCTTGGCCAAGCGCCGCCGAGCAACCGCAGCTCAGCCATCAACACGGGACTTTCGACGCCGGGGGCCGAAGTGCCGCAGGATGGCCTCTTTTGCTCCACTGTCCAAACGGTCCAACAGGAAGCCCCCCCGCTCGCGCACGGGCACGGGCTGGTCCGGGTCCTGATGGATCATGTCGAACTGTGTGGCATCCAATGGACCGGTCCCGTCCATCATGAAAGGCGCACTCTGGCGCATCGGCTCCAGCAGCCGCGAGGCCACCGCCGCGTCACCCTGGTAGGCGTAACGAAGATGAACGACGAACTTACCGCGCAGCGGCTCGGGAACGATGTCCATGTCCGGCAACCGCAGGAAAGCCAACGACGCCGATGCCTCCTGGGGGGAGCGAGGTCACCCAATCGCTGAACTGCTCGAGGACTGCAGCGGCATGCTCGCCGTCGTAGTACAGTCCGCCGGCAAAGAGGTCCGATCCCGGGAAGAGGTGGAATTCCATGGCAGTGACGATGCCCAGGTTCCCCCCCTTGCCGCCCCCCCGGAGGAGGTAGAACAGCTCCGAATTCTCGTCCTTGGTCACCCGGCGCTGCGTGCCGTCGGCGGTGACGAGCTCGAAAGCAATCACGTGGTCTGAAGCGAAGCCGTATTTGCGCCCCCCAGGATGGGCAGGCCGCCGCCCAAGGTGTAGCCCACCACTCCGACGTCGGTGGTGGAACCGCAGAGCCCCCCCATCAAGCCGAAGGTCGCGGCGAGATCCACCACGGCCTTCCAGCGGACGCCCGCACCGACGCGGGCCGTCTTCTCAACGGGATCGATGCTGAGTTCCAGCATTCGTCGGGTGCTGATGAGCAGGCCACCTTCAATGGCGTTGGTGGCACCATGTCCGGTGGATTGGACGGCGACGGGCATTCCCCCCCGCTCTGCCGCCCAGCGAATAGCCGTGGAAACGTCCTCTGCGTCGAGGGCGCCGAAGGCCAGATCAGGTTGGTGTTGTGTAGAGAGGTTGAAGGCCGCTACTTCGGGAGCAAAGCCCGGATCGGCAGGCGTGAACACGGGACCGCGCACGCTGAGTTGGAGTTCTGAAACATCTGAAAAGGACGCGTGGGACTGCATGATCTTCTCTCAATTGACCGATGTGGTGGAAGCTTCCCCCCCAGCAAGCCTAGACCAGTTTATCCATCAACTGGATATAAGAGAAGGGCTAATAAATCACTCATAATCGGGCAGGGTTGATCGACCGCCGTGTAGACGCGGTATCAGTGGCGCGAGAGTGCTATCCGAGGGTGCTAGAGCTGCTTGATCATGCGGGTGTTGCCCAGAGTATTGGGCTTCACGCGGGCAAGATCCAGGAACTCCGCCACACCTTCGTCATGCGAGCGCAGCAGCTCGGAGTACACCTGAGGATCCACGGCAGACTGGTCCGCCATGACTTCGAACCCGTGACGCTTGAAGAAGTCCACCTCAAAAGTCAGGCAGAACACGCGGCTCACGCCAAGGGCCCGGGCTTCCTCCAGCAGGTTCTCCACCAGGACGTGACCCACACCCCGCCCACGCCAGGAGTCAGCCGCGGCGAGGGTGCGGATCTCCGCAAGGTCCTCCCACATCACATGGAGGGCCCCCCACAGCCAATGACTTCACCCTCATCAGACTCGGCGATCCGGAATTCCTGAAGGCTCTCGTAGTACGCCACTGTCTCCTTGGCCATGAGAATCCGTTCCTCGGCCAGGGGCGCCACAAGCCTCTTGATGGCCGCCACATCGCTGGTGCGGGCAGGGCGAAGGCTGAAGGTCGAATTCACTCCCCCCCATCCTAGCTACGGGCAGCCGGGCACGCGTTTTATGGCTTGCGCTCTGCCGCTTACCAACACTTATTCACCTAAGTGTTGGTAAGATGACGGAATGCCAACACCTGCGGAGGCACGCATCCCGATCACTCCGGTTTCATTCGAGACCCTCGACTGGAAGCCGCAAGCGCCTGAGATGTTCTCACGCGCAGAGGTGGTGCGTCAGACGGGCCCCTATGAAGCGGCCGTCACCGCGTCTATTGCCGGCTGGACTCCCAGCATCTCCGGTGAAATTTTTGCCGACGTTGAGGATGCAACACGGCAGCTCGTCGATTTCGACAAGCATGCGCAGCAGACACTTGGCACCAACAACCCCCCCGCACTCGGACCAATGACGGCAATCCTGCTGCGCACGGAGTCGGCCTCCAGCTCGCAGATCGAGCAGTTGACGACGTCGGCGAAGCATCTCGCCCTCGCTGAGATCAATGAGGGCGATAAAGCGAACGCTCTCACTGTCCTCGGCAACGTCCATGCGATGGAGGCGGCCCTCCAACTGGCCGACGACATCACTGAAGCGACCATCCTTTCCATGCACGAGGCGCTGATGATCCATCAGCGCGGCTTCGATCCACTCGACGCCGGCCGCTTTCGCGAGGAAGCTGTGTGGATCGGCCGCGGAGAAGCTGGCCCGCGATTGGCCGACTTTGTAGCCCCCACACCATGACCGGATCCGCGGTGCCATCAAAGACCTGATTGGATTCGTCGACCGTCAAGACCTACCCGTGCTCGTTCAGGTCGCGGTCAGCCACGCACAGTTCGAAACGATCCATCCGTTCCCTGACGGCAATGGCAGGACCGGCCGAGCACTGGCACAGTCGATCCTCCGCAACAAAGGTCTGGTCGGCTCAACTGCGGTGCCGATCTCGGCGGGCCTCCTCGTCCACACAGAGCGCTACTTCGAGGCACTGGGGTCCTTCCGCGCGGCGACGCCGGGCCAATAGTCCGCGAGTTCGCCCAGGCAAGCCGGGTCGCCGCGACTACAGGGTCGGGGGCTCGTGGACAACCTTGTCGAACAGCTTGAGGAATCCCGTGCGAAAATGACGGGCCTCCGGTCAGACGCCGCGGCGTGGAAGGTGCTGCCCACACTAATCGGGCAGCCCGCAGTGAACTCGAAGTACCTTATGAGCAAGCTCGGCCTCGGCGAGATGGCAGCGCAGCGCGCGCTCGACGCTCTCACTGACCGCGGCGTGCTCGTCGAAACGTCCGGCCGCGGCCGAAATCGCGTGTGGCAGCATCCCGGAGTCTTCGAGGTCCTCGACGGTTATGCCGCCCAGATCCGGCGGATGTCAGAGCGCTGATCAGATCCTCCAGCCACCCCGTTAGACCCCCCAGCTCCTCCGGCAAGGCAACCTCCTCGCCCAGTACCTGCTTTGCCAGGAAATGTTCCACTACGCCGTACCAAACCTTCGCGTGCTGCGGCTGCAGGACCCAGTGGTTCTCGTCCGGGAAGTACAGGAAGCGGTGCGGGCTCTGGCCGTTGTCGTCGGCGGGCAGCTGCGATGAGGACAGGAGTTCATACCAGAGGCGCAGCCTTCGCCGATGGGCACGCGGTAGTCCTTGTCTCCGTGGATGACGAGCATGGGCGTCTTGATGTTGCCCACGTTCGGATGCGGCGAGTTTTCCATTGCCATCTCCACGGTCATTTCCTTGAGCCAGTACTGCGCCGCGTCGGTGGTGGGGGCCGAACTGGTCCAGCGCCCAGAGGCTTGCGTGGGTGACGATCGCCTTGAAGCGGTCAGTTTGCCCGGCAACCCAGTTGGCCATATAGCCGCCGAAGGATCCACCCATGGCCGCGGTCCGCGATTCGTCGATGTCCGGCCGGGCAACCACTGCGTCCGTGATGGCCATGAGGTCGGTGAAGGGCTTCTTTCCCCATTCGCCCCAACCGCGCTGGATGAATTCCTGCCCGTACCCGGTGGAGAGGGCAGGATCAGGCAGGAGAACGGCGTAGCCTTGGCCACGAGCAACCACGGGTTCCAGCGCCACGTCCAGGCATTCCAGGAGTTCAGCGGTCCTCCGTGGATCCAAAGCAACAGCGGTGCCGGATTGCCCGCAGAGGCACCTTCCGGGAGCGCCAAGTACGCCGGTACGCGCGAGCCATCTTCGGCCGTCGTTTCCACGCGTTCAAGGCGACCCCTGTAGAGGGGTCGCTCCGCCGGCGCCTGCAACCGGACCACTTCGCCGGTGGCGAGGTTGATCCGAACGGCTTCTGCAGGGAATTCGTACGAGCTTCGAAGCGCATACGCCGTGGTCCCGTCCGGAGAAACCACGACGTCGGAATAGGCGGCAGCATCCGGCGTCACCCGGGTGACAGCACCGTCCGCGACGTCGATCCGGAAAAGCGGCCCCGCGCCGTCGTCGTCCGCTGTTACCAGGACGGCAGTGCCGTCCGGGAGCCATGCGAGGGGGGGCGTAGCCCAGCGGTCCCACTGGTGGGCGAGTGGCTCAAGATCCGTGGTCTCGCCCCCGCTGACGTCCACCAGGTGCAATTTCACGTGGGGAGCCTGAGTGGGCGTCGTGTCGCTCTCGCTCTGGACCACCAGGTCCGATTGTCAGGACTGACCGGCCCGGGGGGGAAGTAGCTCATGCCTTCGTGGTCGAGCAGCACCTTGACGGTCCCGGTGGCGACGTCTACGGCGGCGAGCACCTCACGACTGTCAGCCTTCGCCAGCGCCTTGGTCATGCTGGTGTAGATGGTCTTGCCGTCCGGGCTCACCACTGTTTTGGCTTCGCGCAGCGAACTCCCGACGCCGGCCGTCAGGTTCCGGAGTTGGAGCGGCGCTGATGCATCCACTGTGGAGGGTTTGCCGGGCTCTTCTTCCGCACCTTGCTCCACGGCGAAGAGCCGCGGCTCGGCCGGGCCAAGGTCGGCATCCCAGTAGCGGACCGGGTAGCCGCTGTGCAGGATGGCCGAGACCTTGTTGTCCTTGCGTGCCTTGCGGCGTTCCTCGTCGTTCGCTTCGTCGGCGGATCCGGCCAGGACCTCGGCGTTGACGAAGGTGACGTCCGCATCTTTGGCGGCCATCACTGAAGCGATGCCGCCTGCACGTGAGTGCACCACTCGGGCCTCTCCCCCCGTCGGCGGCAACAGCCACAGTGCATTGACGGGGGGGTCGGCGTCAGGGCTCTCCGGATCAGGACGCGCCGAGGTGAAGTAGAGGTCGCCGTTGGCAGCAAAGACCGCACCTGCTTCGCCCTTGGAGCTGCGGGTAATGCGGCGGGCGTGGTTCCGGCCGCTGGGGTCGAGTTCCCAGAGTGCGGTGGCGAACTCAGTTCCCTGGCGTTCAGCGTCGTCACAGTGGTGACCAGGCGCTTGCCATCCGGGCTGAGCGTGAGGCCGCCAACCGCGGGATGGCGAGATAATGGTCGATGTCGTGAAACGGGGTTTCGGGCTGCCCGCCCTGGGTGTCAGCAGAGTCCATGTTCCGATTCAACACGGATTGTGCCACCGATCACAGGGTGGTTCACTCACAGTGAAACAGTACTTTCACATATTCACCCAAGTAAGTCGCAGCAGAGCGCGTTTTGAGTGCTCATAACGCGCCCTGCTGCTACTTGGATGGCAGGTTTCGCAGGGCTTCGACCACTGGCCCGGTTCCATCTTCAGTCGCGATGGCGGCCGACACTTCCGCTGCCCTCTTCGCGTACGACGGCGTGCTGACAGCTTCCGTAATGGCATCACCAAGGCGCTCCGGAGTCAGCATCTTGTAGGGAATCGGCCGGGGGGACCCGCCCCGAGCGACGCGATCCGTGAAGCCCAGAGCGGCTGATCCGTGTACACCGGAATCCCCCACGGCCGGCACGCCGGCCCGGAAGCCGGCCGCCGTCGTTCCCGCTCCGGCATGGTGAACCACTGCCGCCATCCGCGGGAACAGCCATTCATGCGGAATGCTACCGACGGCGATCGCATCGTCGCCCAGCGTGCCCTCAACGCCCTGCACAACAGCCCGTACTCCAGCCCGGCGGGTGGCCTTAAGAATGAATGCTGGATCAATTTGGGCGCTGCTTCCAAAGCCAACAAAAACGGGCGGGGGGGTACCGTCGGAGAGGAAGTCCAGGAGGTCCGTTGGCGGTTGCCAGTCCGGCTTCATTGCCGGCCACCAATATCCGGCCATAACCAGGCCCGGGTGCCAGTCAGCAGGCTTTGGCAGGACCGAGGGACTGATGCCGTGAAGAATAGTGGCATTCGCTTTACGACGGCGGCGCTCACCGGCCACGCGGCTCTGCTTGCCCAACCCCAGCTCCTTGCGAAGACGCGCACTGGGGGGGCATCGTAAGGCGCCGGGCCTGCCGCTGCGCGCTGGCCAATGATCTTGTTTCCCCCACGCACCAAGGCTTCGGCCGAATTCATGATCACAGTGGATACGCTGCGCTGGTTCCGTGGGCTGCAAATGTGCGCCGAGGGCCGGAATGCCCATGGCTTCCGCGATGTCGTATGCATAGGGCGCCACCGAATTGGCCAGGATCACGTCGGCGCCGGCCTCGGCCGCTGCCAGGGCGCCCGTGGCAGCGTTGTCCATATAGTCGGTGAGCTTCCGCCAAAAGGTGAGCACGCTTCCGGAGGAAGCCTTGGCACCGGGCGCTGGCTGCGTGATCAACTCGGTCAGATCCCCCCCAGGCAACGGTTTGAACTCGCAACCCGACTCAACAACAAGAGCTGCGTAGGCGGGGGTTGGCCGCTATCGCCACCTCGTAGCCCAAGCTCTGCAGGCTGCTACCCAGCCCGGCCATGGGCGCGACGTCCCCCCCGCGCGTCCCCCCCGGAGTCACCATGAGTATCCGCATGCCACCACTACTTCCCGCTGCCGTCTTTCGTATGAATAAAGCTATTTAGAAGCCACCATAAGGCTTTATCTGTACAGAACTTCCTGGCCGGACAAAGCAAAAGCCCCCCCGCCCGCTCCTTGCGGGAGCGGACGGGGCTAAGTGCTGTAGCGCCCTATGCGGTCGGAGCGATCTCCGGGATACGCGGCTTGGCGTTGCCTTCGAACGTGAACTTGGCGTCGTCACCTTCGCCGTCAACGTCCACCACGACGATGTCACCGGAGTGGAGTTCGCCGAACAGGATCTTCTCGGACAGCTGGTCCTCGATCTCGCGCTGGATGGTGCGGCGCAACGGCCGGGCACCCATGGCGGGATCGTAACCACGCGTGGCCAGGAGAACCTTGGCAGCGGGGGGGTGAGCTCGATGCCCATGTCCTTGTCCTTGAGGCGGCGCTCCAGGCGGGTGACGAACAGGTCCACGATCTCGATGATCTCGTCCTGTGTCAGCTGCGGGAACACCACGACGTCGTCAACACGGTTGAGGAACTCGGGGGGGCGGAAGTGCTGCTTGAGCTCTTCCGTGACCCGGGCACGCATCCGGTTGTAGCCGGTCTGGGTGTCCGTGCCGGACTGGAAGCCCGTTGCCACGCTCTTGGAGATATCGCGGGTACCAAGGTTGGTGGTCATGATGATCACAGTGTTCTTGAAGTCCACCACTCGGCCCTGGGAGTCGGTCAGTCGGCCGTCTTCCAGAATCTGCAGCAGCGAGTTGAAGAGGTCCGCGTGGGCCTTCTCCACTTCATCGAACAGGACCACGGAGAACGGACGCCGGCGGACCTTCTCGGTCAGCTGGCCTCCTTCTTCGTAGCCGACATAGCCCGGAGGTGCACCGAAGAGACGCGAAACCGTGTGCTTCTCGGAGTACTCGGACATGTCCAGCGTGATGAGGGCGTCCTCTTCACCGAACAGGAACTCTGCAAGGGCCTTGGCGAGCTCGGTCTTGCCCACGCCGGTGGGGGCCGGCGAAGATGAACGAGCCACCGGGGGCGCTTGGGATCCTTCAGGCCTGCACGGGTGCGGCGGATGGCCTGCGACAAGGCCTTGATGGCCTCGTTCTGACCGACGACCCGCTTGTGCAGTTCGTCTTCCATCTTGAGCAGGCGCGAGGACTCTTCCTCGGTGAGCTTGAAGACGGGGGGGATGCCGGTGGAGTTCGCGAGAACTTCGGCGATCAGGTCCTCGTCAACCTCGGAGATATCGTCCATGCCGCCGGACTTCCAGGTGCGTTCCTTCTCTGCCCGTTCGGCAATGAGCTTCTGCTCCTTGTCGCGCAGCGAGGCAGCACCCTCAAAGTCCTGGGCGTCGATGGCGGATTCCTTCTCCATCTTCACTTCCGCGATGCGCTCGTCCATGGCCTTGAGCTCCGGCGGAGCGGTCATGCGACGGATGCGCAGGCGGGCGCCGGCTTCATCGATGAGGTCGATCGCCTTGTCCGGCAGGAAGCGGTCCGAAATGTAGCGTTCGGCCAGCTGCGCAGCTGAGGCGAGGGCGCCGTCGGTAATCGTCACGCGGTGGTGTGCCTCGTAACGGTCACGCAGGCCCTTGAGGATCTCGATCGCGTGAGCGACAGAAGGTTCCTTGACCTGGATCGGCTGGAAGCGGCGCTCAAGAGCAGCGTCCTTCTCAATGTGCTTGCGGTATTCATCCAGCGTGGTGGCACCAATGGTCTGGAGTTCGCCACGGGCCAGCATCGGCTTCAGGATGGACGCAGCATCGATGGCGCCTTCGGCAGCACCTGCACCAACGAGGGTGTGGATCTCGTCGATGAAGAGGATGATGTCGCCGCGGGTGCGGATCTCCTTGAGGACCTTCTTCAGGCGCTCTTCGAAGTCACCGCGGTAGCGGGAACCGGCAACCAGGGAACCGAGGTCAAGCGTGTACAGCTGCTTGTCCTTGATGGTTTCCGGGACGTCGCCGCGGACGATCGCCTGGGCGAGACCTTCGACGACGGCAGTCTTACCGACGCCGGGCTCACCGATCAGGACCGGGTTGTTCTTTGTACGGCGGGAGAGGACCTGCATGACGCGTTCCATCTCCTGCTCGCGGCCGATCACAGGATCGAGCTTGTTTTCGCGGGCAGCCTGGGTCAGGTTGCGTCCGAACTGGTCAAGCACCACCGAACCGGCAGGGGTACCTTCCGGCTGGCCCTGGCCCGAGCCGCTGCCTGCGGTCTCCTTGCCTGGTAGCCGGAGAGCAGCTGGATGACCTGCTGGCGGACCCGGTTAAGGTCCGCACCAAGCTTGACCAGCACCTGGCGGCTACGCCTTCGCCTTCGCGAATGAGGCCGAGCAGGATGTGCTCAGTCCCGATGTAGTTATGGCCGAGCTGCAGTGCCTCCCGAAGGGAAAGCTCAAGCACCTTCTTGGCGCGCGGAGTGAAGGGGGGGATGTGACCGGACGGGGGGGCTTGCTGGCCCTGGCCAATGATCTCCTGCACCTGTTCGCGAACGCCATCGAGCGAAATGCTCAGGGACTCGAGCGCTTGGCAGCAACGCCTTCACCCTCGTGGATCAGACCCAAGAGGATGTGCTCGGTACCGATGTAATTGTGGTTGAGCATCCGTGCCTCTTCTTGGGCAAGGACGACCACGCGACGGGCACGGTCCGTAAATCTCTCAAACATTTCGCCACACTCCTAGCTACGACGTACTTTGATGCTACGTGCCGGAGCAACACTTTTGGAGCGTGTTCGCCACAGGGGGGGAAACATGACGCCGCTGTGGAATAAATCCGGTTCCAGCCCTTGACCGCGGCTACCCCCCCTCGGTGGCACCCTCCCGCCTTGGCTGAGTGGACTGAACGCCGGCCGCCCGTGAACATTTTGCGGCATGTTGTTCCGCCGCTTTCCCGGAGGGCATTAGTGCCTGTAATCAGACCTTCCCCACACAGGCGGTTCACAGAATATTCCAAGCCCCACAGCACAGCCACCACAAACTGGCCGGTTAAACACCAATGCCCCGGCAGTGACTGCCGGGGCATTGAATCGGTGAATCAGGAATTTGCCTTTTGGTACGCTTCCTGAATTTCAGCCTGAATACGTCCGCGGCTGTTGACCGTGTAACCGTTGTCACGGGCCCATTGGCGGATTTGCGCGGAATCCTGGTTACGTGCGGCTGTAGCACGGCCCCCCCGGGTTGCCCGGCCGGAAGAAGTCTTCCTTGCCTTAGCAACGTAGGGCTCCAATGCCTTGCGCAGCGAGGCTGCGTTGGCAGTGGACAGGTCCATCTCGTAGCTCACGCCATCGAGGCCAAAGCGGACAGTTTCGTCCGCTGCCCCTTCATCCAGGTCATCGACGAGGATGATTTTTACTTTCTGTGCCATGAGTTGCCTCTCATTTGGAGGGTTGGATAATCAGAAATTCCCCGGATTCCTTTGATGATTATCGTTCACGGCAAGCACCCACGTCAAAGCGTTATTGGATTCTCTTCAGTGAGCGGAACCCAATTGGAAGGCTATTTAGCTGCGGGGGGGCCCTCGGACGCAGGTCCTGAATTTTTCAAATTCGCTTCGGCCTGTGCCTTGGCTTCGGCTTGCCGTTCTGATTTGTCCGCATTGAAGATCGACTTCATGGCAAACCAGAAGATCAATCCCACCACAATGGACGGGGGGGCCAGGACTGCGATGTACTCCATGATCAGTGACCTTCAGGCTTCAGCAATGGGAAAAGGATGGTTTCGCGGATACCGGCACGAGTGAACAGCATCACCAGGCGGTCAATGCCCAGCCCGATGCCACCCATGGGCGGGGGGGCGCCGTATTCAAGGGCACGGAGGAAGTCTTCGTCCAGCTGCATGGCTTCCTCATCACCGGCAGCAGAGCGGCGGGACTGCTCTGTAAGGCGCTCACGCTGGATTACGGGGGGGTCAATGAGCTCGGAGAACGCCGTTCCGCGTTCCATTCCCCCCGATGATCAGGTCCCAGGCCTCAATGAGACGGCCGTCTTCGCGGTGCGGGCGGGCCAGCGGTTGCGCGGATGGCGGGTAGTCGTAGACAAATGTGGGGTTCAGCAAGGTGGGTTCCACAATCTCGCCGAACAGTTCAACCACGATCTTCTCGGCGTCCCACTTGGGGGTCCACCTTGACCTCGTGCTTGGCAGCAATTGCCAGCAACTCATCCACTGTGGTGTCGGGAGTAATTTCAATTCCCACCGCTTCAGAAATACCCGGGTATACCGAAATCCAAGCCCATTCGCCGTCGAGGTTTATTTCGCCGGCCTCTGTCTGAATCGTGCGGGTACCTACGACGTCGGCCACATTCAGGATGATTTCCTTCATGCGGTCGGCCATGACGAACTGGTCCGCCCATGCCTCGTAGCACTCAAGCGTGGTGAATTCGGGGGGGCTGTGAGTGGAGTCCACGCCTTCGTTGCGGAACACGCGTCCCATGTCGTACACGCGGTCAATGCCACCAACAACGGCGCGCTTGAGGAACAGCTCAGTCGCGATGCGCAAGGTCATCTTCTGGTCGAACGCGTTCATGTGCGTCTCGAACGGGCGGGCTGTAGCACCGCCGTGGACCAGCTGCAGGATGGGAGTTTCCACCTCCACATAGCCGTGGCGGTCAAGGGTGTCGCGGACCGAACGGGTGATGGCAGCGCGCTTGTAAACCATTTCACGGGCTTCGTCGCGGACCATGAGGTCCACATAGCGCTGCCGAACGCGGGTTTCCTCATTCAGTTCCGCGTGCAGGACCGGCAGCGGACGCAGTGCCTTGGACGCCATGGACCAGGAGTCGGCCATGACGGACAGCTCGCCGCGGCGGGATGAGATGACCTCGCCCTTGATGAAAACATGGTCGCCAAGGTCAACCAGTGCCTTCCAGTCGGCCAGCGATTCCTCGCCGACATTCGCCAGGCTCAGCATCGCCTGAAGGCGAACGCCCTTGCCGTCCACGCCGCCCTCCTGGAGGGTTGCGAAGCACAGCTTGCCGGTGTTGCGGACGAACACGACGCGGCCGGTGACGCCCACAGTATCGCCGGTAGTCTCATCGGCTTCCAGGCGTGCGTACTTTTCGCGGATTTCGCTCAGGGAATGGGTCCGTTCAACACCCACCGGATAGGCCTCGGTGCCACGCTCGATCAGCTTGGCGCGCTTCTCCATACGGATGCGCATTTGCTCGCTGGCGTCGATGGGCTCTGCGGAGGTGTTCAGGGCGGGGGGGGTGTTTGCGGAAGTCACAGTCCTTAAGTTTACCGGTGATTGCGGGCCTTTACTTCCGGGCATCAAGATCAGGGAAACGCATAGACTCGGGCTGTGGAAACGTGGACGGTTGAAACGAACGACGGCGGCGGGCAGCTTGAGGTGCATACCTTCCGGCCGGCGTCGGGTGCCTCTTTCCCGGGTTCGAAGGCACCCGCTGAACCAGCCGGCGTCGTGCTTGTTCATGGCACCCTGGTGACCGACTCCTTGTATTGGCCTTTCGCCCGGACGTTGAGCTCATGCTGGGGGGGCGCCCTGTTCACAGCTACAACCGCCGAGGTCGCGGACAATCCGCACCCCAACCACCCGGCTATTCCGTTGATACAGAGATCGCGGACCTTCAAGCGGTCATGGAAACGAGCGGCTCCACGGATGTCGTGGCGCACAGCTATGGCGGGTTCGTGGCGTTGCAGGCCGCCCGCCGCGGCGGAATCAACCGTTTGGTCACCTACGACGCGGCAGTGTCCCTCTCCGGCAACCTCAGCGGCCGGTGGCGGCCCGAACTCGAGGAGGCCGTGACTGCCGGCCAGCTCGATCATGCCTGGGCCCACCTGGTGCAGGGGGCTGGGAACCGCGGGGCCGATTTCCTACCTGCCATGGGCGCGCTCCGTGCGCTTAGCGTCCTCTCCGCCCGAACGCGGCTGGGACTGGAGATGCGCTCCCTCCTACCCACTGCGGTCACCGAAATGCGGGCCGTCCTCGATGCCGACGTCCACCTTCACGACTTCACGAAGCTCTCCACCCCCCACGCTCATGCTCAGCGGTGGCTGGAGTCCGTCGTACTTCGCGGAGACCGGTCGGATCCTGGCCGGGGGGGCGGTGCCCTCCATTGACTTCGCGGTTGTGCCTCTGCAGTTCCATGAAGGCCCGCTCCGGCCCGGGAAGCGCCTCGCGTCGCGCATTGCGCGTTTCCTCTCCGGGAACCATCTGAAGGAAGAACCCGCCAGTGCAACCTAGGATGTTTCGGTGAAGGAACGGGACATCAGAACGCACGACGGCGGCAAGCTCGCCTTGTATAGCTACGGCACGGAAGACGCACCCGGCGAACGCCGCGTAGTGCTCATCGGAGGTGCATTCCTCACCGCACTGATCTACCGCCCCTTCTCCGTTGCCCTGTCAAAAGGCCTGGGCGATGGCTGGGCCGTGGACGTGTACGATCGCCGGGGCCGGGGAAAGTCAACCGAGCAACCCCCCACAACTACTCCATGGCTACGGAAATCGCCGACGTCCGCACCATCATGGACGCCACGGGTGCCCGCAACATCATGGGCCACAGTTTGGGTGGCGCCGTAGCCTCAACGCAGCCCAGGCCTTCGCAGGCACACACCACCAACCGGACAAGCTCGCGGTGTACGACGCGGCCGTGAACATTGACGGCAGCATGGACACGGGCTGGCTGGACGGATTCGCGGAGTCCGTCAATCAGGGAAATGTTGGACGGGCGATGGCCCGGATGAAGCGTGGCATGCATCCCGGAACCGCCCTCGCCAGGGTCCCGGAGCCGGTATTGGCCGGACTCATGGCAGTGGTCTCGGGGACCAAGGTCAACAGGCTCTTCCGGGAGCTCATGCCGTCGGGTGTCGGTGAACTCAAGGCAGCCTTCGACGCCGCCGATACGCCGCAGGATTTCTCGGTCCTACCTCCCAACACGCACTTCATGGTGGGCAAGAAGAGTCCCCCCCGGTTCTACAGGGTCACCGCAGCCCGCCTGAACCGGGCCGTCCCTGGCAGCACGTTGGAGGTCTCCCCCCCGAAGCTTCCACGGCTCCGTCCCGGCAGCGGTCAACGAACTCGTCTCCGACATCACGGACTACTTTAAGCGCTGACTTGTCCATATAAGCGCCGGCATGCTGCCCGCATTCAGGTGGCTCGGTTAGGCTCGAGTCATGACGCGCGACATCATCATGACCCACGACGGCGGACACCTCGAAGTACTCACCACGGGCGGTGAGCTGGCAGCGGCAGCTCCGGCGTCGTCGTCGTTCCTGCCTCCATGGTGACAGCCACCGACTACACGCGTTTCGCCCAGAAACTCAGTGAGGCCCTTGGCCGCCCCCCCATTCACACTTTCAACCGGCGTGGCCGCGGTGATTCCTCTCCGCAGTCCGAGGATTACACGCTCGAAGCCGACATTCGGGACCTCGAAGCTGTTATGAAGCACACGTCCAGCACCGACGTGTTCGGGCACAGTTTCGGCGGCGCCGTCGCACTGCACGCGGCCCGGACGCTCCCGGTCGAGCGCCTCGCGGTTTACGATCCCGCGGTCTCGGTCAACCACAGCGTCAAAGCCGACTGGACACCGGACTACGAACGCGCGACGGCGGCGGGAGACTATGATCGCGCCCTCGCCGTGCTCATCAAGGGAGTGGAGACCGGCGGCGCCTTCGCGCGAATGCCCCTGTCCATGCTGACCTTGGCCAACAAGCTGGCAGCCGGGACACCATTGGGCAAGCAGATGCGCGAACTGATGACCTGCGGCGTCCGCGAAATCAAAGCAGTCATCGCCGCGGACATGCCTGCCGAGCCATTCCTTGAACTGCCCCTGGAGACCCTGATCGTAGTGGGCGAAAAGAGTCCAGCATACTTCGGAGTCGCGTGCGGCCAGATCCACGACGTCCTGTCCGGATCCAGCTACACCATCCTCCCCGGGTTCGGGCATGACGGGCCCAACAAGGCACCGGACAAGCTCATCTCGGAGTTGTCCGAGTTCTACTCGGGCTAGGCCCCCAGGCAGCACAACTAGCCGAAGTTGTGTTGACGCCCAGGAAGGCGTCTTTGCAGATATTTGACGCCCCCCTTTAGGCTGTAAATCATAAGCCCCCTTACCTTTTGAGGGGGGGCGGGTGCTGTGTCCGGTTCAGTTTCCCGGCACCACCCTTTCGTGTTCCAGACCTCGGTAACAGGAGGACCATCATGACTGATCAGTACACGTTCCGAAACCCGGTCACCGCCTACGAACAGATTTCACCGCCCAAGCAACACCAGCCCGAGCCGGGCCTCGATGCTGAACTGACGCCCAAGGCGGACCTGGGTGAAGAGAGCTATCGGGGGGGCACAGGACGACTGGAAGGCCGCAAGGCGATCGTCACCGGAGCGGACTCGGGAATCGGCGCGGCCACGGCCATCGCCTTTGCCCGGGAAGGCGCAGACGTTGTCCTTTCATACCTGCCCGAAGAGGAAGAAGACGCAGCAAGAATTGCCGGCATCATCGAAGCAGCAGGCCGCAAGGCCGTAAAAGTGCCTGGAGACCTCAAGGACTCCGCCACATGCCAGGAAGTGGTGGATACCGCTATCGCAGTCCTCGGCGGAGTGGACATCCTGGTCAACAACGCCGGCAAACAGGTAGCTCAGGAAGACCTGGCCGATATCACCGACGAACAGTTCGACCACACGCAGAAGACCAACGTGTACGCCATGTTCTGGCTGACGAAGGCTGCCCTTCCGCACCTCCCCCCCGCTGGCTCGACCATCATCAACACCACGTCCATTCAGGCGTACAACCCGTCGCCTACCCTCGTGGACTACGCCACCACCAAGGCCAGCATCAACAACTTCACCAAGGGACTCGCGCAGCAGCTCGCGTCCAAGGGCATCCGGTCAATGCCGTGGCACCCGGCCCCCATTTGGACTCCCCCTGCAAGTCAGCAGCGGCCAGCCCAAGGAAGCGCTACCGGAGTTCGGGCAATCCACTCCCCCTGGGCCGCGCCGGCCAGCCCGCAGAATTGGCTCCCGCGTATGTGTTTCTTGCCTCACCGGAGTCCAGCTACGTGATCGGGGGGGAAACGCTGAACGTCAACGGTGGCAGCCCCACTCCGTAGCTTATTCCGTTCCCGCCGTCAGCGTGCGGTGTGGGTTTT
>BBFS01000023.1 GCA_001313365.1 Paenarthrobacter nitroguajacolicus JCM 14115
CCACCGTCAGCACCGCCGTCAGCACCGCCGTCGTGCGTTCCCGGGACACCGGCCGCGCCGCCGTCTGCCGGGCCTTCCTGCTCGCTTGGATCCTGCTCTGGAATGGTCATGCTTCCTCCCGAGAATCGAATGGCGTACACAGCTCCGGTTATCGACGCCTGATTCCAACCAGACGGGTCGTCACCGACACCGCCCGTGATCACCATATCGACATGAGTCAGCTGTGGGAACAGCTCGCGAGCGTTGGGATTCCGCTAAGTCCCGGCTGCGGGGGGGCGCACCATCCGGTGTTCGGGCAACGAGTACCAGGATGGGTCGCAGAGCTGACGTTTGCCGTCCGGCACAAAACCGTTGCGACGATAGAAAGCCTGGGCCCGGGGATTGTCGTCCAGCACCCACAAGTACGCCGGTCCATCGCCGATCAGCGCCTCCACCAACGCCTGCCCAACACCCCCCCGGCCATGGATGCGTTCCAAGGTGTAGAGCATGTAGAGCTCCCGATCGTAGGGACCGTCCTCGTCCTGTCCGGGACCAGCTGCGCCGAGGCCAACCAGTTGGCCATCCGGATCGTGGGCCAGCATCCGGGTGTGGCCTGCAGCGATGAAGGCCCGATACCGTTCGATGCGGTCAGGCAACGCCGCTTCCTGTTTCTCGAAGAACTCCGGAGGCAGCAAATGCGCGTAGCTCTCCCTCCACGACTGAACATGCATGAGCGCCATGGCCTCGGCGTCATCCACCGTTGCCGGCCGAATCGTGAAATCCACTTACCGCACCCGCGCTATCGCAAAACCGTCCCAACCCTTGCTGCCCACAGTTTGGATGGCGGTGGCATCGAGTCGCGGATCCTGACCCATTCTTTCCAGCATGGCCACAATGCCTGGTGCGTTGACCTCGTCCCGCTCGGGCTCCAGGATGGCCCCATCCCAAATCACGTTGTCCACCACGATCACCGTTCCCGGATGACCTAGACGGATGGCCCAGTCGAGATAGTTGGCGTCATTTTCCTTGTCGGCGTCGATGAACACGAAGTCGAACGATTCCTGGCCGGCCAAGGTTGGCAGGGTGTCCAACGCTGCACCAACGCGAATGTCCACCTTGTGTCCCACTCCGGCGGCATCCAAATTGGCTCGCGCAACGTCGGCGTGCTTTTGGAGGAATTCACACGTAACTATCCTGCCGTCGTCGGGCAGTCCCTGAGCCATCCACATGCTGCTGAAACCCGCAAGTTCCAATTTCGAGGACCCGCCTGGCCCCCCCGACATTTGAACCAGCATGCGCAGCAGCTTGCCGGCGTTGGGTGCTACTTCAATGGCAGGCATCCCTGCCTCAGCGGCAGAAGTCACGGCGCGCTTATGGGCCGGATCAGGACGCACGACGACGTCAGTCAGGTAATGCTCGACGTCAACCCAACCAGGCTCGGTTCCGTGTTCAATCATGGCCCCCAGTCTGGCACTCACCGCAGCTTGGGGAAAGGATCTAGTCCGTGGCGGAAATGGCTTCTTCCAAGCGCTCCACCTTGCCGGTCAGCTCTCCACTGAATCCGGGACGGATGTCAGCCTTGATCACCAGCGAGACGCGGCTGCCGTAACGGCCAACAGCCTCAGTGGCGCGCTTGACGACGTCGAAGACTCATCCCACTCGCCTCGATAGTGGTGAACATTGAATCCGTCTGGTTGGGCAAACCGGACTCGCGGACGATCTTGACCGCCGCAGCGACGGCGTCGTGCACGGAGGCGTCGGGGGGTGGGTCCGCCGTTGGCGGCGGAAGCAGGCTGGCCCGAAGGGGGCGACTGAAAATGCAAGCAACATGAAATCCAGTGTTTCACGTGCCGGTTTGTCACAAAACAACCTACTCCCGCGTAACAAGGGGCCGGGAGGCCTCCATTGCTACCCTGACAAGCATGGAACAGCCCTCTGAACGCAAGCCCCCCCTCAGGCAGACGCCGCACGTAATGTGGACAAAATCATCACCGCCGCCAGGCAGTGCTTCCGGGAACACGGCCCCGACGTACCCCCTTCAGACCATCGCCGCCACCGCTGGAGTTGGCCCCGCAACGCTGTTCCGCAACTTCTCGGACAAAGAACAGTTGGTGCTTGCGGCCCTGTCGCGCCAGCTCCGCCTCCATGTGGACCCGGTTGCCGCCGCCGCGGCTGACGGCATGGACGCCGCCGAAGGTCTCATCAACGTCATCGACGCGTGATGAAGGTTGCCAGCGATGACGCGAACCTCCTCGACGCGGTCGCAGGCCGACGCGGGCTCCTCATGGGCATCACGGGCGGCCTCATCGGATCCATGGAGTTCCTGCTCAAGCGCGGGCAAAGCCAAGGCACGCTGCGCCGCGATATCACCATCGAGGACATGGTCAGGCTGCTGGCAATGCTGATCGGCGCAGTGGACACCATGGAACCTGGATCCGAAGCCTGGAAACGTCCCGTGGCATTGATTGAGGATGCCATCCGGACCGAACGCCCCCCCTCGCGGCCGCTCCCCCCCGATCAGTCGGGCATCCCGGGCGTGACGTTCACCGAGGCCGTCTAGCCCCCCCAACCCAGCAGCCGCAGCAATGCTGCGGCTGCTGCGCCTGAAATCACTACGACGAGGAACGGCGCGCGGAGCCAAAGCGCGACGGCGGCGGCAACCAAGGCGCCGATGCGCGCATCGAGGACCAGGCCTTGCCTGAAGCCACAGCATTAACAACCGTCAAGGATGCCAGCAGCCCAATGGTCATGGTGCCGGCGATGTGCATGATGCGCGGGTTTTCCAGCAGTTTGGCCGGGACGAAGTAGCCCACCAGCTTGGTCAAATACGCCAGCGCACAGGCAATGAGGATCCAAAGCCAGAGGTTCATTTCTTGCCTCCGTGTTCACGCTGGTGCTTCTCGGCATACGGATCCACGTCCGGTTCCAGTCCTTCATCCATGCGTGCGTGGCTGAACCAACCGATGACGCCCGCCACTACTGCCGCCACGAGGATGGGGACTCCGGAGGGAACGAACGGCACGGCCAGGATGGTGGCCAGCGCACAGGCTGCGGCGATTGCCCAGGGTTCCCGGCCTTTCAGCCTCGGCCACAGCAGCGCCAGGAACGCCGCAACTGCAGCACCATCCAGGCCCCCCCACTGTTTGGGATCACCTATGCGTCACCAGCCAACGCACCAATGGCCGTGAAGATATTCCATAAAATGAATATTCCTATGCCGCAGTCCAGAACCCGCGGCGTTGCTCGTCGGGATCAGACTGGCCGGACGCCGTCGCCGTTGATTCATCGATGGTTACATGCGCGGAAGCGTAACGTTTCCACCCACCGGGGCGAAGCATGGCATTGATCTGCATGCCGTAGATCCCATTGCGCAAACCCAGCAACGCACTGGCCGTCATGGCTGCGACCCCCCCCGAGCCGCCGCCGGCAACGACACCGATGAAGCAAACTGCGAACCTCCGCTGAACAGCAGCAAGCTCAGCACCATCGTCTGCCAGAAATCGAACCCTGACGCCACAGCCAAAGCACCGAATGACACGCCATACAGTCCAGTGGCAATACTCAGGGACAGTGCAACCTTGAATGCCGGCGACTCCCTGAGTTTCATCGGGGGGGCAGTACCGGCGCTCATTTCCGCAGGCTCCAGGACCACAGGATGAGCGGAATCTGCAGGGGCAGCCGAACCGTGTGGATGCGGCGCTCGGCGGCCGTACCCTTGGGACCATACGCGCGTCGGAGCGCATCTATATGCCCTGCAAGGAATGCAGTGAACATCGCTGTGGTGGCGTTCGCGGCAACCTTGCGGGTGGCAGGGAGCAAGAGTCCGACGGCGGCAGTCACCTCAAGTAGGCCGGACGACGCAATCCATTCCTCGCGGGACATAACTGCCAAGGGGGGGCCGTTTGGACGGCTTCCCGGCTCATCGTTGCGGCACAGGTAATCCGGAACCACCGGGTAATAGAACCTGGGAGTACGGAAGTGCTTGGCGGCGCTGGCCAGGAGCAGTGCGCTCAAAGCTAATGCTGAGGTGGTTCGGGTTGCTTGTGCTGACCAGCGAAAAGACATGAGACCACTCAATCACAAGCGCGGTGACCCCCCCCAAAGCGACACCCAACTGAGTCGCAGCAGAGCACCTTTTGACGGCTCAAAACGCGCTCTGCTGCGACTCAGTTGGGTACCATCAACTGCGCGAGCACCTGAGCCGGCCTGTTGGTGGTGATTTCGTGGATGCCGAGTCCTTGGCACAGGGCCACGTCCTTCTCCGAGTCAACGGTCCACACCCGGAAGATGCGGCCTGACTCCAACCAGCGCTGAACGTTCCGCGCGTGCTCCCTGACGTAATCGATGCCCGGACCGGCGATAGCTACTTCGCCTGCATCCAGGACGCGTTCGGCCTCGAGCTGAGTTGCCCGCATAACGTTCGCTACTGCGCCGCCAGTTAGGAACCCGAGGCCGAGCTCCTGTCGGATCTCTTTCACAGTGAAGTCGTCCACCAATTGGCAGATGTACTCCTTGGGAACGGTCTGCAGCAAACGCTGAACGGAGTCGGTGTCAAAGCTCATGAAGGAGATTTGAATGTTCTCCAGCCGGGATTCCTCAGGTGTCCAACCCTCTTCCTCCAGCAGGGCAAGAACACGATCCTCCAGTTTCAGGCCGTAGGGGGCTGGGGGTGCTTGAGCTCAATGGCCAAACCAATGTCGCGCCCGGCTGCACGGAGGATATCCAGCAACTCCGGCAAGGTAAGGAACTGGTCAGCTACTCCCCCCCGTAGGCATCCGGTATGCGGGCGCCTTCCACGACGAGAAGTCCAAAGCCCGGAGCTCCTCGAGAGTGTGCTCACCAACCGGGCCCGTGCCCGTGGAAGTCCGGTCCAGGTTCGCATCGTGCAGCAGCACCACATGCTGGTCCCGGGTCAGGTGAACATCGCATTCAACACCGTCGGCACCATCGGCGAGGGCCTTCAGATAGGCAGCCCGGGTGTGCTCGGCGAAGGCGGCACTGGCGCCGCGGTGGGCGTAGACCTTGGGCCGGCTCGGGGCGAAGTCGTCGCTAGTCATGCAGACACGTTAGCCCACCCTGTCTGACGCTCGGGGGCTACGCTGGGCTAATGCAGGTGAACTCTGAACAAATCCCAACCGAAGACGTCACCAACCCCCGCTCCCACCGCCGGCGCCGCACCCGCAAGAGGGACATCCGCCGTCGTCGCTCCCTCCACGGGAGATATGGAAAAAGCGGCCGCGTTGCTCCGGATGAAGCGGTTGGCCCTGGCGCTGCTGATCGCGATGGCAGTGATCTTTACCGTGGCGTTCGCGTTCCAGAAGCAGTACCCGTGGCTCGAATACGTCCGGGCTGCAGCCGAAGGCGGCATGGTGGGTGCGCTGGCAGACTGGTTCGCTGTCACTGCGCTGTTCAAGTACCCCATGGGCCTGAAGATCCCGCACACGGCCATCATTCCGCGTCGCAAGGACCAGATCGGGGGGGAATCACTCAGCGACTTCGTCGAGAGCAACTTCCTGTCCCAAGAGGTTGTCCAGGACAAGCTGGCAAGCATTGATATTGCCCGCAAGGCCGGGCGCTGGTTATCCGGGCCAGGAGGTGCCGAGCGCGTGGCCAAGGAAGGCGGGGCCGTGATTAGAGGCGCCTTCACAGTACTGAACGACGACGACGTCCAGGCAGTAATCGAGGGCATGGTCCGCAAGCACCTCCTCACGCCGCCCTGGGGGGGGCCACCGGTGGGCAGGATGGCCGAACGGATCTTCGCCGACGGCCACCACCACACCTTGGTTGACCTGTTGGTTGACCGGGCAGCCGACTGGGTGGACGCCAACCATACAACGGTGAACAGGCTCGTTTCGGATCGCTCGCCCCTGTGGGTGCCGACATTCGTTGACGGCCTGGTGGGTGACCGCGTCTACGTGGAACTGTCCAAGTTTGTCCGCGCAGTACAGGCGGACCAGAACCACCAGGTGCGGCAGTCGATCGACGCCTACCTGACTGATCTGGCCCAGGACTTGCAGCACGACCCCCCCGCGATGATCGAGCGAGCGGAATCCATCAAGGCCCAGATCCTCGGTGATCCCGAGGTCCGCGAACTGGCGTCACGCACGTGGGGAACGGTGAAGACTGCGCTGCTGAACGCCGTCGACGATCCCGACAGCGAACTGAGCCAGCGTTTCAAGAGCGCCGTCCGGGACTTCGGCACTCGCCTGGTCAACGACGAAGAACTGGCCGGCAAGGTCAACACCTGGATCGGTGATGCTGCAGGCTATCTGGTAAATACGTACCGTTCGGACATCGCCGGGGGGGTCATCTCAGACACCGTAGCCCGATGGGATGCCGAGGAAACGTCCCAGAAGATTGAGCTCCAGGTAGGCAAAGACCTCCAGTACATCCGCATCAACGGAACAGTGGTGGGTGCATTGGCCGGATTGGCGATTTTCACAGTGGCGCATCTGCTGTTTGGGTAACCGGCAGCACTGGAGCTATCCGATGGGCATTGGTAGCTTCAACGCATGCCTATCAAACTTGAGAACGTCGGTATAGCTGTTCGCGATCTTGAGGAAGCAATCGCCTTCTTCACGGATCTCGGCCTCACGGTTCTGGGCAGGGACACGGTCAGTGGCGAGTGGGCCGACACTGCCGTTGGGCTGGATGGCAACCATGCCAAAATTGCGGTGCTTCAAACCCCCCCGGACGGCAACGGTCAACTTGAGCTCTTCGAATATCTCCACCCTGACGCAATCGAGACGAACCCAACGCTTCCCAACGAGATCGGAATGCACCGTGTCGCCTTCTCAGTTGACGACATCGACCATGCCCTTGAGATCGCTGCAAAGCACGGATGTCATCCACTGCGTGGGGGGGTGGCGAACTATCAGGACGTTTACAAACTGACGTATCTTCGCGGCCCCAGCGGCATCCTGGTCATGCTGGCGCAAAAGCTCTAGGGAAGGCATATCCATGCTGAAGCAAGTTGCTGAAGGCGTTCTGGTTCACGAGAGCGAATTTATCCAGAGCAACTGCACGGTGGTGCAGGGGCGGGACGGCGTGTTGCTGATCGACCCCGGTATCACCGTCAATGAGATGGCGGGTATCGCCAGCGACCTTCGCGACGTGGGCCAACCCGTCGTCGCAGGTTTCTCCACGCATCCTGATTGGGACCATGTGCTGTGGCACCCGGACTTCGGCGATACGCCGCGCTACGGCACTGCCCGTTGCGCGGCTTCCATCCGGGACGTCCTGTCCCAGGCGGACTGGAGGGACCAAGTGGCTGAGGGTTTGCCGCCGGAGCACGCCGGGGAGATCCCCCCCATGGATCTGCTCGGACTCATCACCGGCCTACCCGCCGGCGCTACGGAGATTCCGTGGGATGGGCCCACCGTCCGCATCCTGGAGCACCAAGCCCACGCTCCAGGCCACGCAGCTCTCTTGGTAGGAGAATCCGGCGTGCTCGTCGCGGGCGACATGCTTTCTGACATCCTCATGCCGTTCCTCGACTTGGAAGCAGCGGATCCGCTCAATGACTATCTCAAAGCTCTGGACCAGTTCGAGACCGTGGCTGGCAACGTTGCTGCTGTGATCCCCCGGCCATGGTTCCGTGGGTGGCGTTGCGCAGCTGCGGGAACGCATTGCCATGGATCGCGCGTACGTGCAGGCACTGCAGGTTGGCCGAGACCCCCCCGAGGACCCGCGCGTCGGCCCATCTGCACCCTTGGATTGGCTGCCGGACGTGCATTCATGGCAACTCCAGCGGTTGGCAGAAAGAGGAACGAAGTAGTTCAGGGCAGGATCCGGGTGTACACCATGTCAAAGTCGTGTTCCAAGGGACCACCAGGGTAGCTTCCCCGTTCCAAGCGTGCATGGATGGTGTTGCCGTCCGCACTGAAGCGGCCAACGAAGCGTTGAGGCCAGTCAGGTCCATCCCGAAAAAGTCCACACGTTGTCCTTGAGCGTCATGTCGTAAATCCGTGCGACGCCACGGGAGTCGAAGTAGTGCTGTTGGAAGGCACCATCCGAGCCGGTGCCACCGATGATGCTGACCGCATTGGGATACTCGGACCGCTCGACTGTGGAGCGCTGGATGAGGAAGCCTCCGCTTTCCAGCCATTCAAAGGTGGTCCGGCCGGGGGACTTCCAATCCAGGGATGGACGTTTCCCATTCGCCAATGAGGATGTTCAGTTGCTCTAACGTGGGTTTTGGATCCTGTGCCATGGCAGCCTCTCTTCGAGAGTATGAACAGGTTCAGCGTAGAACTCTTCTCCCGTTCAGCCAGCAGGTGCACCATCTGACCAGGCCTTGCTTGTCCGATCAAGTCCAGGTCCTCGTCCCGGACCACTGCGATCACCGGCGACTCTGCAGTATCCGGATGGGCGGCCAACGCGATAACCGGAAGGCCCGACGCCGGTAACAGGACGGAGCCTGATACCAGCGGCTGGGGGGGTTGGGGGGGTGCTTCACCGCCGGCATCCTCAGAGGCCGCTGCAACATCAAGCGGCCTGCCGGCCAAACGCGCACCTGCCCGATCCGACTCCGGCGAGAGAATCCATGGTTCGCTGGTCAGCCGAAGCCACGTACCGGCGTCGTAATTCCGTGCCTGAGGCCCGCGCGAAACTCTGGCAACCACAGGACGTTCCGGGTCCAAAGCACGCCGGGCAGGGTGCGTCACCTCGGGGGGGAAACGGTGCCCGTGCGGCCGACCAAATGTCAGCGCCGCACCAGCTCGCAGCGGCTCTTCCTGGGCCGCAATGCCGCCTTGGACCCCCCACGTAATATCGCAGACCAAACAGGGCAGGGCCGAACTCAAGCACTGCGCCGGGCGCCACCCGTACAGCCTTGTTGAAGGCAGTTCGTTGCCGTTGAGTCTCACCATGCCCTCGGCCCCCGGTGACTGCCACGGCCGACCCCGTGACGAACCTCAACTTCAACCCACCCAACAGCACCTCAAGTCCGGCCGCGGAGTCCGGGTTACCCAGTAGGGCATTGGCCATGCGCATGGACGCGCGGTCCAGTACTTGCTCCCGGCCGAGAACCAACGTGGCCGATCCCGGCTCCACCACTACCGCACCCATAGGGCCTCCCCCAGTCACAGCTTTAGGCGAACGCTTCAATCTGAACGCCGGCCTGTTCAAGGCCCTCCCTCACGGCAGCAGCCATGTTTACCGCACCGGGTGTATCGCCGTGGATGCACAACGAGTCGGCTAGCACTGGCACCACGGTTCCGTCTATGGCCAGAACCTCCTTGCGTGTTGCGAGACGCACGGCCTGGGCCACCACGCGTCCGGGTCATGCAGCACGGCGCCTTCCTGGGTGCGCGGTACCAGCGTTCCGTCGGGCAGGTAGGCGCGGTCCACGAATGCTTCGCGGAACACGGGGGTGACCGGATTCCTCAGCAAGCGTCAGCCACGCCGAGCCCGGCAAACCCAGGACGGCAGCCCGGGATCGTAAGCGTGGACGGCGGCCACTACGGCTTCCGCCTGCTCGGCGTCCCGAACGATCCTGTTGTAGAGCGCACCATGGGGCTTCACGTAATCCACCGACGCTCCCACCGCGTGGGCCATGCCGTCGAGGGCGCCAAGTTGGTAGAGAACGTCACCGAATAACTCGTCAAAGGTCATATCCAGGGAGCGCCGGCCGAAGCCGGCCAAGTCCCTGTACCCAACATGCGCACCAACGCGCACATCCAGTTCGAACGCCGCACGGCAGCTGTCCAGCATGGTGAGGGGATCACCGGCGTGGAAGCCACAGGCCACGTTGGCGCTGCTCACGATGCGGAACATCGAGGCGTCGTCTCCCATGGTCCAGGAGCCGAATGACTCCCCCCCAGGTCAGCGTTCAGATCCACCGTTACCGCCTTCCAGCGTCGTGTTGTCCAAGTCGTTCTTTGGTGCGTTTGGGAGCAATTCGCCAGGGATAGTGTCAGGCAGCGGGCCGAAAGCTTCCTTTGCGGTGGACACCACGGCACGGCCCATCATCAGGTTGCCCGCACCGCCCACCACGGCGCCGACGCCGAACGGCAGGCACGGCCGAGGAAAGCGGTACCTTGGCGTTTCAGGAGGTTCTTCAGGAATGCGCGCTGGATGGAGTCGCGGATGACACCGAAGCCACTCCCGGGAATCTTCTTGGTAAGCGTCCGGCCCCCCCAGGCGTTGGTCACGCCCTTACCGCGTCCTAGCGATTGTCCGCTCAGGCGCCCAGCATGGACGTGCCTTCCTCGCCCAGCATGATGGCCATAACCATGGTTTGGGCACGCACAGGGTCAGTGAGCCGGATGCCGTGGAGCTCCGCCAGGGACGACGCATACAGCGCGGTGGTCTCCAGGAAGCCCACCGTTGCCAGCGCGGAAAGTCCCAGCGACGCCGCGGTTCCAATTCCAGGCACCACGGCGGTAGCACCCACTGCTGCACCCCCCGCCGGAAATGGCCAGTAGGTAGTGGCGCTCGAGTTTGGCGGCAAGCTGCGCCGGTGAATCGTTGGGGGGGTGCCTGCGTTGGAGCCTGCGAAGGTTGGCCAGGACCAGGGGGTCGCTGGACTTCGACAGCCTTCAGCAGCACATTGTGAACTCCGGGCTTGGCGTTGCCTTCGTTGTCAAACACTGCGTTATGGGCTGTTTCCTGGGCGATCTTCACCGCCGGGTTGGGGCGCTTGGGCATCTTCACCTCTCCTTGGCAGTTAGTCGTTTCACGGGGGGGAACTGCTGGCTTCAGCCTATGCCACGCCTCCACCTTGCGAGACCTGTTCAGCGCCGTATGTGGACAGTATTCCGCGCAGAGCTGACCCCAAAACCGGGTTCCTGCGGCGTAGACTGGGATGCATTCACGGAAGCAGTCCAAGCTAGGACAGGGAGTATCCGTAATGAAGGCGACAGACAAGACCGAGCATGTCATCCGGCACCACACCGACGCTCCGGCGGAGGGTGAAACGGAAGGCTGGGTTTCGCACGATACCGGCATCCACAGCCAGGACGCAGCGGAAGGTCCGGACATCGACGACGACGACGTCCCGCCGTCGGGCGCTTCATAACTTAGCTTCCTCCCGGACTTCGTTCCGGTCACCGGAACCCCAACCAAGCAGACGCCAGCCACAGCTCCAACGCGCCTTCCACAGCGTCATTTCGCAGGTCTAGGCTAGTGGGATGGCCGCGTTGAGAGCGCTGCGTCCCTTTGCGCACCGGGAATTCAGGGTGCTGATTTCTGCGCTGTCCATTTCCATCTTCGGATCCGGCATGTGGGCAGTGGCGATGGTCTACGAGGTGATCCATCTTGGTGGCGGTCCGCTGGAACTGTCCTTGGTTGCCACCGCGGCCAGCATCGGACTGGTGGGTTTCGTGTTGGCGGGAGGCATAGCGGCAGACAGGCTCCCGCAGAGACTCCTGATCATCGCCGTGGAAGGCGCCAATCTGGCTGTCATTGCCACGATCACAGGACTTGCCATGTTCAATGTCCTTCAACTGTGGCACCTCGCTATCGGTGCCTTCGTCCTGGGAGTGGGCCAGGCGTTCTTCTTTCCCGCGTACTCGGCCATCCTGCCGCGCATCCTGCCTGCGGACGACCTGCTGGCAGCGAATGGCTTGGAAGGCACTGTACGGCCGGTCTTGCAGCAGGCGGCCGGTCCTGCACTTGCGGGAATTCTTGTAGCAGCGCTTTCCCCCGGCGCACGCGGTCGCAGGAGTTGCTGTCTGCCATTTGCTGGCGTTCGGGATCGTGAACTTCCTGAGCCGCCGGCCGCTGGGTCCAAACACCCCCGGGACGGGTGAGGCCCCGGCAAAATCCTCCCTCTTCAAGGACCTCCGTGAAGGATTCAGCTACACCATCCGGACACCGTGGCTTCTGTGGACGCTGATCTGGGCTTGCCTGTCCGTGCTGTTCCTCATCGGACCCATTGAGGTCTTGCTTCCCTTCGTTGTCCAGGACCAACTGGGCGGCGACTCGAGGATGTTCGGCTTTCTCCTGGCCATCATGGGTGTCGGCAGTGCCATAGCTGCACTGGCAACGGCGTCCTTGCGCCTTCCCCCGCCGCTACCTGACCGTGATGGTGATGACATGGGGGGGTTGGGGGGGAGCCTGCCGGTTGCCGCCATTGGTTTCATGGACAGCTTCTGGATGCTCGGCGTTGCAATGCTCATCTTCGGAGTCACAGAAGGGATCGGAACTGTCATCTGGGGCACGTTGCTGCAACGGCGTGTGCCACGGCATCTGTTGGGACGAATTTCCAGCTTGGACTTCTTCGTTTCGCTAGCGCTAATGCCGGTGTCCATGCTCTCGCCGGCCCGATGGCCGAGGTTGTCCCCCCCATCTGGCTCATTTTCTTCATTGGTGGTTTGGCGTGCCCCATCATGGCCTTTGTGGCGCTGTTCGCCGCACGGATGATGACCGATGAGATAGAGAACCCCCTGCACTCCAGCGCTGTGGAAACGGAATCTGCAGACACACAGCCTGACTCTGTGTAGCGTGTGCACTATCTCAGGAAGGACTTACCCATGGCCGCTGGCACCAAAGACGATCCCTGGCAGCTCACCACTCCCCCAGGCTCGTCCGACTACACAATGTACAAGGACGAGGCCGCTGATCCTCCGGCCCTTGTTTGCCAGGTGGGTTCCACAAAACTGCTGTACCAGTTGCGTGCCATTGAGGACCTGCACGCATGGCTCCTGGAGCAGGGTGATTGGGTACCACTCGGTGCCGCCGATGAAGGCAAGGATGCTGCTCCTGGAACAGTAGAGCCTGGGGGTCGCAGTGAGGACAACCCCCCCGTAGGCGGTTGGTACGGACTTCGTAAGGGATACCGTGGCCGGTTTGGGATGTACATGCCACCGCTGCTCGAGACCCTCGGCTTGGCTGAGCTCACCCACGAGAAGCGGAACAACACCATGCGGGCAGTCACGAAGTAGCTACTTGCCGGCAGCGAGCGTGCCGATCTCGTCCCCCCCGCCCTGGCCGAATACCGCTAGCTTTCCGTCTTCCTGAATCCTTGCCGTGGAGGCGTTGGACAGCCACGTGTCGACGCCTTCGCAGGCCATGCGGGTGGAGGCGAGCCCCCCCCGAATGCGATGGTTTTGCCGTCCTCTTTCCAGGAACCCATGAGCCTGTTGCAGCCATCCGTTCCGGTCGCATTACCATCCGATTTCAGCTCAAGGGAGGGTTGCTTGGGGTCGCTGGTGTCACCCCCCCAGACGCCGACGAAAGGACTGGTGCCGCTTCCCATGCAGCCCGCCAACAAGGCGACCGCAACGAATGCAAGGGAAACAATGCGGACGGTGCGGGTCTGGGTCTGCGCCATGCGGTCAGTCTAGGTTTACTCCTCCGGATTTCACCAGAGTTCGGACGACTGCCCGTAGACATCTGATGGCACCCGTACCCGCGGATCGTGCGGTCGGTCGCGACTCAGACGACCGACCGCACTAGCCCGGTTTACGCAGTGATGGCGCCCCCCCGGGCGGGCCCCCCCAGAACCCGCCACACCCATCACTGCTAACTCCGTCGACGAACCGCAACGCGGCCGAAAAGGGCAACGGCGCAGTACGCGGTTCAAACGACATGGGCACTGGATATGTGCTTTGACCTGCGGAAACGTGACGCGACGTTTCGGGAATTATTTCAGCGACAAAGCAGCATCACCGCGGTCGCGCCAGCAGCAGCACTGCGGCATTTGCCGCGACTATCAGCAATGCCCGCCCACTGCCCCCCCACCGCAAGGTCCTCGTGAAGGGCCAGTGCGCCGATGATCGCAGCGAATACAGTTGATGCTCATCATTACACCAAAGAGGTTCGCCGGAACCCTTCGCAGTGCGATCAAGTCCGCCACGTAAGGCAACACGGACGCAAGAACGCCGGCACCCACTGCGCACATAACTGCGAAAACATCCAAAGGTTGTTCACGAAAATCACGATCGCCACCGGCAGGAACAAGGTTGCGGATACCCCGGTTGCGGCAGCTGTCCCCCTCAATGCCCTGAATTCGCTGGCCAACGGTGCGGTTAAGAAGAATGTATGCAGCCCAGCTGCAGGCAGCGATGAGCGAAGCCGATGCCTGGGAAATCCATGGACGCTTTCGGCTGGGTAATGGCGATGACACCGATTGCTGCCATTGCCGCACAGAGCGCGCTGCCCTTCTTTCGGGAGCTGATCAGGCTACTGCGAGCGGGCCCAGGAATTCCAGTGTCACAGCCAGACCGAGGCCGATCCTCTCGATGGAGCGTAAAGCCCCAGGTTCATGGTGCCGAAAGACGCAGCCAGCAGGAGAACCGGCCACCACTGCCTCCAGCTTAGGTCCCGCAGCCGCGGCCGGACCATCGGTAAGAGGACGGCGGCGGCAACGAGTTGACGGACCGCCACGACACCAACCGGCCCCATCGTAGGGAATGCCATGGACCCGGTGGCGGCGCCGAGCTGGTTGGACAGCGCACTCCCGATGAGCGTCGCGACTCCACCTGCCTTGCGGTGGGATTGCCCGGGGGGGCACCTGCTGGGAGGGACTGAATCATGTGGAAAGTCTGCGCTTTGGCAGCACTTCCGCTAAATGCACGAGCACCCACCTTTATACGCTGCACGCATGAATAGGATGGGCGGTATGGACGTTGAATTGAGACATTTGCGGTGCCTGGCCGCAGTGATGGATGAGGGTACCTTCACGGACGCCGCAATCGAACTCCACATGTCTCAAGCGGCTGTTTCACGCAACATCGCAGCATTGGAACAGTCCCTCGGCGTGAGGCTCGTGGAACGCACCACGCGGAGCATCAGCCTGACCACGTCAGGTGAGCGCGTTCTCGCCAAAGCTCGGCGCATCCTCTCGCTCCTGGCAGACCTCGAACGCGACGCCCGGGCCGGAACCGGGCGCGTTCGAATCGGCTACGCCTGGTCTGCGCTGGGCGAGCACACCACCGAGTTCCAGCGTCGATGGGCTGCTGCATTCGTCTCGACTGAACTGCAACTCGTCCGCTCCAATACGCCCACCGGAGGCCTGAGCGACGGGACCACCGACTTCGCCATCCTTCGCCGCCTGCCTGCCACGGCCGCCGTCGAGCATGTCCGAATTGGTGAGGAAAAGCGATACTGTTCCATGTCCTCCGATGATCCCCCCCTCGCCGCGAAACGCTCAGTGACGTTGGAGCAGATAGCGCAGCGGGCGGTGGCGATGGACCTTCGCACGGGCAGCACCAGCTTGGAACTCTGGCCTGAACACGGGCGTCCGCGGGAGGTCATTCCCATCCACGACATCGAGGACTGGTTGAACGTGATCGGCAGCGGCAAGGCCCGCGGTATCACCGCCGAATCGACCGCCCATCAATATCGGCGGAGGGCCTCGTCTACCGTCCGGTGCGCGACGCCCCTCCTGTGCCGGTTTACGCTGCTTGGATCAGAAAGGATCCGCCGCGCGATCGCGAGCGGATTGTCGAGCTGCTCATGGGGGGTTGTATCGCTAGGCTCAGTCGTCAAAGCGAAGCTGGTTGTCACTGCTGCCAGTAAGGTTGGCGATGATCTCTGACGCGACCGCATGAAGTTTTTGGTTTCGGTGGCTTGAAGCTTTGGTCAAGACGCTGAACGCCTCGTCCTGGCCGCAACGGTTCTGGGCCATGATGACGCCGCAGGCAAGATCAATGACTGTCCTGGAGGACATCGCCGTCTTCAGATCAGCATTGAGCTGCTCTACGGTTTCGATCCTGATGGCAAGGCGCAACGTACTGCCGGCCACGTCAGCAAAAGCGGCAGCTTCAGCCATCACAACATCCGTGAAGGTTCCAGCGGTAGGGGGGGCGAAAAAGTTGATAACCGCTTCGGATGTCTCCCCAAGGTCCATAGGCACGCCCAAGGCGCTGTGGACGCCCTCAGCTTCCAAGGCTTTGCTGTACAACGGCCAGTTAGTGTCGGTGGCAACGTCCGCCAGCAGCACCGGCCTGCCAAGGTCCAGGGCTTCCAGGCAGGGGGGGCCCTGCCGAAGTTGCTGTTCAATTTTGTCCAGATACACGGCCCTCTCACTGCTGCCTGCAACAGTGGCGGTTCGTTTGCGCCGTCGCAACGTCAGTGCGCAGTCGATGTTTTCACCGGCCACCTTGCTCATCGCATCGCAGGCGAAGCTGGTCACGCCGTTGAGAATCCCGTGGATGTCGGAACTACCGACCACCAGCTCGTGCAGGCTTCTGATATGTTCGGCATTTCCGGTGGGTTCCATGAGCCTAATCGTAGGAACACTTCGGCTTCCCGTCACCCATTGCCCCCCGGAAACAGAGCAGGAGGTACAGTTCAAAAGCAAGTAACCTGATAGTTCACTTGAGAGCGAGCCGCCGCGTGCAGCGGGATATCTGCCATGGAAGATCCACGTCGAACAGCGCGAAACCTCATACGAAGCCGGACCATTGATCTTGAAGACCTCTGGATCAAGTACTGGGCCCATGGCGGAAATGCCCCCCCCATTTTTGAACTGGACGCCTATGTCTTTGAAATCCAGGAAGGGCACCCCTTCGAGCTGCGCATCTTGTCATGGGCCTTGAGGATCTGGGTGCTGACGCCGCCCTTTGAAGAGTCCCGTACACGAAGCCTAGAGGTTTTCCACCAGCGAGACGTCGCGGACGGCGCCCTTGTCTGCTGACAGGGCCATGGCTGCGTAAGCACGGAGCGCGGGAGACACGTGGCGTTCGCGGTCCTTCGGCTTGTAGCCGCCGTTGGCCTCGAGTTTTTCGCGGCGTTCGGCAAGGATCTCGTCCGAGACCTGCAACTGGAGCGAGCGCTGGGTGATATCGATGCTGATAATGTCGCCGTTCTCCACCAGGCGATGGCGCCGCCGGAGGCAGCCTCCGGAGAGATGTGCCCGATCGACAGGCCCGAGGTACCGCCGGAGAAGCGACCGTCCGTGATGAGGGCGCACTTCTTGCCCAAGCCGCGGCCCTTGAGGAATGAGGTGGGGTAGAGCATTTCCTGCATTCCCGGGCCACCCCTGGGGGGGCCTTCGTAGCGGATGACCACCACGTCGCCTTCCTTGATGCTCTTGTTCAGGATCTTTTCCACGGCCTCATCCTGCGACTCGCACACAACTGCGGGGGCCTTCGAAGGTCCAGATGGACTCGTCAACGCCTGCGGTCTTCACCACAGCGCCGTCTACTGCGACATTGCCGCGCAGCACAGCCAAGCCGCCGTCCTTGGAGAAAGCGTGCTCCACGGATCGGATGCAGCCGCCCTCAGCGTCGGTGTCCAGGGAGGTCCACTGGTTCGACTGCGAGAAAGCTGTGGAAGAGCGAACGCCGCCGGGAGCCGCGTGCCATAGTGCCTGCGCCTCCTCAGTGGCCTTGCCGCCGCGGATGTCCCAGTCGTCCAGCCAGCCATCCAGGTCGTTGGAGTGCACGGAGTGGACGTTCTTGTGCAAGAGGCCGCCGCGGTTCAGCTCACCCAGCAAGGCGGGGGGGATGCCTCCGGCGCGGTGCACGTCTTCCATGTAATAGGTCTTGTCCCCCGGCGACGTTCGGAGCCACCTTGGCCAAGCAGGCACTTGGCGGGACTTGGCGTCCATCTCTTCCAAGCCATAGTCCACGCCCGCCTCCTGGGCCGCGGCCAGCAGGTGCAGGATCGTGTTGGTGGAGCCGCCCATGGAAATGTCCAAGGCCATGGCGTTGTCAAAAGTCGGCAGTTGCGATGGAGCGCGGCAGAACGGAGTCGTCGTCGCCGTCGTAATAGCGCTTAACGAGCTCGACGACGGTGGCGCCGGCCTTCTCGTACAGCGCCTTGCGTGCGGTGTGGGTCGCGAGCACGGAGCCGTTGCCCGGCAGGGCCAGGCCGATGGCCTCGGCGAGGCAGTTCATGGAGTTGGCAGTAAACATGCCCGAGCAGGAACCACACGTGGGGCAGGCGTTCTCTTCGATGAGGTTGATGTCTTCATCGGAGATGGATTCATCCACGCGTCGGCAATCGCGTTCACCAGGTCCAGGGAGCGTACGGAGCCGTCGGTCAGGTCACGCGGCCGGCTCCATGGGACCGCCGGAGACGAACACCACCGGGATGTTCAAGCGCAGCGCGGCCATCAGCATGCCCGGGGTGATCTTGTCGCAGTTGGAGATGCAGACCAGGGCGTCGGCGCAGTGTGCGTTGACCATGTATTCAACGGAGTCGGCGATCAGGTCTCGGGACGGCAGGGAGTAGAGCATGCCTGAGTGGCCCATGGCGATGCCGTCGTCCACGGCGATGGTGTTGAATTCGCGCGGTACAGCGCCGGCGGCGAGGATCGCGTCGGAGACGATCCTGCCACGGGGGCCAGGTGGGTGTGGCCGGGGGACGAATTCGGTGAAGGAGTTGGCCACGGCAATGATCGGCTTGCCGATATCAGTGTTGGCGACACCGGAGGCACGCAGCAGTGCGCGGGCTCCGGCCATGTTGCGGCCGTGGGTAACTGTTCTGGAGCGAAGTGCAGGCATGATTACCATCCTGCTGTTGTTCTACGGCTGGCGGAAGACGGTGCTGCTACTAGTAGTGAAAGTACCAGAGTAATAGTGTTGAGTGCGTGAAAGATGAGAGACGCAAAGAACTGGGGGCTCTTCCTAAGGACCCGCCGAAACCAGGCCCTCCGATCGGACTACGGGTTGCCGCCTGTGGGGGCGATCCCGCGAGCGCGGCCTCCGCCGGGAAGAGATCGCGTTCCTCTCCGGGGTCAGCGTCACTTGGTACACCTGGCTGGAGCAAGGCCGTGACATCAGTCCCTCGCGGCAGGTCCTTGAATCCATAGCGCGGGCGCTGCATCTCTCCGATACCGGGTTGAGCTACGTGCTTTCCTTGGGCGGATACTCATCCGCCCTGCCCAAAGGACCGGTCGCGGCCGACGCTCCGGCCCATGTGCAGCGACTTTTGGACGCTTTGGACCCCCAACCCCTCCTACGCTTTGTCCCCCGGATTGGGGGGGCATTGCCGGGTGGAATCGCGCATACGAGGCGCTGTACCCCCCCAACATCGGAACGTTCGATGCCTCGGACCGGAACCTGCTGTGGCTGGTCTTCACTGACCCCCCCTACATCCGCGATCTGCTGCCCGACTGGGACGTCACGAGCAAGCGCTTCCTTGCTGAGTTCAGGGCAGAAACCGGGCAGCGCCTGGGCGACCCCCGATGTGGAGTATCAGGTAGGCCGGCTTAAGGACGCCAGCCCGGAGTTCCAGGAAAGCTGGGACCGCTACGACATCCTCGGCTTCGAATCCCGCGAGCGGCAGTTCCACCACCCCCCAGCAGTTGGCGTCCTGCACATGGAGCACCATCAGGTCTCACCCTCTGACCGGCCCGACCTTCACATCGTCGTCTACACGCCGGCACCGGGGGGGAGTGACGCGGGCGAGCAGATGCAGCGGCTGATGGGTGTCTGATGTACATCAGGGGACCCCGCGGGGCTTGCCTTCAGCTGGGCTCCCTCTTGTTCAGGACGAAATCCGCCGGCGCCGACGCGACGCCGTTTGCCTGGACTACTACGTAGTGCTGCCCCGGGTAGTAGGACCGGGTTGTTATTGGGCGGAAGGAATGGGTTTTTCTGACAGTGACGGTCTCACCGGGCCCAATCCGGCGGGACGTGAGCTTGAAAGTTTTAGCGCTTACCGTGCCGTTGGCCCGCTGGAAACCGATGGAATAGTCAATGGCTGCTTTAGCGGGCTGGGGGGGCTTCATTCACCACCTCGGCCGAAAATTCCACGGTTCCGTCCCATGCCACTGAAGTGTGGAGGATTCGAGCTCCGTAACCACGAGCTGGCCACCCGAATAACCCAGGAGGCCGAGTGCGTCCGGATTGCCTTGCTTGACCAGGGTCCTGAGTCCATGGCGGATCACCTTAGGTGTCGTGGCATCGGGTTTTCCTGACCAGCGGCGCGCAGTAGCTATCACCAGCTGCGGATCGATCCGGCTCAGATCGTTGAGATGGTTCGCCGCGGAACGCCGAACGTATTCGGCGGGATCTTGATAGGTGGCATCCAGGATCCCCTGCGTTGCTGTTGGATTGGCCACAAGCCAAGGAACTCTTTTGGCCCACGGCAAGTAAGCGCGAGAGCCTCGGTAGCGAGCCGGCGGACGTTTTCGTCGTCGTGATTCGTCCAGGTTTGCATGGTCGCGATAGCTCGTTCCGGCCGGGCAGCTATGAGGTCACGGATGGCGAACTCTCCCGTTAGCCTGCTGGTTAGGCGGGACAGGATTGCAAGAGCGGCATCAAAGTCCGCGAGCGACGCCGATTGCAGGGCCCTCCCGGTCACGACTTCGGTTGCCGGCCAGACCATCCATCCCGTAAACCGAGGGTCGTCGAGAGAATCCAGCATGACCTTCTCAACAGCGAGGTAGCCTGCCGGCAAGTCCTCAAGGAGCGCATCCCTGACGACATCAACACGCTGCCGGAGGCGCTGCCCGCCAAGCAAGTCACGTGAGCGCTCCAGTGTTGGCAGCTCAATGTTGGGTTCGGCGCTCATCAGTATGGAGCGCAGTTCGGTGACCACACTGGAATTGATCAGCTCATCCATGGCGCCCATACGTTTTCTCCTTCGCCGGTGTTGCCATGGTAGGCGATGGGAGTGACAACAAAAGCGCGCTGGCAACCCACGTTGAACTAGCGCGCAGGTGGGGAAGCGAGGGGGTTGTCTTTCGAGCTGCGACGATTCGGGAGCTGTAGCCTTTTCGGCTGTAATTCGTCCCAGGATCACCACCAAAACCAGAGCCACAATCACAGGTATACACACAGAAAGAACAATGGTGCCCGTATCTACGCCGACGCCGATGAGAATTCCGCCGAATATCGGGCCCACTACCGACCCGAGTCGCCCCAATGAAGCTGCCCACCCCACTCCCGCGGTCACGGTTGCTTGAGGATACAGAGACACCGCCACCGCCGCCTGGCCGATCATGCCGGCTTGGAGCCCAAGACCGACGCCACCGAAGACGATCAGCAACAGCGCCTTATCCGGACCGAGGAATGCGGAAATGACGAGAACGCGACGGCTGCTGCTGAGGTCCAGGCCAAGACTGTGGTCATCCGGCGTCTGCGTGATCCCAGAATCAGCACACAGGCGCCAACGATGCTTCCTACGCCCAACGCCGCCGATCCTAACGGTGCCAGACCAAGGCCGAAACCGTAGCTCGTAAGCAGGGTGGGCAGCCACGAGGAGAACACGTAGTAAACGGCGAAGATAAGGAATGAGAAAGACCACAGCAGAAGCGTCCTGCTCCGTACAGGCCCATCGAAAAGGCGGGCAACCGCGGCGTGGCGCTTGGCCGCTGAAGGATCCATGGGAGTGATCGAGGGGTGTTTGCCCGACAGGCCGATCCACAGGAACGGCAGGAGCACGCCTGAGGCGATGGCTCCGAGAATGAAAACCCATTCCCACCCGAGCGCATTTGTGACAATACCCCCGCCGAGTCCAGCGATGAGGCCCCCCCGAATGAAATGCCTGTCATCACGACCACCGCAATCGACTGGCGCAAACGCGACGGATTGACAGCGGTCGCATGTGAGACAGCCGCAGGCAGCACGGCCCCCTAACCCCCAGCCCGGTCACGAAGCGAAGGATGGTCAGCTCCACTATTGAACTTGACCACGCCGTCAGCAGAGAACCAACGGTGAAGAGCACAACGGCGGAAAAGATGACATTCCTTGTGCCCATTTTTGCTACTAAGCGTCCTACCGCCATGTAACCGAGAGCCACGCCAGCGCTCGTAAATGCGAGGGCCGGGGGTGAAATGGGCGGGCTCAACTCCCCCCCATTCCTTGGATATCGACGGTATGGACACCCCCCCGAGTGCGACGGTGTCGTATCCGTCAAGCACTACAGCGGCCAATGCAAGGCAAAGCACCCACCAATTCGGCTTGATCTCATGTTGCATTTTGGGTTCGCTCATCGTGTCCATTGGACATCCTTAAGTTGTGAGGGCTTCGAAGTCGAAGCAGGGTATGCCGTCCGGGAACCATCGAGGTGCATAATTACTCATTTTCTTGATGCCATGTATCTTAGCATTGTGATTCTATAACGTGAGCTATTTCACGCATCAGTCGCTTTGGCAGAACGATGTGGCCTCCACAGGGCAATAGCTGTACAAAAAATCCACAATTCGGCGCACTATGGAGGCATGAACGCTCCCGGCGCCAACGGCTTTGCGCAGGGTGGTTCCGGTAGCTTCGGGGGGGCTGGCCTGCACCCGTGGTGCCGTTATGTGGCTTTGGGCGACTCATTTACCGAAGGTTTGGGCGATCCTGAACCCCCGGAGCCCCCGGCGGCCTCCGCGGCTGGGCGGACCGGGTCGCGGAAGAATTGGCCACCGGTCACGAAAATTTCGCCTATGCGAACCTGGCCATCAGCGGGAGGCTGCTTCACGAGATTCTCGAAGAGCAGGTGGGTCCGGCCATCGAGCTCCAACCTGATCTGATCACTCTTAACGCAGGCGGCAATGACTTGCTGTTCCACAGGAGCGATCCGGACAAACTTGCCCTTGAACTGGACGCGGGCGTGGAAAGACTGGCCTCGACCGGCGCTACGATCGTGCTCTTTACCGGCCCCGACTGGGGGGGTGCGACCCCGGTGCTGGGCCACACTCGCGGCAAAGTGGCGATCTACAACGAGAACATGCGGGTAGTTGCCACCCGCCATGATGCCCTGATCGCAGATCTTTGGGCGCTACGCCAGCTCACGGAACCTCGGATGTGGAACGCGGACCGGCTGCATTTCTCGCCGCTGGGCCAGCACACCATCGCCATCATGGTGCTCGATATCCTCAATGTTCCGCATACCCTGGAACCTTTGGCACCCAAGCCCCCCCTACCGAGCGCAGCTGGCGTGAGGCGCGGGCGGGCGACATCATCTGGCTCGGGAACATCTCTTCCCGTGGGTGGTGCGGCGCCTGACGCAACGAAACGCCGACGACGGACGGCACCCGAAGCGACCCGAGCCAGGCCCTGTCTTTGGGGGGGCAAGCATGCCTCCCGGGGCATACGTAGGGCTGGACCCGCGTATCGACTGAGACCAGGCATGAAACGCTCGACTACTCCGTGTCGCAGCTATGGAGTCCGTCACCCTTTACCGCGCCTGTAGTGGTGTTGGCTGGATGAACGCTAAAATTTCACTTGCCGCAAGTACAAGCCCTTCGGCATCAATCCGCGTTGTATTTCTTAGGAGCGCCATACCGTGAGTGGGGGGGAACCGACCAGTCATGACGGCAGGTAGTACCCCCAGTCCTCATCCCGGCACTTCAGCAGCCACCAACCAGCCTTCATCCACTACGACGAAGGCCCCCCAAAGCCGGCAGTTCCTGCAACAAAGCCCGTGGCGTACCCGGCCATTTTGCAGGGGTTTCTCGGTTCGCTGTTCATGTTTGCAGGGTCCATTGGCATCGGATGGATCGCCAACGGATCCCCCCCGATGATCCGCCACCCCCATAGTCATTGCCCTGCGCACTGAGGCTGGGGGAGTAACGATCTCCGCCGTCCTCCTTACCGTGGGCGCCATGGTACTGGTTCGGTCCTGGCTGAGGTTGGGACAACGGATGGGCAGTTGGGAGGGGAACTCCCTCAAACCGATCGTTGCAGCGATCGGAGCATGGTCCTTCCGTTGCTGTTCGCTGTGCCCGTCTATTCGCGTGACGTCTACGCGTATATAGGTCAGGGCCGCCTGATGATGGAGGGCCAAGACCCTTACGACGTCGGCATCTCGGCTTTGAACAACTGGTTCGCCTTGGGTGCGGACCCGGCCTGGGCGGAAGCCCGCACTCCGTACGGGCCCTACTTTTGTGGATGGCCCACGCCGTGGTGGCCATTACGGGCGCCCAGCCGGACGTCTCAGTCCTGCTGTTCCGGCTTCTGGCCGCCGGCGGGGGGGTGCTGTTGTGCGTTGTGTACGTCCCCCAAACTCGCGGAGCTTCACGGGATCAATGGTGCCCGGGCGCTCTGGATTGCCGTGGCTAATCCACTCTTCCTCATCAGCTTCGTCGCCAGCGCCCACAACGACGCCATCATGGTGGGCTTCGCGGTAGCGGGAACCTACTTCGCAGCCACAAAGCGGCCGCTATTGGGCATCCTGTTGGTCACACTTTCCATCGGAATCAAACCGGCCACCGTTTTGTTGCTGCCCTTCATCGGCTGATGTGGGCCGGTGCCGGGGCGTCCTGGCCGCGCAAGTTCGGAATCTGGGCCGCGACCGCGAGCATCAGTTTCGCTGTCCTGGTGATCAGCGGCATCCCTTACGGCATTGGCCTGGGCTGGGCCTGGGCCATCACGGACCCCACTCCCGGGTTCACCGGCTACTCGCCGTCGGGATTCCTCGGCCAGCAAATCGAGTTCCTCGGCAACGCCTGGGCCTGCCTGGCAATGCAATGGCGGACGTCCTTCGAGCGGCCATGAAGTGGGGGCGCTGTGGCCCTGGTCCTCGTCCTGATGTTCCGCGGAGACCACTCCCGCGTGGTGCGGCGCATGGCCCTCGCCTTCGCAGCTATCGTGCTGCTCTCCCCCCATCATTCAGCCTTGGTACATTCTCTGGTTCGTCCCCTTCCTGGCCGTGACGGGGGGGATCAGGGACGACTGGCAGATGCGGTGCCTCTACGTCGGCGTGACATTCTTTGTGGTGTTCGGCGCGCAGGACCAGTTGTCAGTCTGGTCCTTCGTGGAGGTCTCCGTGGACCTGTCCTCGCTGGCATTCGCATCGCGCTTCTGTTCGCGTTCTACCTGGTGTTCCTGGACATCCATACCCGCAGGCTTCTGGTCCAAGGCAAACTGTCGCGCTGGGTGGGGGGCAGACTGACCGTCGCCTGCTCCACCGCCCTCCGACTATCCGCTAAAGCGCTTTCGGGACCGCCGGAGCGCCATCCCGGTTCACGCGGCGTCCCAATTCAATGGTCCTCTGCACCGACCACCAGAGCAGTACCACCAGCAAGACATTCCGGGTGGTGAGCACAGCGGCCATGATCGGGTGGGCGTGGATGAGCGGGGTGTAGAACAGCGGATAAATCACGAACGTGGTCATGGCAATCCCCCCCATCAGCAAGGCAGCCGGCACCTTCCAACGGTTCCAGTCGTGGGTCAGGCCTGCAATGATCACAGGGGCCAGCCAGATGATGAACTGCGGCGAGCCCACCTTGTTGAACACGATGAACGCCGTGGTCATCATCAAGGCACCCTCGAGGAACAGTTCCTCGCGCTCCGCTCCGCGGTTGAGTGCACGGATCAGCAGGATGGCGGCGGCAATCGCGGCAACTATCAGCAGCGGCTGCATCAGGAACGCCGCAACCTCAGCACCGGGGCCGTAGACCTCTGTGGAGTTGATGGCTGTATTGTCGGCCATTTTGGATCCGGCGATGTTGAAGACGCTCAGCCACACCCAGGGCGTGGAGAAAGTGGCTTCCAGCTGCATGCCGCGCTCGCCCTGGTTGATCAGGAAGTCCAGGATGTGGCTGAAGCCACCAGCGAGGTAGGTTCCTAACCTACGACGGCGGTGACGCCTACCCCCCGGCAGCGATCATCTGCAGCCGGTTGCGGGAAGCGATGATGATGGGTACCAGCACCGCTGCAGGCCACACTTTGATCCACGTTGCGATGCTCAACAGGACGGAGGCAACAACCGGCCTTTGGGCAGCGCAAATCAAGGCAATCAAAACAATGGAGGTGGTGATGCCTTCAACGCGGGCAAAGCTGAGGTATCCCATGAACATTGTGAAGAACAGCCACCACCATGCGGGCGCGATCCCGGTGACCCGCCGTGGGCCACGCGTCAGGTACCAGAGACCCAACGCGTTGAGGGCCGTGATCAGCAGGGTCCACATCAGCAAGTAGAGGTCCGGACCGGCAATCCCCCCCGCCAGGAAAATGGGAATCTGGGCCAGCACTGGATAAACCCAGGGGCTGATCTTCCCGTTGAGGTTCTCCGGGTTGTAGCCATCCATCGCCCACTGGCGGTATTGCTCAGTGTCGCTGAAGGTGTTGCCGCTGAGGAAGAAAGAAGCCATCCAGCACAGGAAGTAGAAATGCACCACGGCGAATCCCCCCCACCACACGCTGGAGGGGCGGGCGAACCACGTTACAACTGCGGGAGGAAGGACACGGCTGCGGATACGGACCAGCTGGTCGAAGAACGTCGCGGAAATCTTAGTGCTCCTTGCCCGCTGGTGCACTGACCACCGAGGCTTACGGCCCAGTGAATACAGGCGACGCGCCGACCAGAAGAAGAGGACCACCAGCAGGACGTTGCGGATGCTCAGGACCAGGGCCATCCAAGGATTGTTGTGACTCAAAGCATCGTAGAAGAGCGGTAGATGAAGTAGGTGGCAACGGCGATCACTATCAGCATGGTGGCCGGAACGCGCCACTCTTTCCAGTTGTGCGCCAGCCCTACAGCTACAGCCGGTGCAAGCCACACCATGAACTGCGGTGAGCCCACCTTGTTGAAAACGATGAACGCGGTCACCAGTGTGAGGGCTCCTGAAAGCAGGAGTTCTGTCCGGTCCACTCCGCCGTTGAGCTTGCCTTGGTGCAGGGCCCAGAAGGTCAAACCCGCGACGGCGGCCGCTGCCAGCAGGAGGAGGGGGGGCTGCATCAGCACGGACATGAACGCAGTGCCGGGTCCGTCCACCTGCATGGAGTTGATGTCAGTGTTCATATACATGCGGGAATCCCCGACGCCGAGGACCGACAACCACAGCCATGGGGTGGTGAAGGTCGCTTCGAGCTGCATGCCGCGATCTCCCTGTTGTGTCAGGAAGTTCAGCAGCTTGGGAACGGCACCAACTGCCGCTGCCAGCCCAACCACAACCGCCGTCGTCGCAATTCCTGCCGCCACAACGTGCAGGCGTTTCCTGACCACTGCGAACAGGGCCAGCATCACGGCGGCGGGCCACACCTTCACCCAGGTGGCGATGCTCAGGAGGACGGACGCGACGAAGGGCCGGGTGACACCGTAAACAAGGGCCACGAGGACTATGGGGCAGTTAGTCCGTCAACGCGGGCGAAGCCCAACCAGCCCATGAGGAAGACGAATACCAGCCACCACCAGGCAGCCGGGATTGCTTCCTGCCGGCGGCCGCGGTCAGTGAGTTTGAGCACCGCCCAGCCGTTCAGCAGCGTGGTGAGCAGGACCCATAGGAAGAAGAAGGGGCCAGGACCGGCTACAGCTGCCAGGCCCATGGGAATCAGCGCCAGGATGGGGGTAAACCCACGGGCTGGGTCCCCCCCCGGTGAGGTTTGCTTCGTCGAATCCAGCCAGCGCCCATTCACGGTAGATAAAGGTGTCGCTGAAGGCTTCGCCGCGCAACGAGAGCACGGCCCCCCCGAAGACCAGGAACACCAGGTGAATCACTACGAAGCCCCCCACAGCAGGCCCCGCGGGGGGGAGTTCATGCGTGCCGCCAACCTCGCTGGGATTGTTTTACCGCGGATTTCCGCGAGCTTACTGAAAAAACTGTCCATCAACGAAGAACTTCCTGGCTAGGTGGGTCCTTGCCTCAGCAATCCCCCCCAATTTTCTTGGGACCGAAAAACCCCCCCGCATGCTACTTTACGCGAGACACCCAAACGCCCGGCAGTTGCTTACCCCCCCGCGGGCTGGGCTTCCGTCTGCGCGCGTATGCTCCATGCGGACCAATCCAACGGGTGAACGGAGGGGCGGCCCAGGAGATAACCTTGCGCTGCTGTGACCTTCAGCGCGGTGACTTCATCAAGCTCGGCTGCAGTTTCGATGCCTTCTGCAATGATGTCCGCGCCGATCTCCCGGGCAAGTTCCACGATGGCCCTGGCCCGGATTTTCTGACCGTCGCTGCTTTCTATTCCCTCAATCAAATGGCGGTCCAGCTTGATGATGTCGGGGGCGCAGCTGTTCAATCCGTTCCATGGAAACCAAAGCTGCACCGGACGCACTGATGGCGAGCCGCAGGCCCAGGGTTCGCAGTGGCCCCAGGCCGTCGTCGCCGGTTTGCCCTTCCACGGATTCCAAGCTGCCCGTCAGTTCAACAATGATCCTGTCCGGAGCCAGTGCTGCTGCAGCAAGAAGATTCCGCACTCGGGGGGGTCATTGGACGTTGCGGGGGGGTGAGGTTAAGCGCCACGGACATGTTGTCCGGGACGTCGTGCGCTGCCGTCAGGGCGCAGTGCAGTGCGGCAATTTCGAGTTCCGTGCCCAATCCGGCTGCTGCGGCCTCGTTGAACCACACATCGGCTCCGGCCCCATCCTCACCAACGAACCTGGTCAGCGCCTCTACGCCCACCACCTCGCCTCCAGGCAGTGCATGGACGGGCTGGAAAGCTGTCAGCAGGAGTTTGTCCGCCAGGATCGACTGGATGCCTTCGCGGACCTCATGGCTAACAGGGACAGATACCGTCCGGGCTGTGTCCGAAGACTCCAAGTGCAGGCTGGCAACTTCACGCTGAACCGGGACCTTGGCCGCAGAACCCGGCGGCTTGCGGGTTTCGAGCAAGTGCTCCAGCAACGCACGCTCCGGGTCGTCGGGGGGGCGTGCCTCAATCAACGCGCGAAGGTTTTTCCTTGCTCCTTCGCTCCGGGCATCACTGTCGGCAAGGATGGATTCAATGATATCCAGCACTTGTTCGCGCATGGTCATGTCTTCGCTGGCCGGCGCCACAACAGCGTCATCGGCCGCCGCAGCGCCATCCTTCGGTGAGCTGCCGCTTTCCGGTTTAAAAGAGCCCGCGTCTTGAGCCATTAATTATTCCTTTGTGTGTCCCCCCCACTGGCAAAGCCAGCCATGACATGACCTCCACGAAAACGTGTGGGCCTTGTCACGAATCTTACAGAGGAATCAGAGCATCCGAGACACCGCAATGACTCCTGACAAGGGAAAACGTGTCCTTGGACGGCAAGCCCTGACATGCTGGAGGGTGACATCCATTTCAACGGAATCACCCCCCCGCACCGCACTCAGTTGGAAGCTGCTGCCGGCGGCGTTGCTTTCCTTGTCCGGCGTGCCGCTCTTTGCGATGGGCAACGAGCTGCTCGGCTATGGCCTGCTGCTGGCGAGCGTGGCCACCGCGGCTTTCATCGACCACCGATTGATGCGACACCTCGCATTGATTGCGGCGGGCATGACCATCTTCAGCTTGGTACCGCTCAACGCCGACCTCAGCACAGAGCACATGGCCCTCATGGGCGGTGCCCTGGCATTGGCTGTGCTGGTGCCATGCTGGTGTCCCGGTTCGCCTACCGCGAGGACATCATCAAATTTCCCGTGAACACCGGCCGCAAGTGGCCCTTGGCAGCGAAGCTGTACCTGATAGGCGTGGTGGCGCTCGGTTACTTCATCCTGCCGGTGTACCTGATCCGGACAGGTGTTTACCAAAACTGGCCGGATGCTTCAGATCCCGATATCTTCTGGCGGCTCTTCCTTGGCGTCAACGCGTGGGTATCTGGATGAACTATTCTTCATCTGCACCACCTTCACCCTGCTGCGGCAGCATTTTCCGGACTGGCTGGCCAACCTCCTGCAAGCCGTGGTGTTCTCGTCATTCCTGTGGGAGATCGGCTACCAGTCGTGGGGTCCGCTCCTGACGTTCCCATTCGCATTGCTGCAGGGCTACACCTTCAAGCTCACCAAGTCATTCACGTACGTGGTGTCCGTGCACCTGCTGTTCGACTTCGTGCTGTTCCTCGCGCTGGTGCATGCACACAACCGGGACTGGCTGCCGATCTTCCTTTACTAGTCCGGCTCTCTGAATCGGCGGCGGGCCTACGTCCCCCGAACCTGCCCACGCTTCATGTGAAACTTCGATCTCCTGCGCCATGTCATCAAGGAATCGAATCACCGATTCCCGTTCGGGAGGGCTCAGCTTGGCCGCAGCGAGGAACCGTTTGGCCTGCTGCCGTCCAACGGTCCTCATGGCGGCTCGTGCGTTTCGGGTGTGATGGCGATGGCGAGGGCGCGGCGGTCGGAGGGGGGGTGCGCGCGTCGCGTGACGTGGCCGGCGCGTTCCAACCGGTCGAGCAACTTGGTGGTTGACGCCGTCGAGATATTGAGCCGGGAGCTATTGCGCCTGGTGTGGCTATCACGCCATGGTTGGCGCAGACAATCAGGTAGTGCAGTGCACGCATGTCGGACTGGTTGAGTTTCATGTACCGGAGCGAGGCGTCGGAGAGGCGTTGTTCGGCTTCGCGCAATCTTCCCAGCGCTGCCATGACGTCGCTGATTTGCTGGATATCCGCTTCGGAGAGGTCGGAGCGATCCACCAGTTCCTGATGAGGATCGTTGGCGTCCAAATCGTAGATGCCAGCGGAAACCGGGGTCCCGGCTTCTTCAGGTATCTCTTCAGGACTGGACATGTTTGGTATGTTACACCTAACTTCCTACATGGTAGCCTTTCTTCTAGCTTGTCTAGCAATATTCAGGTTTCGGGCAGAAACAGGGTGTGGAGGAAGGCGCAACATGAATGCGACAGAGATGGTGGTCCTCCTTGACGACGCCGGGGCGCCCATAGGCGTGGCTCCCAAGGCAGGAGTTCACACACTGGATACGCCCCCTCCACCTCGCCTTTTCCTGCTACCTGCTCAACGACGCGGGGGGGAAGTTCTCCTGACCCGCCGTTCACCCGAGAAGAAAACGTGGCCCGGTGTTTGGACCAACAGCTTCTGCGGCCACCCGGGCCCCGGTGAAGAGTTCGAGGATGCGGTCCTTAGACGCGCGCAGTTCGAACTCGGAGTGGACGCCAACAGAATTGAACTGGTCCTCCCCCCACTTCCGATACAGGGCAGTAGATCCAACGGGCATAGTGGAAAACGAAATTTGCCCCGTGTACCTGGCCCGCATCACCGGGGGGGTGTTGAAGCCGAATCCCGCCGAGGTAGCGGACTGGGCCTGGATCTCACCCGCGCTGCTGGCCGATGCTCTGGAACACACACCGTCCGCTTTCAGCCCGTGGCTCGGGCTTCAATTCCCGGAACTCCTCCAAGCGAACGCATTGCCACTCCAAGCTGGAGCCGAAGCATGACCATCACCTCAAGCGCCGTACGCGGCCGCACCGATCTTTGCACTGCGATCGAAAACGAGCTGAGCGGACTCATCGGCAAAAGGGCCAGCGCAGCGACCGCCTATGGCCCGGACTTTGCCAGGCTATGGGCGCTCGCGGGCCAGAACGTCTTGGGCGGCAAGTTCGTCCGGCCCTTGTTACTCATGGAAACGTACGACGCCCTCTGCCAGCGGCATCAACAGTACGACGCCGCAGACTCACGTCAGCGCGAGACCGCCATCAGCATCGCCGCCGCCATTGAACTCCTGCATTACGCCTTCCTGCTTCACGATGACGTGATCGACGGCGACCTTGTCCGACGCGGGCACCCGAACCTGATCGGCTCCCTCCTCGCGGAAGCTTCCGCAACCGCCCGCACGGACGGCGCGGACGGCGCGGACGGCGTTAATGGCGCTGACGACGTTCGTGGAACCCGCGCCGGTAGCAGCCTCCACTGGGCCCAAACCGGCGGAATACTCATGGGCGACATGCTCCTCGCGGCTACGCACCAGTCCTTCGCCCGGGCGGATCTCCCCCCACGAGCTTCGCCTGCGGCTCCTCGACCTCCTGGAACACACCATCAACGAGACAGTGGCCGGCGAACAACTGGATGTGGGCCTTGGTGACGGCGTCATAGCCCCCGGACCTCCAGACCATCCTGGTGATGTGCGGCTACAAAACCGCCACGTACACCTTCGAGCTCCCGCTCCGTGCCGCCGCCACGCTGGCCGGCGCCGACTTCGCCGTCGAGAATTCGCTCGCAACCGCCGGCAGGCATCTTGGGCTGGCTTTCCAACTCCAGGACGACCTCCTGTCCACGTTCGGGGGGGATCCTCGCCGCCACGGCAAGGATCCCTTTTCGGACCTCCGCGAGGGCAAGGAGACGGCCATCATCGCCCATGCACGGACAACGCACGCTTGGCCGGACATCGAGCCCTTCTTCGGCATGCCTGAGCTCAGTGTCGGCGACGGCGAGCACGTCCGCCGGCATCTCAGCGATTGCGGAGCGAGGCATTCGTCCAAGGCCTTATCGAGGAACAAATGCATGCATTCAACAGTCAGCTGACCACCGCCATCCCGGCAAGCGTACGCAACGTCCTGCTTGACCTCGCGGGACAGCTGGAAGGACGGCAATCATGACGGTCGCCACCGATACCTCGTTGACGCATTTCACCCGGACGGCCGAGCGCGCCGCGAACCAGGTCATCTCCGCATACTCCACCTCGTTCGGGTTGGCATGCAGCTGCTGGGATCCAGCACCGCCAGCACGTCCGCAACATCTACGCCTTGGTACGGGTGGCCGACGAACTCGTGGACGGCGTCACGGCGGAAGCAGGCCTGAGCTACCAGGAGCAGTGCGACGCCCTGACGCACTTCATTGATGAGACACACCGGGCCGTCAAACTCGGCTACAGCAGCGATCTCATCATCCACGCATTCGCCCAGACGGCCCGCGCAGCGGGGATCGATGACTCGCTCATCGATCCGTTCTTTGACTCCATGCGCATGGACCTCGGCGAGCGCACTGACTTACTTGAGAGAAATGCGGCCCCCCCGCCCGCACCGCTCCGTTTCGACGCCGACGCCACGACGGTTACGTCCACGGTTCCGCGGAGGTGGTGGGGCTGATGTGCCTGCGCGTCTTCATACGGGACGAGAAGATCGACGACGGCGACGCTGCGGCTTTGGAGCACGGCGCCAGCAGGTTGGGCGCTGCTTTCCAGAACATCAACTTCCTCCGGGATCTTGCGGACGACACCACCCGGCTGGGGCGCAGCTACCTTGGCACCGCTGACCATCTTGAGGACCGCGACCGCATGGCTGGGTCAGCACCATTCGGGCGCAGCTTGCTGACGCCAACGCCGTCATTCCGATGCTTCCGCGCGACGCCAGGGCTGCTGTCCGGAGCGCGCTGGCCCTGTTCCAAGCGCTCACGGACAGGATCGAACAGACCACCGTGGACGAACTTTACCGCTCCCGGGTCCGTGTACCGGATCCCGTGAAAGCCGGGCTTGCCGCCCGCGCCGTCGCTTCAACCTGGATGGAGTTGCACCGATGACCCGGACAGTAGTGATCGGCGGTGGCATCGCTGGGCTTGCCACCGCCGCACTCCTCGCCCACGAAGGACACGAGGTCCAGCTCCTCGAACAGCGCGACCAGGTGGGCGGCCGAGCCGGCAGCCTCGAGAGGGACGGCTTCCGCTGGGATACCGGCCCTTCCTGGTACCTGATGCCCGGCGTTTTCGACCACTTCTTCAATCTGCTCGGCACCAGCACCGCCGAACAGTTGGACCTCAGGACGCTCAACCCTGCGTACCGCATCTTCAGCGAACCAAACCACGACGGCGTGCGGCCCGACCCGCTCACCGTCCCGTTTGGCAGCGACCAGGTTTTGGAAGCCTTCGAGCGAGTTGAGCCCGGCAGCTCCAAGCAGCTCCAGTCCTACCTCGCTTCCGCGCGGCACACCACTGAAATGGCCGAAAGGTTCTTCCTCTACAACCCTTTCACCAAGCTCCAGGCGCTGCTTCAACCACAGGTTGTGCGCAGCTTCCCAAGCTCGCGCAGCTGCTCCTGACGCCCCTCGATAAATACGTGGCCCAGCGATTCCAGCATCCAGTGCTCCGCCAGGTTCTGGGCTACCCGGCAGTCTTCCTGGGCACCAACCCCTCCGATGCGCCGGCCATGTACCACCTGATGAGTGCTTTGGACCTCGGGGGGGACGGCGTGCAGTACCCGATGGGCGGCTTTTGGGCCTCGTTGAGCGCCTCGAAGCATTGGCGCTCGACGCAGGGGTCAGGATCCACACGGGTGCGGAAGCCTCAAGATCACCACCCGCGAAGCCACGCATACCAAGAAACTGGGGCGCTTTGACGGCCTGAACCTTCCCGCCGGCCTTACCGGCAAGGACAGCCGGGAAGTCACGGGCGTCAAGTGGCGCGACAACTCCGGGGCAGAGCACTACAGCGTTGCCGACCAAGTGGTCTCCGGCGCCGACCTGCACCACACCGAAACCCAGCTCCTGGGCGTTAGGGACCGGAGCTACAACAAAAAGTACTGGCAGAGCCGCACCAGTGGGCCCGGAGCTGTGCTGGTGATGTTGGGTGTGAAGGGTGCGCTGCCGGACCTTCCCCCACCATTCCTTGTTCTTCACCCGGGATTGGGAGGCAAACTTCGCCTCAATCTTCGGTGGTGAACCGGGCATTCCGGATCCCGCGTCCATTTACGTTTGCAAGCCCAGTGCTACCGACGCCGGTGTCGCACCACCGGACCACGAGAACCTTTTTGTCCTGGTTCCCATCCCCGCCGACCCATCCCTGGGAGCGGGTGGACCTGATGGCAGCGGCGATGTGCTGATCGAGCGGACTGCCGACGCCGCAATCGACCAGATCGCCCAGTGGGCCAACATTCCGGACCTCCGCGAACGCGTGGTGGTCCGGCACACCATCGGACCGGCCGACTTCGCACGAGATTACAACTCTTGGCGGGGGGGCGGCATGCTTGGCCCCCGCCCACACCCTCCGGCAAAGCGCGATGTTCCGGGCCCAGAACTCGTCCAAACGTGTTCGCGGCCTGTACTACGCGGGCGCTACCACTGCACCGGGGCGTCGGTGTGCCCATGTGCCTCATCAGCGCCGAGCTGGTGTTGAAGCGAATCCGCGGCGATCACAGCACCGGCCCTACCACTGTGAGGCCTGTAGCTAGCAGGATTGGCTAATGGGTGTTCTTTACTTGGTCTCATTGCTGCTGGGTATCACCTGCATGCTCCTGCTCGACCACCGTTTCCGGCTGTTCTTCTGGCGGGACGCAAAAGCAGCGGCAATCGTGACCGCCGTCGGGCTCTTGTTCCTTCTTGCGTGGGACCTGGCCGGAATCGGACTGGGGGGATTTTCCTGCGCGGGGGGGAAGGCACCATCGCCACGGGGGGGTTGCTGCTCGCGCCGGAGCTGCCCATTGAAGAACCCGTGTTCCTGATTTTCCTGGTGCTGTGCACGATGGTCCTGTACACGGGCGCGCGGCGACTGCTTGACCGCTTACTGGTCACTCGCCGTGAGAAAGAGCGGGAGACCGTATGACGTACCTGTGCTCGCGCTCGCCTTCATCGCCGCGGCAGCCGTTGCCGGCGTGATCTTCGCTCGTCAGGGCGCCCGGCCAGGCGAGGCTGGCAAGCATTGGAAAGCCGTAGGACTCGCGTTCGCGGTCTTGGCCGTCCTCACGGCCGTTTTCGACTCCGTCATGATCGGGATGGAGCTCTTCCACTACGACTCTTCGCACATCCTCGGCCTCAAGATTGGCTTGGCGCCCATTGAGGATTTCGCTTATCCGCTGGCGGGTGTCGTGGCGCTCCCTGGCTTGTGGATGTGGCTGACGCGCAAGCGTAAGGGTTCCGGTTCATCCAACCTCAAAGGCCTCGTCCCCCCCCAAGCCCTGTTGGCGTCACGACCGGTCAGTTGGATCAACACTGCCTACCCGTTTGCCGCCGCCATGCTCTTGACCACCCGCGAGATCGACTGGATTCTGATCGTTGGCACGTTTTACTTCCTGATCCCGTACAACCTGGCCATGTACGGCATCAATGATGTGTTTGATTATGAGTCGGACCTCAAGAACCCGCGCAAGGGCGGCATCGAAGGCGCGCTCCTCCAGCCGCGCCTTCACCGGCCCATGCTGTGGCTCGCGGCGATCACCAACATTCCGTTCCTGCTGGTACTGGCGTTCGCTGGTGGGCCTGCCGTGTGGGTCAGCTTGGCCGTAAGTGCATTCGCGTGGTGGCTTACTCGGTCGCCGGACTTCGCTTCAAGGAACGCCCCCGTCTTGGACTCGCTGACGTCGAGCACGCACTTCGTCAGTCCCGCCGTCGTCGGGTTGGCATTGGCCGGCGCTGAAGTGACGCCGGGGGGGCTGCTGATCCTACTGGGCGCGTTTTTCCTGTGGGGGGGAATGGCCGCACACGCCTTCGGCGCGGTTCAGGACATTGAACCCGACCGGCAGGCCGGCATTGGTCCATAGCAACGGTCATCGGTGCCCGCCGGACGGTGAGGCTCGCGTCGGGCTCTGGCTTGTTGCTGGACTGGCTATGCTGGCCACGCCGTGGCCGGGGGGGCCGCTCGCGGCGATCATCGCCGCGCCGTACATCGTCAACTGCGCCCCGTACTGGACCGTCACGGATACGACGGCGGCACGCACCAATGTGGCATGGCGGCGGTTCATCTGGCTCAACTACGGTTCAGGATTCCTGGTTACGCTCATTTTTATCCTGCAGTGGAGCCTCACGTCATGAAGGCGGCGTTTGTCCGGGCGCCTCAGGTTCTTCGTCGATCGTGTCCAACGCTTCACGCATATGCTGCAGGAAGTTCACCACTACCTGCGACTCGTCAGGCTCAAGGCGCACGCTGCGTCCAGCATTCGGCGGTGCATTCCACAAAGTGTGCCGCACTTCCTGGTCGGACCCCGGAGTGGCCTTCAGGATCAATGCCCGACGATCAGTGGGATGGGGGGGTTCGCGCCGAATATGGCCGGACTCCACCAAACGGTCAATCAGCGTGGTCATGGACGCCGACGTTATGCCGAGCTTGTCGCCCAAATCCTTCGGCTTCATCACTTTGCCCGCGGCCTCGGCTTCGAAGAGATAGCGCAGGGCCAACAGATCCTTCTCTCCCATTCCCATGGACGAGCGGGTCCTGCGACGCATCGCTTGCTCAGAGGCGCGGTAATCCCGCAAGGCGTTCAGGACATCAATGGCAATGGCCTTCTGGCCCGGGTCTTTCCCGTACCAATAGCCTTTGCGTGGCCTTCCGAGTCCATCCCACATTCCTTCGATAAGCGTAAAGCTCGTTTCACTAGCATTTTGATACTAGGTCACGTACCTCGTGAATGCATGACACCGCACATCCCACAAGGAAAGAGGCTCAGCAAATGGCTACCCGAAGCTCAGATCTTTTGCGGCAAATCACGGTCACCGTGAGCCTGGTGGTCTGCATCGTTGGTTCGATGATCGGCGTTGGCGTCTTCGGCGGGACGCCTATCGCGCAGGCAGCCGGCGGCGCTTTGGCCGCCGATTCAACCCTTTTGGCTCCCGCGACCCCGGCGTTCTCCATCTGGTCTGTGGTTTACACCGGGCTCGCCGCTTTCACGGTATGGCAATGGCTGCCATCCCAGCGCTCCAGCATGCGGCAGCGGTCGCTTGGTTGGATCGTCGCCGTGTCCATGATCCTTAATGCTGCGTGGATCTTGTCCGTGCAGGCTGGATGGCTCCTGCTTAGCGTCCTGGTGATCCTGGCGTTGCTGATGACCCTTGTGCTGGCTTTCCTGCGCTACAGCCAGAGCCCGGCCGGCTCATGGGTTGAGGCTGTTGTTGTTGACGGAACCCTGGCTTGTACTTGGCTGGACCAGCGTGGCCGTGTGCGCCAACATTGCTGCTGCTTTGAAAGCCTCAGGATTTGGGGGGGGCTTCGGGTTGCGTCCCGAGGTCTGGTCCGTCGCCGTTTTGGTGGTGGTCGCCGTGGTGGGCATCGCTTGGCGATCAAGGGCCACGGGGCGCCTCGCTTTGGCGGCCGCCATCGCGTGGGGGGGCCTCATGTGGATTACGGTGGGCCGCAGCGCTAACGCACCCGAGTCACTCCCGACGGCGATCGCGGCGGCTGTTGCTGCTGCCCTGGTCCTCGGTGCTGCAATCACAGTGCGGACGCGGGCGGTGCTGGCAGGGCACTAGCTTCCGGGCGCTGGCCCGGCTGCGAAACCCGCACTAGTTCGCTGCACAACCCGCACAACGGTGAGTCACACGGATAAGCGCGGGATTCAGGGGTTAAGGTGCGCAGGCGTCCTTGAGGGCCTGAACCGACTCTGCCGGCACTTCGTCCCCCCCGGCTTCTGCGATCTGGTTCAACGGCGTCGTGATTTCAGCGGGAACGCCGGCAGCACCAGCGGCTGAGACCAAGCCGCCAAGCAACTGCTTGTCCTGAACGCTGACCAAGCCGTCCTGGACTACAGCGCACACCTGCTTGGTCACTTCATCGGCGGCGGCCGTAGCTACCTTCGATGCGGCGTCACTAGCTGCGCTTGTAGCTGCTTCCTCCACGGCTCCGCAGCGACGAGCAGCAGCAGCAAGGGGGGGACGGCGGTCAGGGCGGCAAGGCGACGGGTCATGAGTCCAGCCTAGCAATCGGGCAAGAACATCTCTTCGCCAGGGGGGGTGTCGTACTGGCTTGCGGCTTCGTCGTCCCAGAGCTGTTGCTGGTTGATCATGGCTCCACTATTGCACCCACCTATGCTTGACGGATGGGAGAAAAGCCAGTGGACCATGTGGCGTTGGCCGTCTGCATGATCGATATCTCGTCCGACATCCGGCGAAAGTCGCTCAACGAAACAGGCCTCCGTCCCATATCCAACGGCGTACTGGAGATCCTGAGGGTCGTCGAGAGCCACCCTGGCGTCACCGTTGCTGAGGTGGCCGCGCGCCTGGGCAGGCAACTGAGCAACGTAAGCGCAGTTGCGCGAGCTGGTGGCTGCCGGCCTGGTCACGCGAGTCAAGGATGCAGCGGACAAGCGGTACGTCTCCCTCCACCCCCCCACGGACGAATCCATGCGCATCAAGTCACTCCTCGAGGGTGCATGGGCTGATGCGCTGACGAAAGCCAGCGAACGGTTGCTTCCCGAAGAGCGTGAACAGATCGCGGCCAGCCTGCCCGCCTTGAAGCGGCTCGCTTCGTTCCTTGCCGAACCCGAACAGGCACCCGAACAGTAAACCGAACTGGCGCAAACCCCCCCACAACCCGACAGCACTAGGACATAAGTCACTCGCCTACGGCTTACACGCCTCGCCAAAAGTACTTATACTTTCATAAGTATTACTACTTACAAGAATGGGTGACGCGTGGCATCACAACTACTCGAGACGCCGGGCTCTTTGGGTCAAGGCGGCAAACAAGGCCAACACAACAAAAAGGGGGGGATCGGCTGGCGCGCCCTCCCCTTCCTGGCCTTGGCCCAGTTCATGGTGGTCCTGGACGGCACCATCGTGAACCTGGCACTCCCCCCGCCTCCAGATGGAGATGGCATCAGCGACTCGACCCGGGCATGGGTGGTCACCGCCTACGCACTGGTCTTCGGAGCTTTCCTGCTGCTCGGGGGGGGCGCATCGCGGACTTCTGGGGGGGCGGAAGCGGACTTTCATCACAGCCTCGGCAGCTTCGCCATCGCGTCCCTGATCGGTGGACTTGCGCAGCAGCCGTGGGAACTGATCGGAGCACGAGCGCTGCAGGGTATCTTCGCAGCCCTACTCGCGCCGGCGGCGCTGGCGCTTCTGACGGTTGCTTTCCCGGGAGGCAAGGACCGTGGCACCGCGTTCGCCATCTTTGGCTCCATTAGCGGAGTGGGCGCGGCGGCCGGAGTCCTACTCGGCGGTTTTCTCACCGAGTTCGTCTCCTGGCGCTGGTGCTTCTTCGTGAACGTCCCCATCGCCGTCATCGCCCTCATCGGCGTTTGGACTTTGGTGAGTGAAAGCAAAGCCGGTGGCTCCACCAAATACGACTGGCCCGGCGTCGTTCTTGCCGCACTGGGGGGGCTGGGCTCCCTGGTCTACGGCTTCGCCAACGCCGAACATGGGTGGGGGGCGCTATCGATTCGTGGGGGGGTTTCATCGCCGCAGGTGCGGTGCTGCTGGTACTGTTCGTCGCCGTCGAACGCAAGGTCAAGAATCCACTGCTCCCGCTGCGCGTCGCTACGGAACGCAACCGCGCGGCAGCCTTCCTGGCGTCGTTCCTGGCGGGGGCAGTGCTGATCGGCGGCATCCTGTTCATCAATTTCTACCTGCAGATCGTTTTGGGCTTCGCGCCGTTTGCCGCAGGAATCGCATCGCTGCCCATGACGGTGGTCCTGATTGTCACGGCGGGCCTCGTTGCGAAGAACCTGCCAGGTTGGGTGCGAGAATCCCCCAGCGCCTTGGGGGCCTGTCTTCATGGCCGCTGCCATGCTGTGGCTCACCCAGGTCACACCCGAGGGCACTTACACCGTGAACATGCTGCCCGCGCTGGTGTTGATGGGCATCGGCCTGGGAATGGTCTTCGTCCCCCCCATGCAGAACCTGGCCCTGTTCGGAGTGAGCAAGGACGATGCCGGCGTCGCGAGCGCACTGGTCAACGCGTCACAGCAGATCGGCGGCTCGCTGGGCATCGCGCTCTTCAGCACCATTGCGGCCGCGGCCACGGCCGCAGTCGGCGGCGGGACACTGGCCGCCTTGACCTCGGGCTACTCACTGGTGTTCCTCTGGGCGGCAGGAGTCGCGGTACTGATCGCCCCCCCGATTGCGTTGCTCCTCATCAGGATCGACCGCAAGACCTTCAGCGGCGCCGAGGACACTCCCCCCCACATCCATCTCGGATAAACGCAGAGGCGCCGCCACCCCGGCAAGGGTGGCGGCGCCTCGCGCTGCGGCACTGGATGCGCCGTGGACCGGAATTCAGGATTACGACGGCGGACGCCTCACGTTAATAATGGCGTGAGATAACTCACATTCTGTAAGCTGAATTCAAAGTCACGCAGCCGGCTTCCCTCGCTTCACGTTTGGCAGGTCCCCAATGGCCCCCAATTCACTCAAGGCGAGATTCTCCTGGCCCATGGTGTCGCACCCTCCGCGGCCAGTGTTGCTCGACGAAGAGCAGCCGAGAACCATGGCCACCATCGCGCTGCCAACAAACCCGACGCCTCTTGGGAGCCATAGCCGTCAGGCAACTCTTCCATCGCTGGCCGTTGGTGCCCTCCCGCGAGCTGGAACGAATCCGTCACGTCCTCATCCACTGCGACCAGCTGGGTTCTCCGGATACCCACCACTTGTCGGAGCCGGCCCAAGCGTTGCTGGATCTCATCAACTGTGAGTTGGAACGGCGTCGAAACGCCGCGGCTCGGCAATCGATGCCAGGGGCAAAGCGCCCGCGGACGTTCCGGAACGGGGGGGTGCCGCTTAGATGGCCGGCCACTTTGAGTTTGAGGACCACACGTCGTGGGCATCCTGAAGTTACAGCTCGGGCTGAGGTTGCAGCCCGCTCCTACCGGATGATCGGAAGGCCCGCCGTCGGGAAGACGCTGGGGAAGATCGACGGCGGCGGGACGGGTACGGTGTCCAGCGGCACGGTGACGGTCACCGCGCCAACAGTGACATCGTAACCCCGCACATCAATCCTCAACGGCTCGTCGCTGTAGTCCTCATCGGATACGAGCGTCAGGGCCATGGAACCCTGCGAGAGGTCCACGGCCAGCAGGCGTCCCTGCACCTTGAGCCGGAAGGACAGGCCTTCCCACTCCGAGGGCAAGCGAGGATCAAAGCGCAGCACCTCGCCCTGGTCCCGCATGCCCGCGAAACCGCACACCAAGGAGCTCCAGATACCGCCAGTGGAGGCGATGTGGACGCCGTCGATGGTGTTGCCGTGGGAGTTGTCGAGGTCGATGAACAGTGCCTCGGTAAAGTGCTTCAACGCGACGTCGCCGTACCCAACTTCAGCCGCCATGATGCCCTGCACGCAGGCGGACAAGGTGGAGTCACCGGTGGTGATGGGATCGTAGAAGTCAAAAGCGCGCTGCTTTTCCTCCGCTGTGAAGTCCTGCCACTGCAGGAACATGGCCAGCACGGTGTCAGCCTGCTTGAGGACCTGGTGCCGGTAGATCACCAAGGGGTGGAAGTTCAGCAGCAGCGGGTACTTGGACTTGGGTGTGTTCCAGTCCCACGGCTCCAGCGTCATGAAGTCGTTGTCCTGGCTGAAGACTTCCAGGTGGGGGGTCGTACGGGAGCGACATCCGCTCGGCCGCCTGCCGCCACACCATGCGCTCAGTTTCGGCGACCCCTTCGTGTTCCAGGGCGGCGGCGGCGCAGATTGAAGCGGGCCATGACGTTGGTGTAGAGGTTGTCGTTGACCACGGCCGTGTACTCATCCGGGCCGGTGACGCCGTGGATGTGGAACATTCCGTCCTTGCCGAAGAAGCCCAGCGACGCCCACATGCGTGCTGTCTCAATCAGCAGGTCTGCGCCGAGTTCGCCGCGGAAGGTGTCATCGCCGCTGGCCCACTGGTATCGGTTGGCGGCGAAGGCGATGGCCGCGGCAATGTGGAACTGGGCAGTACCGGCCGCATAGTAGGCACTCGCTTCGAGGCCGTTGATGGTCCGCCACGGGAACAGTGCACCGTCCACACTGAGCTCCTTGGCTCGGACTCGCGCGTCCGGCAGCATTGCGTGCCGCGATTCCAGCACCTTCCGTGCACCGCAGGGATTGGTGTAGGTCAGGTACGGGAGGAGGTAGACCTCCTGGTCCCAGAAGTAGTGGCCCTCGTAACCGGAACCGCTCACACCCTTGGCCGGGATACCCGCAACGCCCGCCCGGGCAGTAGCCTGTGCCAACTGGAACAAACCCCCCCAGCGCACCGCCTGCTGCATCTCCGGCTGACCGCCAATGGAGATGTCCGCCGTGGTCCAGTATTCGGCGTAGTGGGCCTTGCTCTGGGCCAGGATGTCGGAGAAGGACACCAGGTTCACTTCGGCTTCGGCCGCGAGGCTTTCACCACGGTCTTCGGCGTCAGAGGAGCCGGCAACCACGTAGCTGACCGACTTCTCCAAACGGAAAGTGTCGCCGTCGTGAATGGCCAAAACGTAGCGGACAGACGATTCGTCCTCCGCCACCAAGGTCTCGAAGGGCTGGCCTTCAGCCGAAATCCAGTGGTCAACGGCCATGGCGACGCGCTGGCGGGACTCGGACGTTTCCCATGCCAGGCGAAGCGAACCGTCGGTGCCTGGAGGTGCAGCGGCAGCAAGACCCGGCCAGCGTGCCGGCCAGAGCGGCGGGGGGGTCGTGGACGGAGTGGTCCTCCACGGGCTGGTCCTGGCGGTTCACGACGCCGGAGGTAATGTCCGCGGACACGTCGCGGTCAGCTGTCAGCGACAGTTCCAAGCCAAGACATCCGCGGGAATCGAAGCCTACGGCGCGACGCTCCACCGTCGTGACGGTAGCGCCCGAGCGGCAGGCCCAGGTGATGCTTTCCTCGTAGACCCCTGTGGAAAAGTCCACGCTGCGGTGATAGTCCAGCACCGTGGATTCGGCAAGGCTCAGCTTCGCCATCAATGGAGACTGTGAAGTTGTTGGCGTCCGGCACGTAGACGATCCGCTGGCCGGTCCGGGCAAAGCCATACGCATTTTCGGCGTGCTTGATGTCCCAAATCTCATGGAAGCCGTTGATGAACGTGCCGGGAAGCTCGCCGTCGCCGGCGGTCGAATGCGAGCCACGAATACCAAGGTGGCCGTTGCCAAGCGCGAATAGCGTTTCCAGCGTTCCCTCGTCACCGGGGACGTGGATATTCTCTACGAGCTTCCAGGGCTCGCAGGGGAAGCGAAGCCGATCGGAGCTGATGAGTGCCATGGGCTGTTGAAGTCCTTCGAAAAAAGTAGGGTCAGAGAAGATCGTTGAGGTCGTCCACCACCAGCGTGGCGCCGGCGTCGAGCAGGGTTTTCCGGCCCGCCCCCCCGCGGTCCACGCCGATCACGGCGTAAAAGTTGGCTCCTGCACCGGCCTGCACGCCGGACACTGCGTCCTCAACCACGATGCATTCCTCCACAGGCACGCCCAGCAGGCTTGCTCCATAGACGTAGGTGGCGGGGGTCCGGCTTACCGGGAAGTCCGACGCCGGCAGCAACCTGACCGTCGACGACCACCTCAAAGTGGTGGTCGAGCCCGGCGGCCTTCAGTACCGCAGGCGCGTTGCGCGAGGAGGACACCACAGCCACCTTGAGACCCAGTTCACTGCGGCGTTGATGAACTTGACCGAGCCTCATACGGCTCAACGCCGCGGGAGTCACGATCTCGTTGAAAATCGCGTTCTTGCGGTTGCCCAGGCCCTGCACGGTCTCGTTGTCCGGGTGGTCATGAACCGGCCCTTCGGGCAGTGTGAGGCCGCGGGACGTCAGGAAGTCACGGACGCCGTCGAAGCGGGGGGGCTTGCCATCGATGTGATCGAAGTAGTCGCTCTCCTGGTAGCCCTGCGGATGGCCCGTTGCGGCCAGGTAACCGTCGAAAAGCTCCTGCCACGCCTGCTCATGCACCACGGCAGTGGGCGTCAGCACGCCGTCGAGGTCGAACAACAGCGCCGAGGCGCCAGTCCAGGCATTACGAAGATCAGTCATGTGCATTGTTCCGTTCAGCGCTTGTGGCGCGTGGTCTTGCGTTCGATGAGCTTGGTATCGAGCAGGTGGTTGGAGGGTTGGTGGGGGGTTTCAGTATTCAGCAGGCGTTCACACAGCAGGTTTGCTGCGAAGGCGCCTTGGTCGGCAACGGGTTGCGCCACGGTGCTCAGGCCCAGGAACCAACTCATGGGTGATCGTCTATGCCGATCACGGATACATTCTTGGGCACGGAAAGGCCGTGTTCACGCAGTGCCATCAGGGCACCGAACGCGGCCTCGTCGCAGTGGGCGAACACTGCTGTGGGCCTCCCGCCGCGGGTCATGAGTTCAGTCATTGCCCGCCTGCCGTCGTCGATGCTTGGCCCGGCTCCCACCACAAGGTCCGGGTGGACGGTGAGGTGGTGATCATCCAGCGCACGTTTGAAGCCACGGAACCGTGGAGTCTCAGTCACAACGGAGTGTTCATTGCTCGAGAGAACTGCCAAGTCCCAATGGCCCAGCCCCAGCAGGTGTTGGGTGGCCTGCCAGGCTGCGTGTTCGTCATCGATACCTACATTGTCCCACGGAACATTTCGCATGCCCACGCTGGCCACTGCCAGTCCGCAGGCTTCCAACGCTTCCACTTCTGTGGGGGGCGAGGTCAATATTGAGCAGCAGCAGCCCATCCACTCTTTGCGCCAGGTTTCCCAGATCCGCAAAGAACTGTTGCCGCACGCCGGCCTTGTTGCGCAGGCTGATCAGGACTGTGTCGTAGCCACTGTCGCCGAAGACTTCCTCTGCTGCTTCCACGGCCTGGGCGAAGAACCAGGCAGTGGCGGTCGGGGGGGCCACGATGGCCACCGAACCCGTGCTCCCACCGGCCAGCCTGGACGCTGCGGCGGAGGCTTTGTAGCCAAGTTTGCTGGCGGCTTCCGCCACCTGTCGCTGGGCTTTTTCAGAAACGTTGGGGGGGAGGTTTCTGAGGGCCCGGGACACCGTGCAAATGGACAACCCGGAGAGAACGGCTACGTCCTGGATTGTCACTCTGTGAGTCCTAACCATGCAACACGGCCTCAACCCTTTCCATCCTCGTCTGACGCCTTCGCGTGAGCCCCCTAACCGGGACACCAGCCAAAAGTGTAAGCGCTTACAATTTTGTCATTCAATAGAGTGTGGTCGAATGCGATATTGTGACGCGAATCTCGGCGAAAGCTTGATTCCGTGGTCTGGATGCCTTCTAATCCTTGGGGGGGCTTAAACCAAGACGTAGTACTTCAGGAACGCGCTCACATCCACCAATTCGGGCGGCTCGATCCTGTGACCCATCCCAGGGTAGGTCCGCGCCGTCAGTGCGACGTTGGCGTCCAACCACTCCTCGGTGTGGGCAATGGCGTCCTCGTTGATGACCGGATCGGCCTTATCCCGTCCCCCCCAGAAGAACGGTGGCGGGGCGTCAAAGGACTCGCTCAGGGCCAGGAGATCGTTGTCCAGGACGAACCCGGACAGCCCGACCGTTGCCTTGAACGCGTTGGGCCGCAGGCGTAGGAGCGTGCTGGCCATTGCCATGCCCTGCGAATAGCCCAGCAGGCTGACGCTGCTGTGGTTGTCCTTGACGGAGTTGATCCAGTTGAACACCGAGTTGGTGGACGCGATGACATCCGCGAAGTCGTTGGTCAGGAAGTAGTCCAGCAGGAACCAGCCGTAGTGGTCACCGATGCTCTTGGGGCCGCGAAGTGCCGCGCAGGTGAACTCGCCGGGAAGGTGCGGGAAGAGGTCAACCATACGCTGCTCGCTGGTGCCATACCCGTGCATCATCACCAGCAACGGCGTGCCCTTGCGCTGGTTTTCGGGCTTCGACCACACCACTGATTCCATGGGGGGGACGAGCCTAGTAGACTGTGCCATGACTCCGCAGGAACTGGCCAACCTGGCCCATCTGCGGCGCGCCCGCGACTTCATCGATCGCGAGTACGCGCGTCCCTTGGACGTGCCCACCATGGCCGCCGGCGCACTGATGTCTCCCGCACATTTCTCCCGCCAGTTCAAGGCCGCGTACGGCGAATCGCCGTACAACTACCTCATGACCAGGCGCATTGAGCGCGCCATGGCCCTACTCCGCGCAGGAACAAGCGTGACAGATGCCTGCATGGAAGTCGGCTGTACGTCGCTGGGCTCGTTCAGTACCCGCTTCACGGAGATTGTGGGAATCAACCCCAGCGAATACCGGGCCCGGGAGCACCACGCCGTGAAGGCCATGCCCAACTGCATCGCCAAACAGCACACCCGTCCTGAACGAACAGGAAACAAAAACCTGAGCAGGATTGAAGAAGCGCCCGCGTCCTAGCTGCAATAGCGTGTGATTCATGAACATTTCATTGAAGTACGCACACGTCACAGTCAACGATGTCGATGAGTCGCTCGCGTTCTACCGGGACGCCCTGGGTTTTGACGTTCGGAACGACGTCGGCTCGGACGGCCAGCGCTGGGTCACCATCGGCAGCGATGCCCAGCCTGATCTTGAGCTGGTCCTTTCCCCCCCGCCGCACGCAGGCCGCTCACAGGCCGACGGCGACGCCATCCAGGAACTCCTCACCAAGGGCGTCATGCCCATGCTCGTGTTCACCACGGATGACCTCGACGCCACCTTCGAAAAGCTGCGCGCATCCGGCGCCGAGGTACTCCAGGAACCCATCGACCAGCCGTGGGCCCCCGCGACTGCGCCTTCCGCGACCCCTCGGGCAACATGATCCGCATCAACCAGGGCTAACCATCCTCGGGTTCACAGCCCGAAAGCACGCACGACGGGACGTTACCGTGGGCACCCACGGCGACGTCCCGCCGTCGTCGTTCTTCTGTTGTCAGAGACTAATCAGGCTGGCATCCGACCGCTCGCCGTCCTGATGCGTGGATGTGATGGCCGCAGTTACGACGTCGGACAGCCGCAGCCGCCGGCCATAAGCTTGCCGCTGCAGCCGCTCGCCGGTTCCGCGCCGGAGGATGTTCGCCACCCCTGTCCGCGCGAGCGCCAGATCTCCGGATTCAGTCAATGCCCGTCGGATGTGCCGGAGTAGGGCACCGGCCACATCGGCGGCAGCATATGGCGCCTGCTCCACCGGGTGCAGTAATTGGTTGTTGATGCCGAAACGGCTGGCCTTCCAGTTGGCCATGCGGATTACCGGCGTCAAAGTGCTCGACGGCGGGCCCCCCCCTGGCGCCACTCGCTTGCCGACGTTTCCACAAGGGCACGTGCGAGGACCGCAATGGTGAGGGCGTCTTCGGCGTAGAGGCAGACGTCGGCAACCCGAAGTTCCACCGTCGGGTGTCCCCCCCTGGACAAGCGGGCGTCGAAGTAGATCATGCCTCATCCAGTGGAACTCCGGTCCCCCCCAGCAACTCTGAAAGCACCGCCCGGTAGCCGTCCGCCGAGCCGAAAACATCCATGGGGCCCGCCGTGGGCCATCTGTTCCAGATCTGCGTGCGGTAACTGGCGAACCCCGTGTCAGCGCCCATCCAGAAGGGGGGGAATTGGCGCTCAGCGCCAAGAGGACCGGCAGCCAATGGCGCATCCGGTCCAGGACTGCAACTCCCTCCTCCGGCGACTCAATGGACACATGGACGTGAAAGCACAAGTGAGTTGCTCGCGGGAAATCAAACCAAATTCCGCGCCCATGGCAGCGTAGCGCTGGTTGCCCGTCGTCGGCGTGGCATGGAAGACCGGCGGGGTAGCCAACGCGGCAACCCGCGCCCCCCCGACAGCCAGGGCAGCAGAGTCGGCCAACGCCCGCCCGGCGCGGATCTCTGCCCTGAGTTCCTTGGCAGTACGGCAGGGCAGCGAGTTGACCTCAATCTGTTCCTGTTTGAACTCCGACTTCAGCGAAGGCCCTTCAGGGTCTGATTCCGGGCCTTCGAGGGAGGCCACGTCCAGGATGTCGGCGGCCAATGCCAAGGGCATGCCGTCCACTGGATCGGCAATCAGTAGTTCCTCTTCGACGCCAAACGTACGCATAGCCACCCCTCCCCCGCAACGAGTTATTTAGAGACGGCGGTTATCCAACGTGGCGCGGAACCTCCATTTGGAAACCACAACGGCAGTGGAGCACCTGCGTCTGCAGGTACACCTCAAGGAGGCTGGGACTGTCCGGATCGTCAGTGGTCCGGGGCGCTCGATGACGCGTTCCGTGGGGGCGTCCCAAGGTCATGGGATCACCGCAGTGGGTGCAGCTGAACCAGAGGCCCGCTGCAGACGTTGAAAGAAATTCACTCTGGATGGCGGGTACCAAGGCATCCAGGCGGACTGCGTGGGCGTAAAACGTATCGCATTCGCTACACGTGTAGCTGACTTCGACGATCTCCGACTGATTCGGTGTTGCTTCCACAACCGTCTCTACAAAAATGTAGGAATCAGTATTGCAAACGGTGCACCAAGGGCGTGCTCCGGTATCGACAGTTGCAGGTGCCCGTCCGCTTGCAGGCTTCGGGGCGGGAATCGGGGATCCAAGCGTCATTGCCATTCTCCTTTTGCTCCTTCAAGGAACCTGCATGGAGGCACGCTGTGAGCCGGCCGAAAGGGGGCCGCGGCTGAAAAGGTGCAGTTCTTGGACCATCCGGGATGGTACAACTCATGAGGCTCCAAGGGCTATCTGCTTAACCCATGTATGAATGTAGTTCACTAGTGGCACCCGTCACAAGTGATGGGCTTGCTGCCTGCCCCTTGTGCGCGCGCTTTTACGCTTCGAAGTGCGCCACGGGAGTTTCGTTGGCCACGCTCTTGACGATAGTCTCTGCCACGTCCCGCAGCTTCTGGTTCCGGGTGCTCGATGCCTTCTTGAGGATTTGGAACGCTTCTTCCTGCGTACAGCGGTTCTGGCCCATGATGATTCCACTGGCGAGGTCAATCACCGTACGGGTCTGCATGGCTTCCTGCAGATCGTCAGCGTGCTGCTGCTTCACACCAATCCGTACAGCCAGCCGCAGTGAGCGCTCGGCTTGGCTTGCGTACAGTTCGCAATTGCGGATGGTTGCTTCGTCGTAGGCGTTGGCCTGCGGCGCGAAGAAGTTGAGCGCCGCCGTGGCGCCTTCATCCAGTTCCAAGGGCACGCAGAGCGCGGAAAGGTGTCCCCCCCGCTCGGCAATGACTGAGCAGTACTCGGACCACCTTTGTTCGGTTGATGTGTCGGGAACATGCTGGGTGCTGCGGCTTCGCATGGCTTCCAGGCAAGGACCATCACCGTACGCCTGCTGAACTTCATCGATCAGCCTGGCTTCATGGGTGCTTCCAGCTACCGTGCAGTGCGGCGGCGCCGGCTGAGAGTGATGCCGCAGAGCACATCCATGCCAACGGCCTGCGATACGGCAGAAGCCGAAAAAACCGCGAGCTCATGTAGGAATCCGCCCACATCTTCACTGTCTATCACCAGGTCCTGCAGCTGCTCGGGTACCGAAACATCGTCGGGCGCAGAGACAGCATCAGCGCCGCAAAATCAATGCTCATTTCGTCCATGCCTCATTTTACGGTCGCCCAAGCCCAACTCGTCACCGGATCAGCAAAGGAATCAAAAACCTTGCATCTGGCGTGCACCTATGTGCACAATCGACCTGTAGTCCACATCACGGGACTCAGGTTTTCCAGCTCATGCAGACGGGCACCCCGCATTTTTTGATGCAGAGGTACAGACCCATGCCGGCTCAGCCAGCGTCCAGAGTCCCGGACGAAGCACATCAACCACCCGATGAACCGCTTTGGTGCTCGCGCTGCGATACCGACCAGCACCTCCTGGTGAACTCCATTCAGTCGCACTATCCGCCCGCGCCCAACATGGTGGAAGTGGCGTACGAGTGCCATGTTTGCAGGTACTCCTACCAACATGTCGCCTCCGTACGACGCGTGGCCGCGGTCCTGAACCGCCCCCCCGGCGTCCCCCCCCAAGGGGTTCTGCAATTCGGCGGCCAGTACCTCCACTGCGGTGAACCCATGAAAACCAAAAGCTGCGAGCTTCGCAGGGTCCAGGCACCCTGGTGCTGACTCCGGGAGCGCAGCTGCGGATGTACGAGGTACTTATCAATACACGCATCCTCGGGTGCCACTGCGGCTTCCGCATGGAAATGCCGGACTGACATTGGATACGACATGAGAGGCAGAGCCATGGGGAGCTACACCAACAATTCCGGAGCTACCGGGAGGGATAGCATGCACGCAGAATCACAACGGAAAGAACCTTCGACCACAGGTGGAAAGCTGGGGGCAAGCCGCTAAGCGCCGCCTTCCGGATCCGCCGGATCCGGACAACCTTCCCATCGACTACCCGGACTTGGGGGTGGGACTCCAGCAGGTATCCCTCTACCGTTCCGGGGGGGAGCCTTCGGCCGCAACACTCCGCCCACCGGCAGAGCGCCTGATCATGAGCGGATTCCCGTCGGACCCATCGCATCCTGATCCCACCCGCGAGCCAGGACCCACTCCTGAGCCCGTTCCGTTGCCGGAACCAGGGCCGCCGCCCGTCCCGGACCCCACGCCGGACCCACAGTGCCCTCGCCACCGACGCCGGGGGGCCGCCAACACCGGGAGAACCCCCCTGGCCTTTTGACCTAGCCCAGGCCGGCAAGGAAACCAGGCAGGTTCACTCCACAGACCGGATCCCGTAGATATCCCCCCCAGTCGGGATCCGAACGAGGGCATGCCGCGCTACAGGGAGCGCGGCATGCTCTTTTCGTGCGCCTGGAGTCTTGTGCTGTCCAGACTTATCCGCATCTGCATCTGTGTTTATGTTGGTTTCTATTGACTTACCAACATAAACAAAGATAGGGTCAAGCAATTCCACATCGTTGTGACAGCAGTCACTGATGTGGCTGCACTGATACGCAGCTTGACCGCTATGGAGGGTAAGTGTTCGCCGAAGAACGCCAGCAACTGATCTCCGCACTCGTCGCAGAGCGCGGACGGGTGAGCGTCACTGACCTTGCCGACCGTTTCAGCATCACCACTGAGACAATCCGCCGCGACCTCGCGGCCCTTGAGGTTCCGGAAACCTGAGGCGCGTTCATGGCGGGGGGGCCGTCCCTTCCGACCTCCTGAGCACCCGCGAGGAGAGCATCCTCGAGCGCGCCGTCCAGCGTCAGGTGGAAAAACTCCGCATTGCCAACGCGGCACTCGCCTGATCCCGCAACTCACCACGGGCAGCGTCCTCCTGGACGCGGGTTCCACCACCGAAACCCTCGCCGACCTACTGGCCCAGCGCACGCCACCGGCCAACGGAAATGATGAGCTCGTGGTCATCACGCACGCCATCCCCATCGCCGGCAAGCTCTCCTCCACGCAGGGCATAGCACTCCAGATCCTTGGCGGCCGTGTCCGCGGACTGACGCAGGCCGCCGTCGGGCAGTCAACCGTGGAGGCAGCTCACAAACTCCGCCCGGACATCGCCTTTGTTGGTGCCAACGGCATCCATGCAACCTTCGGGCTCAGCACCCCCCCGGACCCCGAAGAAGCCGCGGTGAAAGCCGCTTTCGTCACGTCAGCCCGCCGTGTGGTGGCCCTGGCCGACTCCTCCAAACTGGACGCCGAAACCCTGGTCCAGTTCGCCACCCTGAAGGATGTTGACACATTGATCACAGACAGCGAACCGTCCGCGGAACTCGCAGCAGCCTTGGCCGATGCCGGCGTAGACGTGGTGATCGCATGATCATCACTTTGACCGCCAACCCCCCCAGCTTGGACCGCACAGTTGAGCTTCCCGGAGCTTTGGCCCGCGGCGAGGTTCAGCGCGCGGTGGCGGTCCACCAGGAATCCGGCGGAAAGGGTGTCAACGTTTCACGGGCACTGGTTGCCTCTGGCCTGGCCACTTGGCAGTCCTTCCGGGCGCGATTCGGATCCTGTACTTTCAGGGCTGCACGACGGCGGCGTACCGTTCGCGGCGCTGCCCATCGGTCAGGCGTTGCGCAGCAACGTCACGCTCACCGAACCGGACGGTGTCACCACCAAGATCAACGAACCCGGCCCGGAGTTGAGCGGTGAACAGCAGGAAGCCTGATCGGGCTGCTGCTGGAACGCTCCCGTGGCGCCAGCTGGGTGGTTCTCGCGGGTTCACTCCCACCAGGAGTGCCTGCGGATTTCTACGCCACCATCGCTCGTCGACTCCGGTCGAACGCGGACGGTACGGCCGCCCCCAAGCATCGCCATTGACTCGTCCGGGGGGGCGCCGCTCGCGGCCGCCTGGTGGGCGATGCCGCAGGAAAGCCGGACCTCCTCAAGCCGAACGCGGAAGAGCTCGCAGAACTCGCCGCCGCCGCCGGTTTTACCAACGTCTCCACTGCTGACGAACTGGAAGCGGATCCGGCCAAAGCCGCTGAAGCTGCAGCCGCCGTCGTCGCCAGCGGTGTAGGTGCCGTTCTCGCAACACTCGGGTCCAAAGGAGCAGTCCTGGTGACGGCGGACGGAGCATGGTTCGCCACGCATCCGCCCATCAAAGCCGTCAGCACGGTGGGCGCCGGGGGACTCTTCATTGGCCGGCTATTTGCTGGCTGCAACCCAAGGTGGCTCTGCGCAGGACTGCCTTCGTCAAGCCGTGGCACATGGTGCCGCTGCTGCTTCGCTGCCGGGCTCCACTGTCCCGGCAGTCCACCAGACAACCCCCCCGATGCCGTAACCATCACGGCCCTCCAGAAGGACTCACAGTGACCCAGCTGATCACACCCCCCCAATTGGTCACCCTCGACCAAAACCTGGGCGACTCCCCCCCTGCCGACGTCATCCGCGTCCTGGCTGGCAAAGTTGCCGCCTCCGGCCGTGCTTCCGAGGTTGAAGGCCTCTTCGCCGACGCCTTCGCCCGCGAGCAGAAGACCGCAACCGGCGTCCCCCCCGGCGGCATCGCAATCCCGCACTGCCGCTCTGCCGCTGTCCAAGAGCCTGCCCTTGCCATGGCCCGCCTGTCCCACAAAGTGGACTTCGGTGCCAAGGACGGCCCCGCTGACCTCATCTTCTTCATCGCAGCCCCGGACGGCGCGGACCAGGAGCACTTGAAGCTGCTGTCCAAGCTTGCCCGTTCGCTGATCAAAAAGGACTTCACGGCGGCTCTGCGTGCGGCTGCTACGGAGCAGGACATTGTGGACCTCGTTGACGGTGCACTGGCCGATAAGCCTGCGGCCGCACCTGCGGAGGCTGCGCCGGCCGCCGCTGCC
>BBFS01000024.1 GCA_001313365.1 Paenarthrobacter nitroguajacolicus JCM 14115
GATCGGAGCAGGCCGCCAGCCCCCCCAGTAACGCCGTAGCGGCCAGCGCCGCGGTGGCGCCGGTCTTGAGAGCAAAGCGTGCCATTATTTCTCCTTGGATTTCCCGAATCGGGAAGTCTGATGCGTCCTTGTGGCTGCAACTATCCGGCAGCTCCTGGGAAGCGGTCAAAGCGATCTGAAACGCTGGGATACAGGGGTTCACGGCGGTTAATCGGGCGTCGAACGGGGTCACAAAACCGTCCCCCCCTGGAACTTGGGTAACCACAGCGCGACGCAACTCACAGAAATAAGCCGGGTGTCGTCGTCGTTGTCGCTAGAGTGCCCGGCAATCAACCGTGCGGGCACAAAAAACGTACCGAAAGGCCTTTCCTGTGACTGTTCCTCTTTCCATCCTCGACCTGGCAACCATCGGGAAGGGCCAGACGGTGGCGGAAAGCCTCGCGGGCAGCGTGGCCATGGCGCAGAAGGCCGAAGAGTTGGGTTATCGCCGGGTCTGGTACGCCGAGCACCACAACATGTCCGCGATTGCCTCCTCCGCTACCAGCGTGCTGATCGCCCACGTCGCCGCCCACACCAAAACCATCCGCCTGGGTGCCGGTGGCGTCATGCTGCCCAACCACTCGCCGCTGACCATCGCTGAGCAGTTCGGCACGTTGGAGACGCTGCACCCCGGGCGGATCGACCTCGGTCTTGGCCGTGCCCCCCCGGCAGTGACCAAAACACCATGCGTGCGCTGCGCCGCGACCACACGTCCTCGGACAGGTTCCCGCAGGATGTCCTGGAACTGCAGGCTACCTCACTGGTCCCACCCGCATCCAAGGTGTTGAAGCGACGCCAGGCAAGGGCACCAACGTGCCGCTGTACATCCTGGGGTCCTCGCTGTTCGGCGCCCAGTTGGCCGCGCAGTTGGGCCTTCCGTACGCTTTCGCTTCGCACTTTGCTCCTGCCGCGCTTCAGGATGCCGTAGCTGTTTATCGCCGTGAATTCCAGCCCTCGGACCAGCTGTCCGAGCCTCACGTGATCGCCGGCGTGAACGTTACCGCCGCGGATTCCAACGCCGAGGCCCAGGCCATCCACCTCGCCGTGAAGCGCGCCCGTGTCTCACTGTTCTTTGGTGGCGGTCGCGAATTCACCGACGACGAAGCAGACATGGTGCTCGATTCCCCGCAGGGCCAGCACATCGCCCAGATGATGAAGTTCTCCGCCGTGGGCACCAAAGATGTGGTGCGCGATTACCTCGACGAGTTCGCGGCGTTCGCTGATGCCGATGAACTGATCGTGGCGCACCAAAGCATCGGCACCGAAGAGCGCCTGCGGTCAGTGGAACTCGTGGCCGAGGTTGCGGGGCTGGTGAGCGCGTAGGTAGCTCCGCTACCCGGAGTGCCCCGCGAATTCGGGTGCCATGGGGGGGTGGCGATCAGCCACGGAAGTACGGATTCCACGGCTGCGCCGATGTGGAATACGGTCGCGTCATCGAACGGATGGCCCACGATCTGCACCCCTGTGGGAATACCGCAGTCTGCCATGCCGCTGGGAACGGCCAGGACCGGGCATCGATTGGCAATGTTGAACGGCGCGGTCATATGCGCTTGCCAGTAATGGCTGAGGTGTTGCCATTGGCGTCGATTCCATTGAGATAGTCGGCGTCGGCTTCCAAAGCTGAGATAGCCGACGCCGGACACAGCAAGGCGCCGAACCCGGTCATGGCTTCTGCCAACTGCGCCTGCAGGAGGGTTTCGGCCCGCACCCCGTCTACATATCGGTTGTGCTCGGCTGCCACGCGGGCGTCAGCCATAAAGCGCCTGGTGTAGGCGGCAAGCTGCGGCTCGCTACCGGCCGTTTCGTCCTCCATGGCCGGACCCAGCAGATATCCGAAGTGCGTAAACATGGTTCTGCTGATTTCCTCGACAGTCCAAGGGAGGACGATCTCCTCCACCACGGCCCCCGCCGCCGTCAGAGCTTCCGCCACTCGACGGGTGTTGGCCTCGACGTCGGGAGCTACCGGGTAATTGCCCAAGCGTAGGCAAAGCGCGATCCGCAAACCGGCCACCGCTGCCGGATCCGGAGTTATGGACGAAGCGTCGGCCACTGTGGTGTGATCACCGGGGTGCCGCCCGGACATGATGTTCGCCAGCAATGCCGTGTCTGCCACGGTACGTGCCATGGGCCCATCACCACGGTAGTGGTCCGCTGACAACGGGGGCTAACCCTGGAATCCTTCCGTAGGGCGCCTTGTAGCCAACGGTCCCAGTGAATGACGCCGGCAACCGGGTTGATCCAGCGATGTCGGACGCCGTAGCCAGGGGCGCGAACCCTGCAGCCAACGCCGCACCTGAACCTCCCGATGACCCACCGGGGGGGAGAACTGTTGGTTCCACGGGTTTCGGGTGACACCCCCCCAGAGCGGGCTGTGCGTGACAGTGGCGCAGCTCAATTCCGGCGTGGTGGTTCGGGCATGGATGATCCCGCCGGCCCGTCGAATCCTGTCAATCACAGGATGGTCGGACTCTGCAATGGTGTCCTTCCGCATCACGAGACCTTGGGAAAGCGTGCGGCCTTGGAGCCCGTGCTTTTCCTTTGCGGCCACCGGCAATCCCAGCAGGGGAGTAATGTCCCGGCCGCGGGCATACTGGGTGGCTGCCTTTCGTGCCGCCGGCAGGGCTTCCTCAAAGAGTGTCTCAGTCAGCGCATTGACGCCACCGTTTACCTCCCCGATGCGGTCGATCACCGCTTGCAGTAGTTCCACCGGAGAGAGCTCACGGCGCCGGAACAGACCCAGGGCCGTACTGGCGTCGAGGTAGTGCAACGCGGTCATGCCAGCTCTCCCTGCACCAGTTCCCGGGCAACACCCGTCAGCATCTGCACGCCCGTCACCATGTCCTCGTCGCTGGTGAATTCGCGCTCGCAGTGGGATACGCCGTCCACGCTCGGGATAAACAACATCACCGACGGAACGGCCGTGTTCATGGCCACGGAATCGTGCCCGGCCATGGTCTGGATGCGGCGGGAAGACAGCCCAAGGTTGGCCGCGATCTTGGCTGATAGTTCCAGCCCGGCTTCCGGGAAACGTCGGATGGGGGGGCGGATGTCGAAGTCTTTGACGTTGACTTTGATGTCATGTTCAGCGGCCAGTTTCCCGATGTCGGACAGCAACCTGGCGCGGGCTGCATTGACGATCTCCGGGTCGCCCGACCTCAAATCCGCCACCAGGTGCACACGACGTGCGACGACGATGGGCGAGTTTGGCTCCAACGTCAGCTGGCCTACGGAAGAGACCAGTGCTTCCTCGTCGAAGTCTTTGGTGACCTCGTGGACCATCAGGATGATTTTCGATGCTGCCACCAGGGCATCGTGCCGGTCCACCATGGCTGTTGCGCCCGTGTGGGACTGTTCGCCCAGCACTTCAATGTCCAGCTTCTGCGTGTACCAGCTGCTGTCCACCAAACCGATGCTGATTCCTTCCCGTTCCAGGATGCGGCCCTGCTCTATATGGATTTCCGCGTAGCCCGCGGCCTTCGGTCCCGCGTCCGTCCCCCAGGTAACCAATGCCTTCCAACGCCTCACGGACTGAGACGCCCCCGGAGATCTTTGACGGACAACATCTGTTCACGGTCAAACAGCCCCGTGAAAACGGAACTTCCCATGACGGATGGAGCAAACCTGCCGCCTTCCTCGTTGAACCAGTTGACGACGGCCAGGTTGAAGCGGGGGGGCGCAGTGCCGGCCGCCCTGACTTCGAGGTCAATGGCCCTGGCTGCGTGCAGGGCGGCAATCACACCGTAGGCGCCGTCGAACCGGCCACCCAACGGCTGGCTGTCCAGATGGGAACCGATCAGGATGAAGGGCGCCCCCCCGGGCGTCCACTCAAGCAGCCCGAACATATTGCCGATGCCATCCACCTGAAGCTGCCATCCGGCGTCGTGAATCCACTGCCCAAACCAGGCGCGGGTCTTGGCATCATCCGGCGTTGCGGCTTGGCGGTCGACGCCGTTGTTGGCTGTGGCGCCGATGGTGGCCACATGGTGGAAGTCCTGAAGGAAAGCGGAGGAAGTCATGGGGGTCCTTAGAGTGCTTGGAAGTGCAGTGGGTGCGGTGGGTCTCAGCCATGCGGCCGCGGGTCTCAGGCACCTTGGTGAAGAGGATCAGGAGAAGTACGACGACGGCAGCTGCCGCCATGTAGAGGCCTGGCGCATGCGGTACCCCCGGTAGCGCCTACCAGTGCGGTGCCGATCAGTGGAGCGGTGCCGCCGAAGATCGCGTAGGCGCCGTTGTAACTGACAGCTGCCGAGGTGAAGCGTGTCTTGGTGGTGAAGATTTCGACGAAGAACGTGTAGCAGCCGCCACCGTAGATGCAGAGTGCCACCACGAAGATTGATTGGCCGAGCAGTGCAAGGGGGCAGGCTGCCGCTGGTCACGAGCATGAAGCTCGGGATGGACAGCAAAGCCAGGGCAGCGGAACCGGCGATCAACATTGGCTTGCGGCCGAAACGATCCCCGAGTCGCCCGCCGATCGGCAGGAGTACGGCATAGAGTGCCAGTGCCGCGGCGTTGACCATCAATGACTGCTCGCGGCTTAGTTTTCCTGTCGTCTGGACATAGGAGACGAAGTAGGCGGAGAGAAAGTAAAAGCCCATTGCTGTCAGGCCCATCACGAAGACGACCTGCAACATGCGGAGCTTGTTTTCGCGGAAGGCCTCGCGGATGGGGGCTGAATTCCTTGGTCTGCCCGTCCTGTGCCTTCTTGAAGACATCGCTTTCTTCGGTGCGGCTACGGATCCACACTCCGAACAAGGCAAGGGGGGGAAGGGCGAGCAGGAACGGCAAGCGCCAGCCCCCCCATTCCATGAACGCCGAATTGGGCATGGATTGGCTGAGGATCAGGATCATGGAGCCCGCCACCACCGATGGCAGCGCCGTTGCTGCGATGGTGATGTTGAGCCAGAAACCACGTTTGCTGACGGGCGCATGTTCGAACACGAAGGACGGCGCACCAACGGATTCGCCACCCGCGGAGAATCCTTGGATCAGCGGCAGAGAACCAGGAGGGCCGGTGCCCAAGCTCCGATTTGGGCGTACGTGGGGGAGCAGCCCCCCCATGAGGGCCGTGGCTCCGCCGATCGCGATGAGGGTGATGGTGAGGACCCGGCGCCGACCGATCCGGTCACCCAGTGCGCCGAAGAACAGGCCGCCGAGGGGGGCGGACCACGAAAGCTACGCCGAACGTGGCGAACGTGGCCAGCATTGCTGTCAGCGGGTTGCTGCCCGGGAAGAAGAGTTGAGAGAACACCACGCCGTAAGGCCGTAGAGGGTGAAGTCGTAGAACTCGATGAACTGGCCAACGCTGCCGCCAGCCAGGACACGCTTCTGCATGACTGTGGACTTGTGGTGGGGCTGGACGTTGCCCGTGGTGGTGGGCGTCGACGGTGCCGGATCCTGGGCCGATTCTTGCTCGGCGAGCTTATTGAGGGTCATGACTGCCACGCTAGGGTGTTCAGATTTCCTGCTGCCGATTCGGTGTTTCGGCTGTGGGAAATGATTTCGGCGAATATTGCTTCGTTGTTGCGGATGGGTCCGTGGGCCGAAACCACACGGACACTTTCTACGCTGTTCTGAACCATCGAATCTCCTCTGATCAAGATGGCAAACGGAGGTCCAGCTGAGGTGACGTTTACTGCAACGGCGGGCACTTTGGGGTATTTACCCGGTGGTGCAGAAGCTGGACTGGTTCAACCTTCGGTGACGCGGATCACATCTGTCCAATTGATTGTTTTTGATTCTGCGATCGACTTATTCGATAACTCAGCTGTGGGGGGGACCTAGTCCCGGACGGCGCCGTACAACTTCAGGCAGGTCTCTTCGAAGGCCAACACCCGTTGGGTGGCCTGGACTCCTTCCGGCCGGACCAACATCACCTCGATCGGCGGGAAAGCATCCGTCAATGCCAGAGGGACTACCTTTCCACCTGAGTAGGTGACGTCACTGTGCAGCCGCTGATTGAGGATGGCATAGCCGTGGCCCTTGGCAACGAACGAGCGTACGGTCTCATAACCTGCGAATCGGTGCCGGACATTCTGGACTACTCCGGCCATGGCATAGAGCTGCTCGTAGTACTCCCGGCTATGCGGAAGGTCCAGCACTACGGAAGGCTCGCCATCGAGCTCCATCAGCGAGATTTCACGTTCCGGGCGGCCCGCCGCCGGGTGCCCCTCGTGGACCAGGATGTGTGGCGGAACCCGCTCCACCACTTTGTACGCGAAACCCTTGCCAAGGCCCAGGCCGTAGGTGAGGGCGACATCGCAACGGCCATCCATCAGTGCGTCCTGCAACGTAGCCAGATCCGCCTCCAGAATGGAAACCTCGACGCCGGGATGCCGGCTTTCGAACGTCTGCAGGATGGCAGGAAGGCGGAAAGGCGCCAGCGGGGGCGAAGACGCCAACTTTCAGCTCGCCAACCAGCGTGGTGGACAGGCCTCGCGCGGACTCATACAGCGAATCTGCCTGCTCAAGGAAGGACTTGATGTCTTTGGCGAATTGCCGGCCGCTCTGTGTCAGTCGAAGGCCCCCCGGGACTTATGGCGAACGAACAGCTGCGTGGCCAGGCTCGTTTCCAACTGGGCCATCGCCGCGGATAGCGCAGACTGCGTCACCATCAGTCGCTGGGCCGCTGCCGTCATGTTCTCGAGTTCCGCCACGACGGCGAAGTACCGCAGCTGCGTGAGGGTGAAGGGTTTTGCCATCCGTCCATGGTCGCACCTAAGGCGCCCGGTTACTGGCCCCGGATGAGGTGCGCCAGGAGCGCCACATGCAGTGAGGTTCGCGATTCGGCGTCGTCCAGGTCCACGGCCAGCAGTTCCTCTAACTTGGCGAGCCGGGCATAAAGAGTAGGGCGGCTCAGGTAACCGCTGCGCGCCATGGCTGCTTTGTTGCCACCGGACCCGAGGTAAAGCCCCAGCAGTTCCAGATACTCGCCCTTGCCCTCGGCGTCCGCTTGGAGGACGGCTGACAACTCCGACTCCACGAATTGCTGAACGCGTGGGTCCTTGCGCAGGAGGGCCAGGAGTCCGCGAAGGCGCACATCTGTAGCCCGATAGTAGGGCTTGCCCGCTTCCCGGAGCGTGGCGGCACTCTCCGCTACATGGCGGCTTCGTCGATGCCGGCTGCGGCTTCCAAAAGCGTTGCCTTCATGCGGCCCACTCCGATGATCCATGCAGGGGGGGCACCGCGGAATTGGGTTGGGCGTTGGAGGTCGCATCAGCCCCTGGCCCTGCTGCAGCCCCGGCCAGGATTTGCAGGGTCGCCTCCTCTTGCTGGCGGGCGGGGAGGGCGAGGATCATCCCCCCCACCGAACCGGACTGGATGCTTGCCGCCAAAGCTGTGCCGGCGCTGGACTTCAACGCCTTGGCCAGCCGCTCGAGAAGTTCGCGTTCGTCCTGCTGCCCGGCGAAGGGGTCCGCGGGCAGGACGGGGGGAACCCCCCCAAGCTGCAGGGCGGTCCTGAAAACCAGAGGAACGTAGTAGGACGAGCGTTTCAAACCCAAGGAACCCGCCCGTGCCAGTGCCTCCGCTTCGCTGAGTCCACGGGGCTGGCGGAGCGCGTTCAGGAGTCCGGCCTGTGCGTGATGGCTGAGCTCGCGTTGATCGCGATCCGCCAAACGGTTGATCGCCAGGGTCTGGGCGGCCCGCTCAAGAACCATGATCGCCATGTCTTCGTCGGCACCGAAAGCCGCGGACGGCATGGGCACTACCAGCCTGCCCCCAGACTTGTTGCCGAACTCCCACTGCTGCCTGCAGCCATCGCTCTGGTCCGGACGTCCGGTGTGTGCCGGGAAGGGCGTGGTCCTGGATCGTCGCTCCCAGTCGTCCAGAAGATCCGTGGTGGACACGTGGTGACCCGCGTAGGCAAGCACCAAGTGCGAAAGGTCCTCCAGCACCACTGAAGCCCCCCCAATCATGGTGGCTGCTTGCTCCACGACGCGTTGGGTGTCGGCACTTTCCAAGCTCAGCACGGTGAATGCTTCGTGGACGTCCCGGGCGCGCTCCACCCGCTCCAGCTGTTCAGCCACGATCATCCTGTGGACGATCTCCGTGACCTGGACGAACCGCACCCGATGTTCCACAACAACCACCGGCAATGCTGCCGTACGGGCGGCTTTCTCCAAGGCCGTTCGGCTGCGTTGGCGCTGGCCGACCAGTTCCACGATCAATCCTGCGGCTCCGGCCGCCTCCAGTGACCCGATGAACGACGCCGATTCTTCCGGGGGGGATTTTTCCAGCTCCAGTCCCGTGGTCAGAACCAGTTCCCCGCCGGACAGCAGGTTGCCGACGTCAAGGATTTCGCTGACATGCACCCAACGAACGGGCGCGTCCAATCCCGTTGTGCCGCCAAGGACCTTGGGAGCGGCGGCTCGCAGCACTGGAAGCCCGAGGATGTCGCGAACGGTAGGCAGCATTTACACAGTGTAAGGCTCGCTGAGTATTCCTTTACACATGGGCTCTTCTGGGCGCACGTCGCGACGGACAGACTTATTCCAACCTTCGAAAACACCCCCCCCTGCACCAAGGAGAACTCTTGAACACCATCGAGCACTGGATCAACGGCAGCTACGTCCCCCGCCGGCGACCGCACAGCTCCCGTCACAAACCCAGCCACGGGGAAGGTGACCGGGCAGGTTGCTTTGGCCAGCGTCGAGGACGGTCATGCCGCCGTCGCCTCCGCGAAAGCTGCTTTCCCGGCATGGCGCGATACCTCCTTGGCTCGCCGCACCCAGATCCTTTTCGCTTTCCGTGAGCTCCTCAACTCCCGAAAGGACGAGCTCGCCGCGATTATCACCTCCGAGCACGGCAAGGTCCTGGATGATGCCCTGGGCGAGGTAACCCGTGGTCAGGAAGTGGTGGAGTTCGCTTGCGGTATTCCGCACCTGCTCAAGGGCAGCTACACGGAGAACGCCTCCACCAAGGTGGACATCCACTCCATCCGGCAGGCACTGGGCCCTGTGGCAATCATCAGCCCGTTCAACTTCCCCCCCGCGATGGTGCCCATGTGGTTCTTCCCGATCGCGATCGCCGCCGGCAACACCGTCATCATCAAGCCCAGTGAAAAGGATCCTACGGCTGTCAATTGGGTCGCCGAACTCTGGAAGGAAGCCGGCCTTCCCGACGGCGTGTTCAACGTCCTTCACGGTGACAAGGTGGCGGTTGATACCCTGCTGACGCACCCGGATGTCAAAGCCGTTTCCTTCGTGGGCTCCACCCCCGATCGCCAAGTACGTCTACGAGACCGCTACTGCCCACGGCAAGCGGGTCCAGGCGCTTGGCGGCGCTAAGAACCACATGATTGTCCTTCCCGACGCCGATCTTGACCTCGCCGCCGACGCCGCCATCAACGCCGGCTTCGGTTCCGCCGGGGGAACGCTGCATGGCTGTCTCGGCGCTCCTGGCCGTGGGCGACATCGCCGATGCGCTGGTGGACAAAATCGCTGATCGTGCCCGCAGCCTGCGAACCGGCGACGGACTGCGCGGTTGCGACATGGGCCCCCCCTGGTGACATCCCAGCACAGGGACAAGGTTTCGGGATACGTCGACGCCGGTGAAGCGGCAGGTGCCACGCTCGTCGTCGACGGTCGTGGCGTAGTTCCCGACGCCGAAGGCGACGGCTTCTTCGTGGGCCCCACCCTGTTCGACCACGTCACCACCGATATGTCCATCTACCAGGACGAAATTTTCGGACCCGTGCTGTCGGTGGTCCGGGTGGACAGCTACGACGACGCCCTGGCCACCATCAATGCCAACCCGTACGGCAACGGCACCGCGATTTTCACGAACGACGGCGGTGCAGCCCGCCGCTTCGAGAACGAAGTTGAGGTGGGAATGGTGGGCATCAACGTCCCCGTCCCGGTGCCCATGGCCTACTACTCATTTGGCGGGTGGAAGAACTCCCTGTTCGGAGATACCCATGCCCACGGTTCTGAAGGTGTCGGATTCTTCACCCGAGGCAAGGCCGTCACCACCCGCTGGCTGGATCCCAGCCACGGCGGAATCAACCTCGGCTTCCCCCCAGAACTCCTAAGCGCCGACGACGTCAGGACAGCCACCATGACCGCCACCCTTGAACCAACACAAACGGACCGCGAGGCAGCCCAACGCGCCTACGACCTGGACCGCAAGCACGTCTTCCACTCCTGGTCTGCGCAGGACACGCTGGACCCCATGGTCATCAGCGCAGCAGAGGGCTCACACCTCTGGGACGGAGAGGGCAACAAGTACCTGGACTTCTCTTCGCAGCTGGTCAACACCAACATCGGACACCAGCACCCGGCCGTAGTCGCGGCGATCGCCGCACAGGCAGCAAAGCTGTGCACCATTGCTCCCAGCTATGTGAACGACGCCCGATCCGAAGCCGCACGGCTGATCGCCGAGCGGACCCCGGGGGGGGAGTTGGACAGGATCTTCTTCACCAACGGCGGGGCAGATGCCAATGAGCACGCCGTACGAATGGCCAGGCTGCACACTGGCCGCCATAAGGTCCTTTCCGCCTACCGCTCGTACCATGGCGGAACGCATTTGGCAGTCAATATCACCGGTGATCCACGGAGATGGGCCAGTGACAACGGCTCCGCAGGCACCATTCACTTCTTCCCGCCATACCTCTACCGCACGGCGTTCCACTCCACCACCGAGGAACAGGAAGCCAGAGGGCATTGGAGCACCTGGAACAGCTCATCGAGTTCGAAGGTCCGTCCAGCATCGCTGCGATCATGCTGGAGAGCATCCCCGGAACGGCGGGCATCTACGTTCCTCCGGCCGGATACATGCAAGGCGTTCGGGAGCTGTGCACCAAGTACGGCATCGTCTTCATAGCCGATGAGGTCATGGCTGGCTTCGGGCGCACAGGCAAGTGGTTCGCCGTCGAGCATTTTGACGTTGTTCCGGACCTGCTCACCTTCGCAAAGGGCGTGAACTCCGGCTACGTACCCCTCGGTGGCGTAGCAATTAGTCCGGAAATCGCAGCTACCTTTGGTACCCGCGCATACCCGGGCGGACTTACCTACTCCGGCCACCCGCTGGCTACGGCGGCCGCCGTAGCCACCATCAATGCCATGGAACGCGAAGGCATGGTGCAGCACGCAGCGAGCCTCGGCACTGACGTGATCGGGCCGGCGCTCGCCGGATTCGCCGAACGCCACCAGTCCGTGGGCGAAGTGCGGGGCCGGGGGGGTGTCTTCTGGGCCATCGAGCTGGTCAAGGACCGTGCCACCCGCGAACCCTTGGCTCCGTACGGTTCTTCCAGCCCCGAGATGAACCAACTCGTGGCAGCCTGCAAGTCACGTGGACTCATCCCGTTCGCCAACTTCAACCGTATCCATGTGGTTCCGCCGTGCAATATCAGCGTTGAGGATGCCCGGACGGGCCTGGCCATTCTGGACGAGGTCCTGGACATCGCGGACACGTTCGCGGCTTAGTGGTTGCATCGGGTCCCGCCTCGCTCCGGAAAAGCGAGTGCGGGACCTCGCCGCATAAATCCAAGGAAAAGCTTTACTTAATTGCAATCTACTAGGTAGTCAAGCGAAACCGTCCGGGCGGAAACTGTAGCTATCCGCTTCGGAAGGATTCGCCATGCCTACGCACCTGAACCAGGCAGTAGCCGACTCGGCGCTGCTCATGAAATCGCTCCCGCTTGGCCTCCTTCGCTCTGTCCTCCAGTCTGACGCGGAGAACGGCATCACGCCGCAGCTATTCGCGGAGCTCAGGGCACTGGCCAGGGTTCCCGGCCTGCTGGTGGCGTGCAACTATGGCGGAACGCTCTGCTCCGCTGAGGCGTGTCAACGGAAACACTGCCACTGGATAGCGCCGCCGTGGCGCTCCGCGCGCTCGCCGCCTTGCCCAACACGCACACGGCCATCATCTCCGGACGCTCACTGCGGGATCTGGCAGCAGTTTCCCGGCTCCCGGCCGAGGTCCATCTGGTGGGTTCCCATGGCATGGAGTTCGACATGGGCTACGCCTACACACTGTCGCTCGCCACGGAGCAGTTGCTTCAACACGTGGCCACGGCGCTGACCGAAGCCGTTGCTTTCGAGAAGGGCATCAGTATTGTCCGAAAGCCCGTTGGGGGTTGCCGTGCACACCCGGCCGGCGACGCCCGAGGTAGTGGAGCGGGTCATCTTCGTTTCGCAGAAGATCGCCATCGAGTTCGGGCTGTATTTCATCATCGATGGAACGGTGCTGGATTTGACCGTGGAGGAACCAGCCAAAGGCCAGGCGCTGGAGCAACTCCGGGCACGGCTTGGGGTAAGTGCTGCGCTGTATGCCGGCGATGCCGAGAGCGACGAAAAAGCGATCGCCATCCTGCGCGGGCCTGACCTCGGATTGCACGTCGGAGCGGGAGATACGACGGCGGCCCACACCATCCCGGATCCGGAATCCTTTGCGCACGTGCTGGCTTTGCTGTTCGAACTGCGGCGGGCCTGGTTGTTCGGCGAGGATGCTGTGGGGGCTGGAACGGCATTCGATGATTGGCAATGGAAGCTCAACGGCGTTGCTCACCCCCCCGGACGCGAAGGTCTGCTGGATGAGCCACCCCTTGCCGGACTCCGGGTCAATATTTGCCCACATTCTTGGGGGGGTGAGCCAGCTGGGCACTTCAGCATCGAACCGGTGAAGGCGTCGCAGGTGCTGGCGCAGCGATATGTGGACAACACCATGATCGTTGAAACGCGCTGGGCCGATGTTACGGTGACCGACTACTTGGAGCCGGCGCCGGAAGGCATCACCAGCTTGGTGCGCGTCCTCTCCGGGACGGGCACTGCGCGCGTAGTGTTTGCTCCCCGGCCGGACTACGCCAACGCGCCCTTCAGCATGGAGATCCGGGGGGGCGACGAAGTCCACATCATGGGTACTTCGGATCCGATCATCCTGTCCGCACCAGGGGTTCAATTCCGGATCAGCAGCGACGGCAAATATGCCACTGCCACCGCCGAAGTTCCCCTCCATCACGGTCCTGTGGTGCTGAACCTTCGCTGCGGTGACACTGAGCCGCTGCCCGCGGACCCTGCGGGGGGGAGCCAAACCGGCGTGCCGGCGTCGGGCGGTCTTCCCGGGAGTGGATCAAGGCACTGCAGCTGCCCACCATCAAAACTTCCTTGGTGCGCCGCTCCGCCTTGGTGCTGAAGTCGCTCGTCCACGAGCCCACCGGTGCAGTGCTGGCCGCGCCCACCACGTCGCTGCCTGAGGGCATCGGCGGGACCCGCAACTGGGATTACCGGTATTGCTGGCTGCGTGACGGGTCCATGACCGTGAATGCACTGGTGTCGTTGGGCTCCACGCGGGAGGCCGACGGGTTCCTGGCCTGGCTGGACCGCATCCTCAAGAATGCTCCAGGCCCGAGTGGCTGCATCCCCTCTATTCGGTGACCGGGGGGGCGCCGCTCTCCACGGAGGCAATCGTGGAAAGCCTGCCCGGTTATGCGGGTTCGCGACCCGTCCGGATCGGCAACGCGGCAGATCATCAGGTGCAGTTGGACGTGTTCGGGCCCATTGCCGAGCTGATCCACGATCTTGCCGAGCGGCGAGGATTCCTGCCCGATGAACACTGGTACCTGATGGAACAGATGGCACATGCGGTGCTTGCCCGTTGGCACGAGCCCGACCACGGGATTTGGGAAGCCCGCAGGCCCCCCCGAGGCACCACGTGTACACCAAAGTGATGTGTTGGGTCACGCTGGACAGGGCCCTCCGGGCTGCCGCTTTGCACGGGCGCACCCCCCCACGCTGATTGGCTCCCACTGCCGAAACCATCCGCGAGGAAGTCCTGCGCGAGGGTTGGGATTCGTCGGCAATGTCCTACACGGTGGCTTACGACAGCCCTGACCTAGACGCCGCCGTGCTTCACATAGGCCTTTCCGGCTTGCTGGATGTTCAGGACCAGCGGTTCCTGGACACTGTCACAGCCGTTGAACGCGAGTTGCGTGTGGGGCCCACCGTTTTCCGGTACAGGTACGACGACGGGCTGCCGGGTTTGGAGGGCGGCTTCCACATCTGCACTACCTGGCTGATCGAGGCGTACCTTGCCGTTGGCCGCCTGGATGATGCCCTGGAGCTGTTCAATCAGTTGGTGGCATTGTTCGGACCGACGGGCTTGCTGCCGGAGGAGTATGATCCCGGCACGGAAACCCACCTGGGTAACCATCCGCAGGCATACTCGCACCTGGGCTTCATTCGCTGCGCGCAGCTTCTGGATTACTACTTGGCCAGCGCGGACGTGGAATAACCCAAGTAGGTCGCAGCAGAGCGCGTTTTGAGCGCTGAAAACGCGCACAATTGCGACTCAGTTGGGGGGGAAGCGGTGCGGCTACGCGAGCAGCAGGGCCACGGCGATCATGGCCGGCACCGCCACGATGGTGGTGATGAGCACGGTGTCCTTGGCCACGGTGATTCCCGCTTGGTAGCGGTTCGCCGCCACGAAGACGTTCTGTGCTGTGGGCAGGGCGGAGGTAACCACCACGGCAAACAGCGCGTGCCCCCCCTCCATGCCCAGCGCGAAGCGCGCGAACAGGTACGCGATCAACGGGTGGACAATGAGCTTGAACCCGCTGGCCAGCAAAGTATCCAACCTGCGGCCCGCGGCTTTTTGCAGTGGCTTTGAACCGTTCAGGCTCATGCCGAAGGACATCAGCATGGCCGGAATCGCGGCACCGCCAATGAGGTGGATCGGCTCAAGAATCAGCGTCGGGACCTGGAAACCGGTGCCCGCTACCAGGAGGCCAAGCGCCGAGCCCACGATCATGGGGGGGTTCTTCACGATCATCAGCAGGAAGCGGAGGAAAGTGGTGCGGTGGGTGCTGGTGCTGGCGTCGAGGGCCATCAGGTACATGGGCGTGAAGAACGCTAGTTGGAAGATCAACAACGGAGCCACATAACTCGCATCGCCCAGGACAAACACGGCGATGGGGATGCCGAGGTTGGCTGAGTTGGCCAGGGATGCACTCATGGAGACATCAGCGCTTCCGGCATGGCGCGCTTGAGCCAGAACTTTGCGATCAGGAAGAACAGCAGACCCGTCACCACGGCGCCTACGGCCGTGACCAGAAGGGGAGCGGCAAAAACGTCGTGCAGTTTGGCCTTGCTCAAGGTCTCGAACAGGAGGGCAGGGCTCGCCACGAAGAACGTCAGCGAGCTCAGGACGGACCGGGCGTTCTCGCCCAGGATGTTCCGCCGTCCAACAAACATGCCCACCAGGATGATTGCCCACACCACGAAGAACCCGGACAGGACGCCGATCATGGCGCTGTGCGGGCGGAAGCTGGTTGGGTCACGAATGACAGCTTAGCCACAAATGAGATCTGAGTAAGCGCTTTCTCGGGAGAGTTCCGTCATACGGACCCGAAACGCGCCCGACGTCGGCACTCACCTGAGTGCGACGTCGAACGTTGCTGTGGAGCCTTAGCTGAGGTGCGCTGCGTTACTGAGCGCGTGGGGGGGCGGGCGCATAAGCCCGGGGGGGGTGTGGCCCTCGGCGGGGGGGTCGTTGCCGAGCTGGAGGATCTTGTTGTCCTTGCCCACGTGGACAACCCGCGGCTCGTAGGTCCGTGCCTCTTCCGTGGTCATCTCCGCGTAGGTGATGAGGATGACGGTATCGCCAACGTGGACCATGTGGCTGCCGCGCCGTTGATCCCGATCACGCCGGAACCGCGCTCGCCCGCAATGGTGTACGTTTCGAGCCGGGCGCCATTGGTCACATCCACAATGGAGACGAGCTCACCGGGAAGGATGTCGGCTGCGTCCAGGAGGTCCAGGTCGACAGTGACCGAACCGACGTAGTGAAGGTCGGCGTGGGTCACCGTTGCGCGGTGGATCTTGGACTTGAACATTGTGCGGATCATAGTGCGATCAGTTTAGCGCGGCACCCTCATCCGGCGCTGTGACGTACCAGACTCCCGGGCCATTCCCCCCCGTCCAAACACGGCCACGAACTGCTGGACTGCAGGGCGGCCGCCGGCACGTAGTGTTCCAGTGCGGTTCCTGCCACCACCAGCGCACGCAGCTCGGACAGCCACCGGTCACCGCCCCCCCGGCAGCGCGCGCCTGGACCAGGACGTTGCCCTGCGCAGTTGCCTCAACGGGTCCGGCGATCACGGGCTTGCCGGTCGCATCAGCGGTTAGTTGGCACAAAAGCCGGTTCTGCGAACCGCCACCCACGATGTGCACCACGCCGGTGCTGCGGCCGGTGAGCCGCTCGGCATCGGCCAGCGTCCGGGCATACCCGGCAGCGAGGCTGTCCATAATACAACGCACGACGGCGGCAGGCCGGTCCGGGAGCACCGCGCCGGTGTTGCGCACGGCTGCGCGGATACGGTCCGGCATGTTGTCAGGGGCCGTGAAGGCAGGATCGTCCGGGTTGATCTGCGGACCTCCGGCAGGGAGCGCAGCAGCTGAGTCAAGCAAAGCCGGGAGCGACTGGCTGAATCCCTGGGCAGCCCACGTACGCTGGCATTCGCTCAACAGCCACAGGCCACCCACGTTGCGGAGGTAGCGGATGGTGCCGTCCACGCCGCGTTCGTTGGTGAAGTTGGCCTTGCGGCTCGCTTCGGTGAGCACCGGGGCGTCCAACTCCACGCCCACAAGGGACCAGGTCCCTGAGGAGATGTATGCAAAGTCTTCCTGATCAGCGGGGACGGCGGCGACCGCCGAAGCAGTGTCATGCGACCCAACTGCCACCACCGTAGTGTCCGCAGGCAGCCCCCGTTTGCCCAAGGACCGCGGGCAGCAGGGTGCCCACGGTTTCACCGGGCTGGACGAGCGGCGGGAAGATGTTCCGGGGCAAGCCGAGAGCATCCAGGAACTCCGTGGCCCACTGGCCCGAAACGGCGTGGAAGAGCCCGGTGGTTGAGGCGTTAGTGGCCTCGGTCCGGCGCTCACCGGTCAGCAGGAAGGCGATCAGGTCCGGGATCAGGAGAGCCTGTACCCCGTCCAGGTTCGGCTCTGCCGCCAGTTGGTACACCGTGTTGAACTGCAAGTACTGCAAGCCAGTAGTGGCATACAACTTCTCCGGCGAAATGACCGCATGGACCCGCTCCACAGTGGCGCGGCTGCGTTCGTCCCGGTAGCTGTACGGTTGCGCGGTGAGCGCGCCGGTTTTGTCCACGAGGCCGTAGTCGACCGCCCACGTATCGATGCCGACGCTGACGATGCGCTCGCCGTTCCCACGTGCCACGCAGCGGCCGCCGCCAGGCCCTTGAGCACCTCGGCGAACAGGGCGTCGAAGTCCCAGCGGAGGCCGCCGTCGAGCTCTACAACCCCGTTGGGAAAGCGGTGGATGGTCTCGAGGGAGACGCCGGATGCAGGCGAAACACGGCCCAGCATGACGCGGCCGGAGGAGGCGCCGATGTCGATGGCGGCAAAAACGTTAGGAGCGGGCACCGCCCCGGCGTGTGCCGGGGGGGCGGTGCTCGCGGTGGTTCCGTTGTTCACTGCCAGTCCTAGCGCAGGAATGCTGCCGCAACGCCGGCGTCCACGGGGGGGATGTGGAGGCCGGTGGTGTGGGACAGCTCGTTGCTGGTGAGCACGGATGCGGCGTTGGCCACGTGTTCGGGGGGGAGGACTTCGCGCTTCAGGAGCGTGCGCTGGGCGTAGTACTTGCCCAGTTCCTGCTCGTCCACACCGTAGACCGCGGCGCGCTTGGCGCCCCAGCCGCCGGCGAAGATGCCGGAGCCGCGGACACGCCGTCGGGGTTGATGCCGTTGACGCGGACGCCGTATTCGCCCAGTTCGGCGGCGAGGAGGCGGACCTGATGGGCCTGGTCCGCTTTGGTGGCCGAGTAGGCGATGTTGTTCGGGCCCGCGAACACGGAGTTCTTGGAGGAGATGTAGATGATGTCTCCGCCCAGGCCCTGGTCGATCATGACTTTGGCCGCGGCCTTGGAGACCAGGAACGAGCCCTTGGCCATGACGTTGTGCTGCAGGTCCCAGTCCTTCTCCGTGGTTTCGAGCAGCGGCTTGGAGATGGACAGTCCGGCGTTGTTGACCACCAGGTCCAGGCCACCGAAGGCGAGTACGGCTTCCTGGATGGCGGCGGCGATCTGGGCTTCGTCGGTCACGTCGGCCTGGACGCCGATGGCGACGTCGGAACCACCCAGTTCCTGGGCCACCTTTTGCGCGTTCTCAAGGTTCAGGTCGGCAATCACTACGCACGCGCCGTCGGACGCCAAACGGGTGGCGATCGCCTTGCCGATGCCCGACGCCGCACCGGTCACCAACGCGATGCGCGTGGCGTGGGACTTGGGCTTGGGCATGCGGGCGAGCTTGGCTTCTTCCAGCGCCCAGTACTCGATGCGGAACTTCTCGGATTCCTCGATCGGGGGGGCGTAGGTGGAGATGGCCTCGGCGCCGCGCATCACGTTGATGGCGTTGATGTAGAACTCGCCGGCCACGCGTGCGGTCTGCTTGTCCTTGCCGAAGGAGAACATGCCAACGCCGGGAACCAGCACGATGGCCGGGTCCGCGCCGCGGAGGGCAGGGCTGTTCTCGTCGGCGTGACGGTCGTAGTACGCCTGGTAGTCCTCACGGTAGGCCGCGTGGAGTTCCTTGAGGCGGGCCACGGAGTCTTCGATCGAGGTGTCGGCCGGCAGGTCCAGGACCAGGGGGCTTGACCTTGGTGCGCAGGAAGTGGTCCGGGCAGGAGGTGCCCAGTGCGCCGAGGCGCGGGTGCTCTTCCGCGGCAAGGAATTCAAGAACGACGGCGTCATCACTGAAGTGCCCCCCCAGCTGCGGCTTGTCCGTGGAAGCCAGGCCGCGGATCACCGGTGCGAGGGCAGCAGCCTGGCCTTGCGCTCAGCCTCCGGGAGCGCGCCGTAGCCCGGGAGTTTGGCGCCGAAGGCTCGGACTTGCCGTTTTCCTTGATGTAGTTCTCCGCCTGGTCAATGATCCAGAGCGAGTTGGCCTCGGCCTCTTCGGACGTGGCGCCCCCCCACGCGGTGATGCCGTGGCCGCCCAGGATGGTGCCGATGGCCTGGGGGGTTGGCTTCCTTGATCGCGGCGATGTCCAAGCCCAGCTGGAAGCCAGGGCGCGCCAAGGCACCCAAACAACCTTGTCGCCGAAGACCTTGGAGGTCAGTGCCTCGCCGTCCACGGCGGTAGCAATCGCGATGCCGGAATCCGGGTGCAGGTGGTCCACATGGGCGGCGTCCACCAGGCCATGCATGGCGGTATCGATCGACGGCGCCGCGCCGCCCTTGCCGTGCAGGCAGTAATCGAACGCGGCCACCATTTCGTCTTCACGCTCGACGCCGGGGGGGTAAACGGACTTGAGTGCCTTCAGCCGGTCAAGCCGGAGAACTGCAAGGTTCTCAGCCTTCAGTGTGCCGAGATCGCCACCGGAGCCCTTGACCCACAGGAGCTCAACATCCTGACCCGTCACCGGGTCCTTCTCCATGCCCTTGGCGGAGGTGTTGCCGCCCGCGAAGTTGGTGTTCCGCTTGTCCGCGCCGAGGCGGTTGGAACGGTTGATCAGTTCTTCAACAGTGCTCATCTTTTTAAGCGCCCCATCCGGCTTGCTGGCCGCCTGCGCGGTCCTCGTTGATCTTCTTCTGGTACCCGCTGGCCTTGTAGGCGGCCATCGGGTCGGCGGGCAGGCCGCGGGATTCGCGCCACTCGGCCAGGACCGGGCGGACATCGGTGTAGAAGCATCGTTGAAGATGCCGTTGGCGGCCAGGACATCCCCCCCGGCACGCTGGGCTTCGGACAACGCGGCAGTGTCCACGAGCAGGGCGCGGGCGGTCATTTCCTGGACGTTGAGGACCGAGCGGATCTGGCCCGGGATCTTCTCTTCAAGGTTGTGGCACTGGTCCAGCATCAGCGCGACGCCGGAATCCTTTCCGAAACCGCCACCACGGATGACCTCGTGCATGATGCGGAACAACTGGAACGGATCGGCCGCGCCAACAATCAGGTCATCATCCGCGTAGAAGCGGGAGTTGAAGTCGAACGAGCCGAGCTTGCCCAGGCGCAGGAGCTGCATGACGATGAACTCGATGTTGGTACCCGGTGCGTGGTGGCCGGTGTCCAGGCAGACGAACGCCTTCTCGCCCAGGGCAAGGGTCTGCGCGTAGGAAGTACCCCAGTCCGGAACATCGGTGTGATAGAAAGCCGGCTCGAAGAACTTGTACTCCAGGACCAGGCGCTGCTCGTCGCCGAGGCCCGCGTAGATCTCCTGGAGGGACTCTGCCAAGCGGTCTTGGCGGCCGCGGATATCGTCCTGGCCCGGGTAGTTGGTGCCGTCGGCCAGCCAGATCTTCAAGTCCTTGGAACCAGTGGCGTGCATGATCTCGATGCACTCCAAATGGTGATCGATCGCGCGGCGCCGCACGGACTCATTGGACGAGGTCAGGGAGCCGAACTTGTACTCGTCATCCTGGAAAGTGTTGGAGTTAATCGTGCCCAGCCCAACGCCCAAGCCGGTGGCGTACTCGCGCAGGGCGGCGTAGTCATCCACCTTGTCCCACGGAATGTGCAGCGCCACGGTGGGGGGGCCAGGCCCGTCAGCTCGTGGACCTTGGCGGCGTCGGCGATCTTTTCCTGAACGGTGCGCGGAGTACCCGGAGTGCCGAAGACCTTGAACCGGGTCCCGGAATTTCCGTAGGCCCAGGACGGCACTTCAATGGCCAGTTCCCCTAGACGGCCCAGGCCGATTCTGTGGTGTTCATGCTTGTTCCTTCTGGTATTCGTGGGCGGAGTCTTTATCTATGTGTGCTGCGCTGGTGGCATCTGTGACGACACCCGCCGCGGCAAGCTGGTCTTCAAGGTTGAAGACTTCCTCGATGACCTCGAAGCCCTGGTCCGGAGGGACGTCGCTGTCTGCGAAGAGGATGGCCATCTCGGCTTGCCAACGGGCATTGACCTCAGTCACGGCCATGCGGGCCTGGGCTGCCTCGTAGTCTTCGCATTCCAGGTAGCCGATCAATTGGCCGTCCGGAGCAAGGAAGAGTGAGTAGTTGTTCCACCCTGCGTTTTTCAGTGCGGACAGCATCTCCGGCCATACGGCGGCGTGGCGCTGCTTGTACTCGGCCATCAGTTCCGGCTGGACTGAAGAGCGGAAACAAACCCTCATGTGCGGATCTCCAGGGTCACTCGTCTTTGAATCGTTTCATTTGTTACGATTCAAATTACCCTCGTAAACGGGAGGGTGTCAAGGCGTTTCCAACACATTGACGTCAGCCAGCGGAGATCGGAAAGCATGTCCCAGACAGCCAGCATCAAAGACGTTGCAACCCACGCCCAGGTAGCAGTGGGAACTGTTTCCAATGTGCTGAACTATCCGGATCGGGTTTCGCAGAGGACCAAGGAACGTGTCCTGAAATCCATCGCTGAACTTGGCTTTGTCCGCAACGACGCCGCCCGCCAGCTCCGCGCCGGCCAAAGCAGGACCATAGGCTTGATCGTGCTCGACGTTGGAAACCCTTTCTTCTCCTCCGTGGCCCGTGCGGCGGAAGATGCGGCGGCGGCCCTGGGCAGCGTCGTCCTGGTGGGGGATAGCGGCCAGGATGCTTCGCGCGAAGCCCACTACATGGATCTGTTCCAAGAACAGCGTGTCCAAGGCCTGCTGATTTCGCCGGTGGGTGACGTGGGTCAGCGGATCGATACCCTGCGCGAACGAGGAGTCCCAACAGTCCTGGTGGATGAACTCGCAGACACCGATCGTTGCAGCTCGGTCTCCGTGGATGACGAGGAAGGCGGCTACTTGGCCGCCAAGCACCTGCTGGACCTGGGCCGCCGTCGTCTGGCTTTTGTTGGCACGCCTTCCATCCGCCAGGTGGCCAGCCGACTCAAGGGCGCGCAGCGCGCTGTCAGTGAAGTATCGGATGCCACCATCGAGGTGCTCGACTCAGAGGGGGGGCAGACCGTCCTGACCGGCCGCAAAGTGGGCAACAGCTTAGTGGAACGCTCCCCCGCAAGAGCGGCCCGAAGCCGTCTTCTGCTCCAACGACCTCCTGGCCCTCGGAGTCATGCAATCCCTGACGATGCTGCGAACCGTTCGTATTCCGGAGGACATCGCCCTCATTGGGTACGACGACATCGATTTCGCCATCTCCGCAGTGGTGCCGCTGTCGTCCGTCCGACAGCCCACCGAGGCGCTCGGCCGGACGGCGATTGAGTTGCTCGCGGAGGAGCAAGAGAGTGGCGGAACCAAACACCGGTCCGTGGTGTTCACCCCCCCGAGCTGGTGGTCCGCCAAAGCACCGCCGGCGCACCCAAGTAGGTCGCATTTGTGCGCGTTTTGGGCGCTCAAAACGCGCACTAATGCGACCCAGTTGGGATAACTACAGGGCGTAGATGCTCCAGGACGCCGTGTGTTGGGTGCCGGGTTCCAGCCGGATCAGGTCCGTGCCGCTGTTGAAGGCATCCGGCGGGCACGTCATGGCTCCACAGCCAGTCCGGTTCGGCCCGGGACGGGTGCCGGCTTGTCAGCCGTATGGATCTGTAGCCATGGGCAGCTTTCGTCCCAGGACATTCCGACGCCGGTGCCCGCAGGGTCGCGTAGCGACAGCCGCGCCAGCCCGCCGTCGAACGCTATTCCTGTGAAGGCATGGTCGATTTCGGTGCTGCCGATGGCGCGGGCTGAGCGGAAGTCGAACTCGTGTCCTTCCACGCCCACGACACCCAGGGGCAGCAGCCGGTCCGGCGTGACCTCCAGGAAAGAGTCGGCGGCGAACTCGAGAACCCACTCGTCCAGCGGTGATGTGCCGGCCACAAGGTAAGGGTGCGGGCAAACGCCGTAAGGGGGCGGCGACGTCCGCCGCATTGACTGCTGTAACGGACGTATGAAGTCCGGCGTCGTCCAGCATGAATCGGGCCGAAAGCTCCAGCACGAACGGGTATCCCGGTGTGGGCCCTACCGTGCACGTCAAAGTGAGCGAGCCGGCGTCGGACTCTTTCAGGGCCCAATCGAGCGGGAACGCGAGCCCGTGCAGCGCAGTAGCCCGCTCCGGTTCGTTGATCGGAAGCTGGTGCTCGACGCCGTCGAAGCTGTACGCGCCGTCCGCGATCCTGTTGGGCCACGGCGCGGCAATAACGCCACGGTAGTCAGGGATCGGGCCGCCCTCCGGAAACGGGACCACGAGGTCCCGGCCTTCAAACTGCAGGACGCGGAGCGCAGCCGCGCGGGCGGTCACGACGGCGGTGTAGCCGCCCGCACTCAGGGTGAATTCGGTGCTCACAGCCGCCGGCCAGCTTGTAGTACGCGGCGTTCCAGTTGAGTTCTTTCTTGAACTGTTTGATGGTGGTGCCTTCGTCGATGGTGAGGAGTTCGGTCTTGGCGATTTCGGCGAAGTCCTCGAATACGTCCAGGCCCACCTGCGTGGACAATACCGTGTGGTGCGCGGCGCCGGCGGTGAGCCACGCTGCGGCCGAGGTAGCGAAGTTGGGCTTTGGCTCCCAGAGTGCGCGGGCTACGGGCAGGTTGGGGGGGAGTGGCTGGTCGAGATCGACGACGTCCACCACGTTGGCCACCAAGCGGAACCGATCGCGCATATCGGACAACGCCACGACGATGCCGGGGCCCGCGTCGGTGTCGAACACCATGCGGACAGGGTCTTCCTTGCCGCCGATGCCCAGCGGGTGGATCTCAACACGCGGCTTTTTGGCGGTGAGCGACGGGCAGACCTCCAGCATGTGCGCGCCCAGGATCTTCTCGGAGCCGGGCTCAAGGTGGTACGTGTAGTCCTCCATGAGTGACGCGCCACCGGGCAGGTCGCCGCCCATCACCTTGGCGGCGCGGACCAGGATCGCGGTCTTCCAGTCGCCCTCGGCGCCGAAGCCGTAACCGTCGGCCATGAGGCGCTGGACGGCCATTCCCGGCAGCTGACGCAGCGCCCCCCCAAATCCTCGAAAGAGGTGGTGAAGGCTGCGGAGCCGTTGGCTTCCAGGAAGCTGCGGAGACCCAGTTCGATCCTGGCGCTGTAACGCAGCGACTCGTGACGGTCGCCGCCTGCTTTGAGTTCGTCAACCACGTCATAAAGGCGCTCGTACTCTGCAACCAAAGCGTCGACGTCGGACTCTGCTGCGCCGTGGACGGCGTCGGCGAGCTCGTTGACGGACCACGTGTTCACGGAGACGCCGAAGCGGAGCTCGGCTTCGGTCTTGTCGCCTTCGGTGACGGCGACGTTGCGCATGTTGTCGCCGAAGCGGGTCAACTTCAGCGTGCGGACGGCGGCCCATCCGGCCGAGGCGCGCTGCCACGCACCAACCTGGCGGGCAACCTCAGGGTTGCTGACATGCCCGACGACGGTCTTCCGCGGCACGCCGAGGCGCGACTGGATATATCCGAACTCGCGGTCGCCGTGGGCTGCCTGGTTCAGGTTCATGAAGTCGAAATCGATGTCAGCCCAGGGAAGGTCCCGGTTAGCCTGCGTGTGCAGGTGAAGCAGGGGGGGCTTGCGGAGGGCGTCCAGGCCTTGGATCCACATCTTGGCGGGGCTGAACGTGTGCATCCAGGCGGTCACGCCGATCACGGAATCGTCTGAATTGGCTTCCAGTGCGGTGCGACGGATGGCATCGGAATCGGTGAGGACGGGCTTCCACACGAGCTTGACCGGAACGTTGCTGTTGGCATTGAGGACGTTGGCAATCTCCTGCGACTGCGCTGCGACCTGCTTGAGGACATCCTCGCCGTATAGGTGCTGGCTGCCCGTGAGGAACCAGACCTCGTACTGGTCGAGGGAAGTGTTGTTAGCGGAAGTATTGACGGCGGTAGGCATGGGGTGCTCCTGGAGTGTGGTGGTCCGAATGGTTTAGCGGCGGCGCTTTAGCGGCCGTAAACGTTCTGGTATCGGTCGTAGAGGGACTCAATCTTGGCTTGGTCGATGGGCAGCGGCTGGCCGAGTTGGCGGGAAATGTGGACTGTCCTGGCCACTTCCTCGCACATGACCGCAGCCTTGACGGCGTCGCGGGCGGATTTGCCGATGGTGAAGGGGCCATGGTTCTGCATGAGCACCGCGGGAGAGTTGGAGTTTTTGAGCGTCTCCACGATGCCCTGCCCGATGGAATCGTCGCCGATCAACGCGAACGGTCCCACCGGAATGGGCCCCCCCCGAATTCGTCGCCCATCATGGTCAGCACGCAGGGGATTTCCTCGCCGCGGGCAGCCCAGGCCGTTGCGTAGGTGGAGTGCGTGTGGACCACGCCACCCACCTCCGGCATGTGGCGGTAGACGTACGCGTGCGCGGCGGTATCCGATGACGGGGGGGAGAGGTCCGGGTTGCCCCAGTCCACGGTCCCGGCGCTTCCGGTGTTGATGCCCCTCACAGGTGTGCCATAGAGGTCGGTGACCACCATCAGCTCGGGCGTGAGGTTGTCATAGGAGACGCCCGATGGTTGATGACCATGAGGTCATGTCCCGGGATCCGACCCGAAACGTTGCCGGCGGTCCAAACCACAAGTTCGTACCGGGTCAGTTCGGCGTGCAACTCGCAGACTTCCTTGCGGACCTTCGCGATGCTTTCCAGAAGGGTGCTCATGCTGTGGCTCCTTCCAAGGTGCCGGACTGGGTGGCCGAGCCTTGTTGTCCTGAACCATGGATCGCGGCGCGCTGGATGGCCTTGAGGCGGTGCATGACGTTGTTGGTGCCGCGGCCGAAGTAGTCGTGGAGAGCTTTGTATTCCTGGAAGAGGACCTCGTAGGCGGCCACGTTTTCGGGGGGGATGGGAGTGTAAACGGCGCCGGGTGCAGCTGCCATGGCGGCGGCTGCTTCACGAATGTCCTTGTACTTCCCGGCAGCAACAGCGGCGTGGATTGCCGAGCCCAGGGCGGGACCTGCTCGGATCCGATGGTGGAGAGCTGCAGGCCAGTGATGTCCGCGTAGACCTGCATCAGGAACTTGTTCTTCAGGAGACCACCGGCCACGATGAATTCCTTGACGGGAACACCCGAATCGCGGAACGCATCCACGATGGTGCGGGTCCCGAAAGCCGTGGCTTCCAGCAGAGCCCGGTATGTGTCCTCGGGTTTGGTGGCCAAGGTCTGGCCCACCACCACGCCGGAAAGTTCGTGGTCAACCAGCACTGAACGGTTGCCGGAATGCCAGTCCAGGGCGATCAGTCCGTGCTCGCCGATGGCCTGCTTTTCTGCGAGTTTGGTGAGGTGTTCGTGGATGCCAAGGCCTTGATCTTTGGCGGCCTGGTGGTATTCCGGCGGGACCCCCCCGTTCTTGGTGAACCAACCGAAAATGTCGCCAACTCCGGACTGGCCTGCTTCGTAGCCCCCCCACAAGCCGTCCACGATGCCGCCGTCGACGACTCCGCACATGCCGGGGACTTCGCGGAGAACGTCCCCCCCGTTCATTACGTGGCAGGTGGAAGTGCCCATGATCGCTACGAGCTGTCCTGGTTCAACAGCGTTCGCGGCCGGCGCGCTGACGTGGGCGTCCACATTGCCTACTGCCACGGCGATTCCCGCCGGAAGCCCGGTCCAAGCCGCGGCTTCTTCGGTGAGGTAACCGGCGGCGTCGCCCAAGCGGCCGATCGTGTGTTCGAGTTTGCTGCTGACAAAGTCCTTGAAAGCAGGATTGAGGGCAGCCAGAAAGTCCTCGGACGGGTACTTTCCATCCTGGTAAATGCCCTTGTAGCCAGCCGTGCAGGCGTTGCGGACGTAGCTGCCGCAAAGCTGCCAAACAATCCAGTCCGCGGCCTCAACCCAGTGATCCATGGCGCCGTAGACTTCGGGATCTTCCTCGAGGAGCTGCAGCCTTTGGCGAATTCCCATTCGGAGGAGATCAGGCCGCCATAGCGGGGAAGCCAGGACTCGCTGCGTTCTTCAGCGAGCTGGTTGATGCGGTCCGCCTGCGGCTGGGCCGCGTGGTGGCGCCACAGTTTGACGAACGCGTGCGGCCGGTCGGCGAAGCGTTCCAGTTCGTTCAGCGGCGTGCCGTCCGCCGTCGTCGGAACCATGGTGCACGCGGTGAAGTCGGTGGCGATGCCCACCACGTTTGCCGGGTTGATTCCGGCATCGGCGACGGCGGCCGGTACCGCATTGCGCAGGACGTCGCGATAGTCGTTGGGCACCTGGAGGCCCAGTCGGCCGGGAGGCGCTGGCCGGTACCCGGGAGTTTTTCCGTCACGACGGCGTGCGGATACTCGAACACGCCGCTGCCGAGTTCGGCTCCGTCCGAAACGCGCACGACGACGGCGCGGCCGGACAAAGTGCCATAGTCCACGCCGACGACGAACTGCTCGTCCAGCGGGAGATTTTCAAAGGTATTCATGGGGTCTCCATCCGGCTGGCCAAGGCCTCATTGCCGGGGGGTCGGGGTGGAAAAGTGAAGAAGGTCTGATGCAATTGTTAGCGCTCACAACTTTGATGTCAAGAGGGGACCATGTGGAACAGGTGCTCATGGCGGGGGGGGTCAGGCGAAGGCGCGCCCAAGTAGGTAGCAGCAGACGTCGTTTTGAGCGCTCAGAACGCGCACTGCTGCTACCTACTTGGAGGTGGGGGGGCCGTGGTGGAGCGGACTACCAGCCGGGGCGCCACCGTGGCAGGCGTGCCGGTGGTGCCGCTCTCCAGCCGGTCCAGTAGCAAGGCGATGCAGCGCTGGCCGAGCTCCTCGAAGTCCTGGGCCACCGTTGTCAACGGCGGTATGAAGTATGCCGACTCCGGTTGGTCGTCGAAGCCCACCACGCTGATGTCCTCCGGTACCTGGACGCCGAGTTCATGGAACGCTCGGAGAACGCCGAGGGCCATTTGGTCATTTGCGACAAAGAGAGCCGATACGGAGCGGTCGGCTGCGACTTTCAGGCCTTCGCGGTAGCCGCATTCGGCGCTCCAGTCGCCCTCGATGAGCGTCAGGGGGGGTTCAATCCCGGCGTCTGTTAGGGCATCCCGCCAACCCTCGATACGGGCAGCGGCGTCAATCCAATCGGAGGGCCCGGATAAGTGTCCGATCCGTAGGTGCCCCAGTTCCAAGAGATGCTCGACGGCGAGACGCGCGCCTTGCCGCTGGTCCACAGTGCACCCGTGAGGTGTTCGTCGCCGATGGATCCGACAGCAACCATGGGGGGGACTTGGGCGGTGATGTCTTTGAGGACATCAAAGGTCCCCCCCGGGTGGGGCACCGTTACTACGACGCCGTCGACGCCTTGGTCCATGAAGTGCGCCATGGCGTCCTTAATGGTCTCCGGCGTCACTTCGCGCAGGGCTGCGACGCTGACGAAATAGCCCGCCTCCCTCGCCGCCTGCTGGACTCCGAGGAGCGTGTGCGATGGCCCGTACTGCGCCATTTCGCTGCCGAGTACGCCAATGGTCTGGGATCGCCGTGTTACCAGGCTTCGTGCGGCGGTGTTCCGACGGTACCCCCCCAGCTCTGTGATGGCCTGCTCCACGCGCTCGCGGGTCTTGGAGCTCACATTGGGGTGGTTGTTCAACACCCGGGAGACGGTCTGGTGGGAGACACCTGCCACTCGGGCAACGTCCTCCATGACGGGAGGCCGGGGCGGTGCGGTTTCTTCAGTGCTCACCCTGTCACGATAGAGCACCCGCGACGTCGATCAGCCTTTGGCCACCTTGGCAGCGTAATGGCGGTACCTCGTCAGGAATTCGGGACTCTCGACGATATTTCCGCGAACAACCTCTGTTCCCTCGAGTGGCCATTCCGGCAAGCTCCCTGTCAGAACGCCTGCAGCTTGCCGGGCCGCGCCGTCTGCCACGTATTCTCCTGGTTCGGGGGGGACGAACACCGGCACACCGAAGGCTGCAGCCGCGATCTGCTGGACCGCAATAGATTGCGCACCCCCCCACCCACCAGGATGATGCGCTGGGCGGAGACTCCCTGTTCCTGCAAGGCGGCCAGCCCGTCGGCCAGCGAACACAACACACCCTCTACAGCGGCCCGTGCCATGTTGGCGGGAGTGTAATTGGAAACGGTGATGCCGTGGAGGGAGCCGTTGGCTTCCGGCAAATTAGGGGGTTCGTTCGCCCTCGAAGTATGGGACGAGGGTCAGCCCTTCGGCGCCCTCCGGAGCAGAGAGTGCCAAGTCGCCGAGCTCAGGCAGGGTGATGCCCAGTAGTGCAACTGTGGCATCGAAGATTCTCGTCGCATTGAGCGTGCAGGCCAACGGCAGATAGTTGCCGGTAGCGTCCGCGAAGCCTGCCACGAGCCCGCTAGCATCAAGCGCCGGGACATCTGAAACCGCGAAGACTGTCCCCCCCGACGTTCCAATCGAAATCACTACGTCCCCGACGGCCGCACTCACGCCCAGACCTGCTGCCGCATTGTCGCCTGCGCCGGGCCCGATCAGTGCCCCCCCGCCAGGTGTCTTTCCTGCAGTTTCCAATGGCCCGGCCACAACGGGCAGGACGGGAACGTGGCCGAGCGTGTTGTTGAGGACTTCTGGAAGGTATTCGCCGCTGCTGGCAGAGTAGTAGCCCGTGCCGGAAGCATCCGAACGGTCTGTGCGGAGGAGATCCAGGGCGGCCGGCCCACTTCCGGGCCCGTGTCCGGCCAACCGCCAGGACAGCCAATCGTGGGGTAGGCAAACCGCCGCTGTCCGTTGGGCGTTAGCGGGTTCGTTTCGGGCAACCATCGAAGCTTGGTGGCCGTCAACGATGCCACCGGGACGGTTCCGGTGTGCGATGCCCAGTAGGACGCGCCTGCCGTGGCATCGCCATCGCCGGCGTCAAGGATCAGCGCTTCCGCGTCCGGGGGGGCCGAGCGGGTGTCATTCCACAACAAAGCGGGTCGGACAACGTCTCCGGACTCATCGAGGCACACCATGCCGTGTTGCTGACCGCCAACAGACACGGCGTCGACGTCATCCAAACCGCCTGCCTGTGCGATTGCTTCCTGGAGGGCTGACCACCAATGGTCCGGGTGAACTTCGGTGCCCTCCGGGTGGGAGGCCCGCCCTTGACGTACCAAGGCGCCAGTGGCTGAATCCCGGATGACCACTTTGCAGGACTGGGTGGAGCTGTCGATCCCGGCTACGAGAGGCATGCGCTCATTCCTTAAGGGGACCGCCGCCGGGCGTCAAGGAACCCTGTCAGGAGAGACCTTGGGGGAGCCCGGCGGCGGGATGACGGTGGGTGGGAGTGACCTAGCGGGCGCCGAGCAGGTGCTCGATGGCCAGCTGGTTGAGGCGGACGAAGGCGAATGAGCGCTCGGCGGCCTTATCGGCGTCGAACGTGTCGAACGCGCTGGCGTCAGCCAGCAGGTCTGCGGTGGTCTCGCCAGCGTTCAGCGTCGGCTCGCCCAATTCGAAGACGCCTGACGTGGTGAGTGCTTCCTGGACGTCCGGGTCTGCGCGGAAGGCAAGGGCGCGTTCTTTCAGCAGGAGGTACATGGACATGTTGGACTTGGCTGATTCCCAGACGCGTCGTAACCATCGGTACGGGACGGCTTGTAGTCGAAGTGGCGCGGACCGTCGTACTTCGGACCGCCGTTGGGGAAGCCGTTCTCCAGAAGGTCCACGGTGAAGAAAGCGCTGGTGAGGTCGCCGTGGCCGAAGACAAGGTCCTGATCGTACTTAATGCCGCGCTGGCCGTTGAGATCGATGTGGAAGAGCTTGCCCGCCCACAGTGCCTGGCGATGCCGTGCGTGAAGTTCAGGCCGGCCATCTGCTCGTGGCCCGTTTCCGGGTTAAGGCCTACGATGTCGCCGTGTTCCAGCTGCGCGATGAACGCCAGGCCGTGGCCGACGGTGGGCAGGAAGATGTCGCCGCGGGGTTCGTTCGGCTTGGGCTCCAAGGCAATCCGAAGGCCGTAGCCCTTCTCCTTGATATACCCGGCTGCGGTGTCCACGCCTTCCTTCATGCGATCCAGTGCTGCGGAAAGATCCTTGGAACCGTCATATTCGCTGCCTTCGCGGCCGCCCCCCCACATCACGAAGGTCTCGGCACCCAGTTCCGCAGCAAGGTCAATGTTCCGGAGGATCTTGCTCAATGCAAAGCGGCGGATGGACCGGTCGTTCGAGGTGAACCCGCCATCCTTGAACACCGGGTGGCTGAACAGGTTGGTGGTGACCATAGGAGTTTTCAGGCCGGTCTCTGCCAAGGCTGCCTTGAAGTTCTTCAGGATCAGGTCCCGCTCGGACGCCGTGGCATCAAAGGGAATCAAGTCATTGTCGTGGAACGTGATGCCATAGGCGCCAAGCTCGCTGAGCTTGTGAACAGCTTCCACCGGATCCAGGGCGGGACGGGTGGCGACGCCGAACGGATCGGCGCCGGTCCATCCAACGGTCCAAAGGCCAAAGGTGAAGCGGTCCTGCGGGGGTGGGCTGCGGGCTCATTTTGCTCCTTTGCAAAGCACTGGGGGGGAAGAACTGGAAGAAAAGCACTCCAATTAGTTTTCAATCTGAACTATATGGTGGATGATGGATCATGGTCAATGGAAGACGGCAAAAATTTCTTCGAATCTGCAAGGAGGTCCCGCGCCAGTGAATGAGCAGACCGCACCCGGACGCGTAGGTGACGTCCGCCGTCGAAATCTTTCATTGGTGATGGACTCCATTGCCCGAACCGGAGAAGGCAAGCCCAGCCGCGCGCAGTTGGCCGCGGGAACCGGACTGACCAAAGCGGCGGTTTCCAGTCTGGTCGCCGACCTCGTTGAGTCCGGGCTGGTCTCGGAAGTGGGCCTTTACCGGGACGGGGGGGAGCGGGGGGACGGCCCGGCCAAGGCTTGGAACTCAGCGCCCGGCGTGGCGTAGTGGGCATGGAAATCAACGTGGACTACTTGGCCGTGGGCCTCGTGGACCTGGGAGGAAACCTCCGATTCCACTCGACTGTTGAATCGCGAAACCGCGGCCTGGCGCCTGAAAAGGTCATGGAACGCCTGGGTGGCCTGGCCGACGAAGCAATAGCCGCCGCGGCCGCTGCGGACATCTCGATCCTCGGTGGCGGGCTGGCGGTTCCGGGCTTGGTGGATGAGCAGCGAAACCTTGTGTTGTCCGCTCCAAACCTGCACTGGGAGCACGAAGCACTGAATCCGCAGGACCTGCTGGAAGGCGCACCGCTTGGCGTCAGGTTGTCCAACGAGGCCAACAGTGCAGCACTCGGAGAGCTTTGGTATGGCGCAGGTCGGCCGGACTTCCTCTATGTTTCAGGGGAAGTGGGTGTTGGCGGCGGCGTCATCATCGGCGCGGAACTTTACACCGGACCTGGCGGATCAGCCGGCGAACTTGGCCACATCGTCGTCCACCCTGACGGGCCTGCTTGTTCCTGCGGTGGGGCGGGGGGGTGCTTGGAAACCTTTGCCGGCCAGGAAGCCATTTTCGAGGCGGCCGGCATCCCCCCCGAAGGATCGCTGGGTGGGCGTACGGAACTGCTGCTGGCGGCCTGGCTGCCCGGGAACCGCGGGCCACGCGGGCAGTTCACGACGCCGGGAGGTACTTGGCGTCGCGCTCGCCTCGTCTGCCCGGCTGATGGATATTGAAGCCGTAGTCCTCGGGGGGGGCACTTTGCCGTGCTTGCGGAATGGCTCAGGCCGGCGCTGCTCAGCAGTTTGGAGCGCTACGCGCCCGGTCTGCTGGATCCGGGCAACCTGACAGTGTCTGCCCTTGAACATTCCGGAACGCTCCTAGGCGCTGCCGGCCAAGTGATCCGGTCAGTGATCGAGTCGCCGTTCGAGTTCCTGCTGGCGAGCAAGCTGGCCTAGTCTGCCGCGGAAGCCGGACCTATTCCTTGTCCGCACCTTCCTGCACCGCGCCCGAACTGCGTCGCAACATCAGGCCTCCATGCCGTCCAGGTATCGTTCCAGGGCGAAGCTGAGCTCGTCCCCCCCGGCCTGTTCCATGACTGCCAGTTCAGGATCGCTGAACAGTCCCAGGACTTCCCGGTGTTTTTCGGCGTCGAGGAGTTTGAAGAGCATGCCACGTAGGCCTCGAAGGCGGCGGGGGGGAATCGTTGTCAGCCACGTCGAGTTCCATTCGGGTGCTGGAGCGAACCAGATTGGCCAGCATGAGGGCGGAATTCAGTTTCTCCGAGGCTGTCAGCGACGTTGGCGCGAGGGCCCGCAGGAGTTGCTCGAGCCAGAGAAGCTCATGGGGGGGCGAAGCCGGTGGGCCGGTGACCGGGTAGTCCAGTATCCAGGGATGCCTCCGGTACCGCTGCTCTATGGCTTTGGCCCAGTTGCGTGTGGCCGTGCGCCAGTCGGGCTCGCTGCCGGGACCCGTGGAGCCCGGGATGTCAGCTATGTCAGGTTCGCCAAATGCAGCGTCCACCATGAGGACCAGGAGCTCCTCCTTGGAACGCAGGTGGCGGTAGAGGGACATGGAGGTGAAGCCGAGGTCCTTGGCGACCCTCGCCATGGAAACGGCGGTCAAGCCCTCCTCGTCAGCAAGGCGGATGGCTGCCTCCACAATCCTGGTTGCGCTTAGCTCCGCTTTGGTGCCCCCGTGTAGACGGACGCTCCAGCCCCCACGCGATGGCTATGCCCGGCGGCAATTCCACGGGGGGGTTCGGTTCGTTGTGCGGCATGGCTTCCTTCCTTCACAGCCAGCCTAACTGTTTGGGGGGTGTACACAAAGAACTGCTTATGCTATAAACAGTTTATGGCATAAACACTTGATAGGAGGATCATGAAGACGGAATTAGCCATAGACGTTTCACGTCTCCGGAAGAGTTTCAGTGGCAAAACGGCCTTGGACGGTATCGACTTAAGCGTCCCCCCCATGGGCAGCGTTTTCGCCCTCCTCGGTCCCAACGGGGCAGGCAAATCCACGCTGGTTGCCATCCTTACGACGCTTCTGCGCGCCGACGGCGGGACGGCCACCGTTGGAGGGTTCGACGTCGGACGTCAAGCCGCCGCGGTCCGGAACCTCCTCAGCGTCACCAGCCAGGCGTCGGCGGTGGATGAGTTCCTCACCGGCAGGGAAAACCTGACGATGATCGGCCGATTGCACCTTCTGGGCGGCGCTAAAGCGGCAGTCGTGCTGACGAGTTGCTGCGGGACTTCGATCTTCACGGAGCAGCGGATCGCAAGGTTTCCACCTACTCCGGCGGCATGGTCCGGCGCCTGGATCTTGCCATGAGCTGGTGCGGCGTCCGGAGGTGCTCTTCCTGGATGAACCCACCACGGGGGGGTTGGATCCGCGAAGCAGGCTGGCAGTGTGGAATGCAGTGCGCGGGTTGTCGCAGCGAGGCGTCACAGTCTTCCTGACCACCCAGTATCTGGAAGAAGCTGATCAACTGGCAGACTCCATCGCGGTTTTGAATGACGGGCGAATCATGGCGCAAGGAACGGCCGACGAGTTGAAGCGATTGGTCCCCGCCGGCCACGTGGAATTCGGGTTCCAAGATCCGCACGAGTTCGGCAAGGCCCTGTCACTGATCCGAATCGAGGATGGCGATGGGGGGGCCACGCGTTTACCCGGGACGACGAACTGCTCACCCTCCGCGTGGCAACGACTGACAGCGCTGCCGTTATCACCACGGTTGTCTCCAGTCTCAACGCCGCCGGATGCAATGCCAGCAGCATCGCGATCACTAAACCCACACTGGACGACGTCTTCCTGGCGTTGACGGCGAAGCAGGAGGCGAAGCGATGACGGCAATATTCCTCTATGCCACCAACACCGGAACCATGGTCAGAAGAGAACTCTTCCGGACCTTGCGGACCGTGGATTCCATCGTGATCTCACTGATGGTCCCCCGTAGGTATCCTGTTCGCCTTCGTCTGGGTGTTCGGCGGTGCCATCCAATCCGGCGGAGGGTACGTGAACTACGTCATGCCCGGACTCCTGCTCATGTGCGCGGCCTTCGGCTCATCGCAGACCGCTGTGAGCGTGGCCCAGGACATCAAATCCGGGGTGGTGGACCGGTTCAGGACCATGCCCATTGCAGGCTCCACCGTATTGGCGGGCCATGTGGTGGCCAGCGCGCTGCGGAACCTGGCCACGAGCGCGGTGTTGCTTGGCTGCGCCGTCGTGCTGGGATTCCGGCCGCAGGCGACGTGGGGGAGTGCGCTCGCGGCGATTGCGCTGCTTCTTGGGTTTGTCCTCGCTTTCACATGGTTGTCTACCTGGGCGGGTTTGCTGTTGAGTCCGGAAGCTGCCAGCGGCCTGACCAGCATCACCATCTTCCTGCCCTATGTCAGCAGCGCTTTCGTGAGGCCGGAAACAATGCCGTCCTGGCTGCGGGGTTTTGCCGAGCATCAGCCGTTTACGCCGGTCACCGAGGCGCTGCGGGCTTTCCTGCTAGGCGGTGATGCGGGGGTCCGCTGGGTGGATCGCTGTGGCGTGGTGCGTTGGGCTAGGATTCGCTGGTTGGGTAGGTTCCGCGATGATCTTCCGGGGCCGAAGGTCCTGATCGTCGGGGATTAACCGGCGTGGGTTCTTCCGAATGAATCATCAGCATGCTTACTATTGATGGGTCAGTTGTTCGCGCAAAATACCCAAACGGACGAGTGCCCCCCCATGACTACACAAGACTCAGCCACACCAGCACAGCCAAAGCGCAGAGTGCTCCCTCCCCCCCGAGGACTCACGCAAGCCGGACAGTCCCAATGACCTGGTGAAGCCCACGTGGATGTACGTTGCCAAGCGGACGTTGCGGGAGTTCACCAAGGATCAGTGTCCGGATGCGGCGGCAGGTCTGACCTACTACGCTGTCCTCTCGCTGTTTCCCGCGCTCCTGGCCTTGGTTTCGCTGATTGGCATCTTTGGCGACGCCGGACGCACAACATCGGCTCTGCTGGACATTGTCCAACAGTTTGCGCCGGGGGGGCCGGGCGTTGACGCCATGCGCCAGCCGATCGAGGAACTCACACAGTCCAACACGGCAGGGCTGGCGTTGGTTTTCGGTATTTTGGTGGCGCTTTGGTCGGCCTCCGGCTACACCACAGCTTTCAGCCGGGCCATGAACCGGGTGTATGAAGTGGACGAGGGCCGCGGCTTCGTCAAACTGCGCGGCACGATGCTCGCCGTCACTATCGTTGCCGTCGTGGGTGCAGCCATCGCTGCAGCCATGCTGGTCCTCAGCGGCCCCCCCGTGGCCGAGGCTATCGGAGGCGCTATCGGATTGTCGGAGACCGCCCTCACCGTTTGGAACATCGCCAAGTGGCCGGTCCTCATCATCATCGTGGTCGCAATCATCGCTGTGCTCTACTACTTCACCCCCCCCAACGTGAAGCAGCCCAAATTCCGTTGGATGAGCATGGGTTCCCTCATCGCTCTGCTGATTTTCGCCCTGGCTTCTCTGGGCTTCGGCTTCTATGTTGCCAACTTCAGCAACTACAACAAGACGTACGGCGCCTGGCAGGGGGTCATCATCATGCTGCTGTGGCTCTGGATCCTGAACATGTCCCTACTGTTTGGTGCAGAGTTCGACGCCGAGATGGAACGCGGACGCCAACTGCAGGGCGGCATTGAGGCCGAAGAAAGCATCCAGCTTCCGCCGCGCGATACCAAGAAGAGCGACAAGATGCAGGAGAAGGAAGAAGAAGTAGTTCGCCGCGGTGAGGAACTTCGCGAAACCCACGGGAAGGAAACCCCAGGGAACCATTCCCGCGATGAAGATTCCCGAAAGAACAGGTAGCGGCAATGGAGGATCTGGCCATGGCGCCCGGTGCAAGGAGCAAGAAGCTCAAGGCCATTAAGAACGGCGACAGCGTCCGGATCAGTGGTGAGGTTTTCCAAGTCAACTCCGTCGAACCCCCCCAGGACGGCTCGCGGAACATCAGCTTGGAATTGGAAGGCTCGACGGCGGGTTGGTCACCTTTATCGGCGTGCCGAAGGCCAAAGTGCAGCTCGCTGCCCGAGCTTCCTGAATCCGGGCTAGTGGCTGGTTGAAGGCTCAGGCTTCGGCGGGAAAGCCTTGATCTGCGTCATCCCACCAGCCTCCCAGGCGCTTGAGGTCAGGCGCTCCGTTGCAATGGCGGGGGGGAGCGCTCGGGGGGGCTGGATTCGCCGGACGGGCCGCTGTGGCTGCCGCTGGCGTCGAGGAAAAAATTCAGGGTCTTCAAGAGCAACATGGTGGTGTCCTTTCAGTGGTTTCGTGGACTTCTTTGTCCAGGTAAAACCAGCGTAGGTGGCCATTGTTTCCTCTCGTCGACACAATGTTTCAGCTGTGTACCACTTATCTCACCTGCGCACTCCACGACTTATAGCGGACACAAATAGGGGGGGTGTGCCGTCACCACCTTCTTTGGACCCGGAACTGCCGCGACACACCCCCCCGCAATGCGGCGTGTCCGGGCAGTTTCAGAATCAAAGTGGGTGGTGGCCGCACCTCCGTCGTGATAGCTGTGGCCCGGAGGAAGATCGGTGGCACAAAAAGCGGGCCCCCCGCCGTGACCTTGGCAGGAACCCGCTGGTTTTTGGAGTGATCCTCCCGCGGAGCTTAGGGCATCCGCGGGAGGATCGCGTGGTTACGCGTACGGGAGGACGAGCTCCGCGTAGCGCTGTTTCATGGTTTCCAGGACGGTGTCGCCATCGGCGTCCCAGATTTCCTGGTTGAAGATTTCAACTTCGATGTCGCCCGTGTATCCGGCGTCCCTGACCCAGGTGCCGATGGTCGCGAAGTCGATGACGCCGTCGCCCATCATGCCGCGGGACAACAGCGCGTCCGCAGCGATCGGCAGGTTGAAGTCGCACACCTGGTAGGAGGCGATGCGGTTTTCGCGGCCGGCGCGTTCAATCTGAGCCTTCAGCTCCGGATCCCACCAGACGTGGAAGGTGTCGACGGCGACGCCCACCGCCTTCGCGTCGTACGGCGCGGCGAGATCGAGGGCCTGGCCAAGGGTGGAGATGAGCGCGCGGTCTGCGGCGTACATCGGGTGCAGGGGTTCCAGCACCAGCCGTACACCGTTCTCGGAAGCGAACGGGACTAGTTCCTGCAGACGGTCGGCGACGCGCTGGCGTGCAGCGACGACGTCCTTCTCGCCAGGAGCGAGCCCACCAACCACCAGGAACAGCTCCTGGGTGTCCAGCGCTACTGCTTCGCGGACGGCCTCGAAGTTGTCGGCGAGGGCTGCGGCCTGCCCTTCAGCATCGGCCGCAGTGAGAAAGCCGCCGCGGCACAGCGAGGAGACCCGGAGGCCTGCGTCCTTGATGAGCTTGGCTGCCTTATCCAGTCCGGCCTCGGCCACCCGGTCACGCCACGGTCCGATCGCGGGGATGCCGGCGCGGGCGCATCCATCCACAGCCTCAGCAAGCGTCCACTTCTTGGTGGTGGCACTGTTCAGCGACAGGCGGGAGAAGTCCGCGCTCATGCGCCCACCCCCGTTGATCCGCAGGAAGTCAGACATCCGGAACGCGGCCAGTGACGGATCCTTCAGCAGGCCGGCTTGGTCGGCCAGTTCGAAGGTCTTGGCCAAGTGCAGCACCGAACGGCCGGAGTGCAGGCCGCCCACCATCTGGAAACCGGGCTGCTTGCCATTGAGCCAGGACATGAAGGCGATACCGGTCTTGTAGTAGAAAGTGGGTGCGCTGAAGATGTGCTTTCCGAGCTCACGGTGGAGTCCAGGATCGCGCGCCCTTCGCTGCCTTGACCGGCGTCGTACTTCTGCAACGCCACCGAAGCGGCAGGGTAGATGGCGGCGAAGATGCCCAGCAGGCGTCCGAGTGGTGGGTCTCGTCGCCGTCGATCAGCTCCGGGTAGTTGAAGTCGTCGCCCGTGTAGAGGCGGACTTCTTCCGGAAGTGCGGCGCGGAGAGCCACCTCGTGCGAGGCGTCCAGCAGCGAAACCTTCACGCCATCAACCTTGTCCGCGTGCTCGCGGATCAGGCTGAGGAACGTTTCGGTGGCAACGGAGACGTCGTCGGAACCCCAGTATCCGGCCAGTGCGGGGGTCGAACATGGTGCCGAGCCAGTGCAGGATGACGGGCTGATCCACTTCCTGCAGGAGTGTCGAGTAGACGTGCAGGTAGTCGTCGGCGCCGCTTGCAACCTTGGCCAAGCGCGGGACGCCATGAGGATGACCTTGGGGGGGCCGGCCTCACTGACGACGGCGATCTGCTCACGGTAGGCGTCGATGACGGCCTGGATACCAGCTGCACCCTCGGGAAGCGTGGCGATGTCCAGCTGATCGGTGCCCGCGCCGCATGAGACGAGATCGCGGACGGACTTGCCGGAAGTGGCGGCGTCGCCTGCCGCAACAACGGATGCGGCTTCTGCGCCGGTGCGCTTGATGAGCTGCTGGGTGGCTGCCCAGTCCAAGCCCATGCCGCGCTGCGCGGTGTCCATGCGTCGGCGACACCCAGGCCGTAGGACCACAACTCGTGCCGGTAAGCGAGGGTGGCGTCCCAGTCGAGCTGCGCCGGTGCGCCGGGAGTGTTGTCAGCGGCGACCTCGGGGATGACGTGGGCCGCTGCATAGGCGCGGCGGGCCGTCAAAGGAGCGGTCGGCTTGGCCCACGATGTGGCTGCCTGAAGGCGGTACTCGCGGGTGCCGCCGTCGTTGGTGGGAAGAATCAGTGACGTCATTAGAGCGTGATCTCCGGGATGTCGATGGTGCGGCGCTCAGCGGAGGACTGCAGGCCGAGCTCGGCCAGCTGGACCCCGCGTGCTGCGGAAAGCAGTCCGAAGCGGTGCTCGCGGCCGGCCACGACGTCGCGCAGGAATTCTTCCCACTGCAGCTTGAAGCCGTTGTCCAGTTCAGCGTTGGCCGGGACTTCCTGCCACTGGCTGCGGAAAGATTCGGTGACGGGCAGGTCCGGGTTCCAGACGGGCTTGGGGGTGTGGGCCCGCTGCTGCGCAACGCACTTGTTCAAACCGGCGACGGCGGAACCGTGCGTGCCGTCGATCTGGAACTCAACCAGTTCGTCGCGGTAGACGCGGACGGCCCAGGAGGAGTTGATCTGGCCGATGACGTCGTCGCCCCCCGGGGGGGTTTCGAGTTCGAAGATGCCGTAGGAGGCGTCGTCAGCGGTGGCCTTGTATTCCTTTCCGGCTTCGTCCCAACGTGCGGGGGGGATGTGCGTGGCAGTCTTGGCGTTGACGCTCTTGACCTTGCCGATGATCCCTTCAAGGACGTAGTTCCAGTGGCAGAACATGTCCGTGGTCATTCCGCCGCCGTCTTCCTTGCGGTAGTTCCAGGACGGGCGCTGCGCAGCCTGGACGTCACCTTCGAAGACCCAATAGCCGAATTCGCCACGGATGGAGAGGATGCGGCCGAAGAAGCCTTCGTCCACCAGGCGGCGGAGCTTGACCAGGCCGGGAAGGTACAGCTTGTCGTGCACGACGCCAGCAGTTACGCCGGCTTCCTTGCCGATCTGTGCCAGCTCGATGGCTTCTTCAAGGGTCTCTGCCGTGGGCTTCTCGGTGAAGATGTGCTTGCCGGCGCGCATGGCCTTCTTCAGGGTGGCGGCGCGGAGGCTGGTCATGGAGGCGTCAAAGACGATGTCCACGGTGGGATCGGCGATGACGGCGTCGAGATCAGTGGTCCATTCGGAAACCTTGTGGAGTTCGGCTAGTTCGCGGATCTTGGCTTCATTGCGGCCAACGAGGATCGGCTCGACCTGAACCTTGGTGCCGTCTTCCAGGGTGAAGCCGCCGGCGTCGCGGATGGGCAGGATGGAACGCAGCAAGTGCTGGCGGTAGCCCATACGGCCGGTGATGCCGTTCATGGCGATGCGGATCGTCTTTGTTTCGTAGCCCATGTTTTCTCCAGTGCCTTGTGTGCCGGTCGCTCTGCGGTTGCCGGTGCTTGCAGTTCTTGATGTGGGAAAGCGCATTCCCGCTGCAATCGATCATGCACCATGACGCGCCGCATTGGCAAGCGCTTTCCCAAAAAATGGTGGAAGACTGCCATAATTTTCTTAGCGCCAGTCCCGACGCTTGCAGAAAAGGAGGGCCCCCCCGTGGCCGCCAGCACACTGAGTGAAGTTGCCCGATTGGCCGGGGGTCTCCCTCGCCACCGCATCCCGGGTCCTGAACGGCTCGTCCCGTAAGCCGGCTGAGGACATCGCGGAGCGCGTCCGCGAAGCCGCCGACAAGCTCGGCTATGTTCCCAACGCGCAGGCGCAGGCCCTGGCGAAGTCGAGCTCGGGATTGATCGGCCTCATTGTTCACGACATTGCCGACCCCTACTTCTCCGCCATCGCCCGCGGGGTCCAGGAAGCAGCCCGCCAGCAAAACCGCATGGTGTTGCTGGCCAGCACATCCGGCGCCGCGCAGGACGAAAAAGAAGCAGTAGCCGCGTTCGCCGCCCGACGTGCCGACTCCATCGTGATCGCCGGCTCGCGGTCCGTGCGCGCCGAGGACAAGCAAGGCAACATCGAACTCGCCGCGGAACTGGACGCTACTGCCGCAATGGCGGACATGTGGGGGGTTGTTGGCCACCCGGTGGTTGGCGCCTCCACTACAGAGGGCTACCACGTGGTTGAAGTCCCCCCAATGAGGAGCTCGCAGCCGGCCTTGCTGTGGAATTGGCCGCTACGCATGGTGGTGAATTCCTCATCGTTGCGGGTCCCGAAGCTGTACACCTCCGACGACCGGGTCCGCGGCTTCCAGCGGGGTCTCGCAGACGCTGGAAGACCCGCAGCAGAGATCATCCGTACCGGCTTCAACCGCGCTGGAGGATACGACGCCGGGCCCGCACTCGCCGAGCGGATCAAGGCCTCCGAAAAACGGCTCTGCATCTTTGCCGTGAACGACGTCATGGCCATTGGCGTTACCGCTGCGCTCCGGCCCGAAGGCGTATGGATTCCCCGGGATGCCACCATTGCGGGTTTTGACGACATCGAAACCTCCGCGACTTCCGCCCTGCCTTGTCCACGGTGCACCTGCCGTTGGAGGACATCGGCCGCCTGGCAGCGGGCGACCCTGACACCGCGCCGGTCAGCGGCGCGGTGAAGCTCCGCCGCAGCACGGAAACTCCGGTGGAATCGCAAGTCTGACCAGGTCAGAAGGCATAACCGTTAAGGCGCAACGGCCCAGTTTTCAGCGGATGGGCTGGACGGAGTAGCCGGCGCTAGTCCTCACCCAGTGTGATCGTGTGCAGGAAAGCGGCGTCGTTGAGGACGTTTTCCGGCAGGTCGTCCTCAACGAATTCCAGCATGATGTCCATATCCTTGCCGTTGCCGCGCAGGACATCGGTGACTGTCTGCCACAGCAGCTTCCGGTTCCGTAGTGGAAAGCGCTCGGCTTCGGGTCCCCCCCAGGAGAAACAATGCACGCCCGCCAGGTGCGGCAAGACTTCGTGGAGGGACTCAAGCGCCTGCTTGTCCGAAAGTCCGACGGCGGGCTGCCAGTAGGTGCCGACGTTGGGTGATTCACCCGGTTCAGTAAGTCGAGGGTGGTGGCGGGGGAGTCGGTAAGGGTGTTGCCGTGGTACTCGAAGGCGATGGCGATGCCGCGGGCGGCCGCAAGATCGGCGATACGCCGGGTGTCTTGGACCACCGCATCCCAGTGGTCCTCGTTGGCCTCGGCAGAGCCAAGTTCTCCGGCCCACACGCGGATCCGGGGGAGCGCCAAGCCCTGTGGCAAGGTCCAGCGCGCGGCCAAAGTCCTCGAACGCGCCGCAGCGGTAGTACGAGCCGAGCGAGAGGACGCTGAGTCCGGCCGCCACCGTGGCTTCCTTGGCGTGCGCCGCTGACTCGGAATCGCTGACGTGTACATCGGTACCCCCCCACTCGATCCCGGCCAAGCCTGCGTCCGAAGAAATTCGGACCACATCGTCTATCCCCCCCTGCGAACGGAGAGTGACGGAACAGATGCCTGGCGTGAGGTCAGCCAGCGTAGTGAGGTCGATCATGGTCACAGGATATCGGGAATGCGCTTACCCAGTAAGGGCGTATCGCCTGTTGAACAGAAAGGATCCCGAGACATACAAAGCGTCGGGCTCATGGTGATTTGGGTGAGGGCATCGGTCAATGAGCGTTGGCCGGTGGGATGCGATGGGTGCGAAGCCCACATCGCCCACGGGTGTCAGTCCTCGTCCCGTGTAGTTCTATTAGTTCTGCTCGTTTATGAGGACAATTTTGTAAATCCAGTTTGTTTTATTCATGCAACCCTGCCTACTATTATCTCGGTAGCGGTTCCTGAAATAATGGATTGCGCGCCACTTCGAAGAGCCCACGCCATGTGCGTGGGTTCTTGCGTTAACAGGACCATGGGGGGGAGTTTCGTGCTAATTGCATACCTAGACGAGTTCGGACACGTGGGGGGGCCGTTCGTGAGCCGAGACCACGCCCGCCACAACAGCCATCCAGTCTTCGGGTATGCCGGTTACATCATCCCCGCCAAGAACGCCCGGTATTTCGGGGCGGAGTTCCTCCGAGTCAAGCGGACCTTGTTTAGGACGGAGATCGAAGAGGCCAAAAACCCTGCGCAATGGGAGCGGAAGGGCGCGGAGTACTTCAGTACTGGGAGCATCACTAAGCGGCCCGAGCAAGTCCGCGCCTTCACTGGCCTGGTGACCAAGCTGTTGGCCAACGGCGGGAACCTTTTCTATTACGGTGACGAAAAGCTTCGCGGGACTGTCAAGGAGACGCGTAAGACCTCTGAGGACTACACGGTTGACGCTCTGCGAGAGACGATAAATCGTATCTGTCGTCACGCCGAGCGCAAGGGCGAGGAGGTTGTCATATTCATGGACGACTTCACCGAAAAGTCCCGGCGTGAGCTGGTGGTCCAAATGTACGGTCACATCTACGAGCGGACAAAGTCCTACGACGAGATGCGGCTCATCGTCGAGCCGCCGTTACACATCGACAGTAAGGTGAACTCTAGCGTGCAGTTCGCTGATTGGGTTTGTGGTTTGGTTGGCCGTGCAGCAGACTACCAGCTCATCGCTGATTCCACTTTTTCCTGGGTTGAAGAGAAATTTGCCCCCCCAAGATCACTGGCAGCTTCACCTATGAGTCAAAAATCCGGATGTTGGGGGGGAAAGAACCCGACATCCATAACAGCGAAATCCTTAAGGACCCACGAATTCTGAACGGCACCAGACAGGTCGGGTCCATTGGCAACCTGAATCCTCAGCTGGCGGCCTTCTATGAAAAGCTCAGAACATCTCCGAAGGTGACCGCCTAGACCACGGCGCCGAACTCAAGTGTTGATCAGCGAAACCACGGGCCGGGATAGCTGTTGAACAGAAACGCCCACTAGTTCGACTTACTCAGCGTCCTGCCATGATGGCCTGCGTGAGGGCATCGATGACCTCGCGTTTGCCAGGGGATTCCGGATCAGGGTGAAGTCGACGTCGCCTACCGGCGGCAGCCCGAAACGTTGCGTGATGACCTTCAGGTCCTCGGGCACCAGCGACGCCGGCATCACGCTACACCGATGCCTGCACGAACGGCCGCAAGCACTCCGCTGATCTGCTTGGTGCTACAGGTGATCCGCCAGGTCCGGCCTTCGGCTTCCAGTGCATCAATGGCCAGTTTTCGGCTCAGGCTTGGCGCTGGGTAGGCGATGAGTGGGACGGGCGCCCCGGGTTCCAGTACGGTCTGCTCGACGCGACCCAGGCGAAATTGTCGTGCCGGACCACCGTGCCTTCCTTTGCTCCGGCCACCCATTTCACGAACACAAGGTCTAGCTGGCCGGCATTGAGTCGCTTGTACAGCTGGTCACTTTGGCTGACGGTGAGCTCCAAGTTGATCTGCGGTACAACTGTCGGAACTCGCGGAGGATCCGGGGGGGAGGCCAGTGATGGCGAGGTCGTCTGCGGTGCCGAACCGGAGGCGCCCTCTCATGGCCGAACCGGAAAAGTAGCGGGCGGCGGAGTCGTGGGCGGCAAGGATGCTGCGGGCAAAACCGGCCATGGCGTCGCCGTTGTCGGTGAGCCGGACCTCGCGGGTATCGCGGGCAACCAGCACCCGCTTGGCAGCGGCCTCAAGCTTGCGGACATGCTGGCTGACGGTGGGCTGTGCGAGCCCAAGGCGTTCCGCAGCTTTGGTGAAACTCAGCGTTTCTGCGACGGCCAAAAAGGAACGGAGCTGGACAGGTTCGAACACGGAACTCCTAAAGCGCAGGTCAGCGCCGGGCCGGAGTACTGCGCCCTTGCGGCATGGTCATTGCGTTCCGCAATGCTAGTTATAGGCGCAATACGCTTCCATAATTGCTGCTCGCAACCCTAGCGTTAAACGCATCCCACCGAAACTCTCCATCCGAGGACTACCTTTGGCACCCCCCCACCGCCTTCAGCGGCAAACGTCAGCCAGCCCGTCATCGATTCCCTATCCGCACCTCAGCCCGCGGACACCGTCACCCAGCCACTCGCCGTCGTGAGTGAAAAGCTGCCCTGGCGGCATACCTTCATCTCCCTGAAGGTCCCCCAATTTCAGGATCTTCGCGATCGGTCATTTCATCGCCGTGATCGCGATCTGGATGCAGCGCATCGCCCAAGATTGGATGGTGCTGCAGCTTTCCGGTTCCGTCACCGCCGTCGGAATTACTGTGGCATTGCAGTTCATGCCTTCGCTTTTCCTTGGCCCGTGGGGGGCGGCATGATTGCCGACCGCTTTGCCAAGCGAAAGATCCTCATCATCTGCCAATCCGCGGCCGCCGTGCTCGCGGCCGCGTTGGCGGTGCTCTCCCTTAGCCAGCGCGTCGAAGTGTGGCATGTGTACGTCATCGCCCTGCTTTTGGGCTTCGTGACGGTTCTGGACCAGCCGGCCCGGCAGGTTTTCGTCAATGAGCTCGTCGGCCCCAAATACCTCCGGAATGCCATCAGCGTTAACTCCACGACGTTCCAGCTCGGCGGACTGATCGGTCCCGCCTTGGCCGGTGTGCTGCTCACCGCGGTGGGTGCCGGATGGGCCTTCGCGGCGAACGCCGTGGCCTGCTGCTCAACTGTTGCCATGCTGTTGATCCTCCGCAAGGATCAGTTGCACCTCAGCCAGCCGACCCCTCGCAAGAAGGGAATGCTCCGCGAAGGACTCAACTACGCGCTCAGCAAGCCCACAATCTACTGGCCGTGGTTGATGGCCGGGTTCGTGGCAGTTTTCGCCATGAGCCTGCCGGTGCTGCTGGCCGCCTTCGCGGACAACGTGTACGACGCCGGCGCCGGAGGCTACGGCCTGCTGAACGCCATGGTTGCGCTCGGTGCGCTGATGGGAGCGGTAGCGTCCACACGGCGTCGCCAGTTGCGGTTGCGCTCGGTGGTGACGTCGGCGGGGGGGTTGTACGGGCTGATGCTCTGTGCGTCCTCGCTGATGCCGTCCATGGTGTGGTTCAGCGTCACCATGGTCCTCGCCGGATTCTGGTGCCTCATGTTCCTCACAGCGGCCAACCAAATGGTGCAGACCAGCTCCAACATGAGCATCCGCGGCCGCGTCATGAGCCTGTACCTCGTGGTGCTGATCGGTGGGCAGGCAATCGGCGGCCCCCATGATGGGTTGGCTCGCCGAGCACCTCGGTCCCCACCTTGCCGTCCTGATCTCCGGTGGCGTGCCGGCCATCGCGGCTGCGGTAGTCGCCGTCGTACTGGCCCGGAAGTCATCCCTGCACATCAAAGTGGACCTGCGCGATCGGCGTCGGGTGCTGCGGATCGTGCAGGAGCCGCAGCCGGCTTAACCAGAATGAAGCGCCCCCGACAGCCGGGGGGGCGATTCATTCTGTGCGGGCTATCTTGGCTGAAGCTGTGCCACTGGCAGGTGTGGGTATTCCGCTGAGCGTCCCTGGAACTCCAGGACGTCCGGATTGCGGATAACACCTTCACGGATCTCAATGGCACGGGAGACGGTCTCGTTGGCATCCCAGCTTTCCGGCCCGGCCACAACAGTGTCCAGGAAGGGAAGCAGGCTTCGCTGATCTCCCAGCTGGCCGAGTTCCAAAGGTATGACGGACTGTGGTCCACGGCGTAGTAATTAACGTGCCCGCCCACGCGGAACATGGGCTCGTCGAAAGTGGTGGTCCGCGCCCAGCTGAAGCCCATGCCTTCGTCGCAGGACACGTCAACGATCAGGCTGTCCGGCTGGAATTCCGCCAGATCCTCCGTGCGGAGGTAGGTCAGCGGAGCGTTCGGGTCCTGCAGGGTGCAATTGACCACGATGTCCGCCGCGGCCAGGAACGGTGCCAAGGCTTGCGCCCCTTGTCCGTGATGACTTCGCTGAGGAACGGCGCCTTGCTGTCATGGTCGAATTGCACGATCCGCACTGAATGGATCGGAGACCCGACGGCGGCGACGCCCCCCGGTTGGTGAGCACCTGGACGTCGTGGACGCCGTGGGCGTTCAGCGCAGTGACGGCACCACGCGCCGTGGCCCCCCCGAAACCGATGACCACAGCGCTGAGGCGGCGGCCGTAATCGCCGGTGGAACCAGTCAATGCCAGTGCATGCAGCACAGAGCAGTAGCCGGCGAGCTCGTTGTTCTTGTGGAAGACGTGCAGGCCAAAGCCGCCGTCGCCCGCCCAGTGGTTCATGGCCTCAAAGGCGATGAGCGTGAGCTTCTTGTCGATGGCAAGCTGGGTGATAGCCCGGTCCTGTACGCAGTGCGGCCAGCCCCACAACGTTTGCCCGTCACGGAGTTCGGCCAGATCCTGGGCCTGCGGCTTGGGGGGGAGGAGGATGACGTCGTTGTTGGCAATCAACTCCTGGCGTGTACCGAGCCGCCCACCAATGATTCCAGCTTGCTGTCCGGGACACCGAACCGCTCGCCGTAGCCGTACTCAAAGCGAAGTTGCCGGCGCACTTCCGGAGCAATGCGTTCCAAGTGCTGCGGGTGGATCGGCAGGCGTCGCTCGTTGGGTTTCAGCGAAGTAGCAAGGACACCAATGCTCAGCGGGCCGGTTGGTGCGGTCACTTCTTGTTGCCGGTAGAGGGCTTGGCGGCCTCGGTGGCGGAGGACTCGGAAGCCGCTTATCCGCGCGTTTTTCCTTGATGGATTTGCTGGATTTCTTTGACGCAGTTTGGCGCGGTGATTTGTCGCCCATGATGGCTCCCTTAGAGCGGAGCCGAAATGGCTCCTGACTCCTGACGATACACCTCCCCGCATCGCTTTGTGGCCGGAGTCACGCGTGCTGGACCGCAGGCCTCTGGCTGCCTGGGCCGGCCGGCGTCGGACTATTGAGCCGGCTGAACCGCCGGGCGGCCATGCGTTACACGGTGAGTGACGCGATCCGCGGTGTCGTCCACGGTCACAACTTTCTCCACTGGCTCCAGGTAGAAGCGGGCACTGCTGATGATGCCTCATCCACGCCGAAAATGATGACTCCGGTCATCTCATGCTGGGTGCCATCACGGCGGGCGCCTTTCAGGTGCAGCTCGGTCCACACGCTGGTCCCGCTCACGCTGTGCGCCAGCATGCGGGCTGCGATGTCCGGTACGCCGGTAAAAAGTTGCTCCCAATTGCTGCGGATAGTGTCCCGTCCCGTGAATCCCCGGGTGGGGGGGTGGGCCGGTGTCTCGTTGACGTAGCCCGGCGCGAAACACTCAGCCAGGGCTTCAAGATCATGCTTGTTCGTGGCTTCCAGCAGGCGGTTGATGACGGCGAGTGGACCCGCCTCACCATCGTCGGTGAGAGTCATTGGAGGACCTCCCGGATAGGTGGATGTACGTAAGAGTTTAGGCTTACGAGGCCTCCCGGTCGACGGGTAAGCGGCCCTCTTTGGTGAGTACCGTCGTCGAGCGCTTTTTTGTTCTTGGACAGGGTTCAGTCCTCGGGCAAAGAGAAGCCCCGGATCACTGGATCCGGGGCTTTCCTGGAGCGGGCGACGGGAATCGAACCCGCGTATCGAGCTTGGGAAGCTAGCGCTCTACCATTGAGCTACGCCCGCATTGCCCGGAAAAACTCCCCGAGCGAGTCCTAGCTTAGCGCAGTTGCAGGACTCCCCATGACCGGCGCACCGAACGCTACTTGAACAGCTTCATGCCATTCCAGCCGTTGCCCACCTGGCGCTGACCGCCCCAGGCCCCGGTCCCCAGACGGTAATCGACGAGGTAGCCATCCACGGTTTGGGCAGTGATGCTGCGCGTGCCCGGACCGGATAAACCGAAGCTCGGAACCAGTGCTTTCATGGTTCCCCCCCACCCGGAACCCACTGTGGTGGGCAGGCCTGCGAAGCCACCCCCGCCGTTGCCGGGATAACTCAGCAAGTGCCCGGACGTTGTGGTGGCCAGGATGTCGTTGGCGCCGTCGGCATTCCAGTCGGCCATGGTCAGGCCCATGCCCGCCCCAGCCACTTCCAATGTCCACCCGGTAGGTCAACGCCCTACCCGAGGTGTTGGGGGTAGTACCGGAGCCCGCCATCGGGGGAAGTAGCCCACGATGCCCGGATACCCCCCCTGCGCCGCGGACCATTTGCCCACGGTGATAGTCATCTTGTCCCAGTCACCTGTTCCCACCACGATCTGCGTGGAGAAAGCACCGCCGGGCCAACCCTTGAACAAGCCCAAGGTGCCGTTGTCCCATTGCGCCAAAATGTCGTAGACGCCATCAGCGTCCCAGTCCACCACGTAGGCCTGCTTCAAGCCCTGCCAGTTGGAACCGATCACCGTGGGGGGGATGCCGTAACCACCACCGCCGTGTGCAGGGTAGCGAAGCAGCCGCCCGGACGAGTCCGCAGCAACCAGGTCCGCGCCGGAGGTGATGCTGGCATACGCAGTGGGGGGGTTGCCGGCGAAATACTGCTCCATGGTGGGGGGGAAGCCACGGCGTTTCATGTCGGTTGCGAGATCCACTCCGACGTAGCGCAGGTGCCACGCTCATAGCTGTAGCCAGTGACGTTCGTGTAGCCGTTGGGGTAGCGGACAATGAAGCCGTACTTGTGGGCATTCGCTGCCACCCAGATCCCGGCTGGAGTGTCCCCCCCGAAACAGGTGCTGAGGCCGCAGGAACCGTTGGCGTTCCCGACGTCGACGGCGAGCCCCCGTCTGGTGCTCGCTGTGCCCCCGGACGTGCGGAGATCAGGTCCGCCTGTGCTTGGCCGTAGATGCTGACGTAATAGGAGTAGACCTGCTGCTGCTGCGCGTAGGAACGGTAACCGCTCACCACGGCCAACCCGCCCGTGCCGGCATCAGCCGCACCTTGGAACAACCCATTGAGCCAGGCTGCAGCCTCGGCACGCAGGTACTGGCCGGAGCCGCGGGCGTTGACCAGGTCGCCGGGCGCGTAGCTCACAGGGTTCAAAGGCCGGGACTTATTGACCAGGACAGAGTAGTTCGCGGGGTCGCCCACAGGATCGACGCTCGGCAGTGGATTCGCAGTGGCAGGTACTGCACTTTGAACGACGGCGGCGCGTGCATTGCTCTGTGCCTTAACGGCCGCGGTGGTCGGCACCGTGGTGGTCGGCGCAGCCGTGGCAGGAGCCGCAGTTACCACGCCGCCAGCCACCGCCAGACTGAACAAAGCAGCGCAAGCCGCCAGCCGTCGTCGTGCGTTCCTCATGGAACCCGAGTGGTTTTGACCTCGCATTACGCCCCCCCAATTTGCTTGTAGTCAGCCGCAGGCACTCTACCCGGCCCACGGACTCCTGTCAGCAGTACCCCCCCGGGAAAATCGGGAGATAACCATTCGGTCAAGGCTCGGCAGTCATGTGTTGCTGGCGGCCGCCGCTGACTATTCTGAAGGTGTTAGCTGCAGCGTATGGGGAACCGGGCTACGACACTCGACCGTACGCCGAAAGAGGTATCCATGGCATTCGCTGCCAATGAAGTGGTGATCAGCAAGGACGCCATGACCGTTTACGGATTCCTCATGGACGGGATGAACAACTCCCTATGGCGTTCGGGTGTGCGCAGTATCGCGCTTCGCTCCGGCATTCGCGGCCAAAAAGGCGCCCTCTACCAGCAGACGGTTTCCGGCCCCGGCGGCCGCCCCGTAGCCGCCGACTTCAGGATCACCGAAGCCGCCCGGGAGCCGAAGTCCGTTACGCCGTGGTGGCCGGACCCGCGCGGCCTACCGGAGGTTTCTACCTCAGCACCGAAGGCAACACCACCCGCCTCCGGTTCGCCCTTGAGTACCACCCCAAGGGCCTGCGGAAGCTTATGAATGGCATATTCCAGAAGGCGCTGGAGGGCGAAGTGGCGCAGTTGGAACAACTCAAGGTTGCCATCGAGTCCCACTCGGACGCTTAGCCGCGGCTGTTGACGCGCGACGCCGGATTGGCGCACGACGCCGACACGCAGGTTGGGTTGGCATGCCTATCTATTGGGCGAACTTCAGCCGCCCCCCCAGCCGATGCCGATGGTCACCGGCGTGGTAAGCCGTCCTGTGTTGAGATCCCAATATTCAACGACTCCGTTGCGGTCCAGTCCGGCAACACCCGTCGAGTCGGGACCTGATACCCCCCCGCGAAGCGCCCTCAAGCCCGTGTAGTCGGTCCATTCAGCGCCCACAACCGGACGGGATTCCTGCTTGGGTGTGCCCAGCCCGCTGCCGCGGTACAGCCTGAGGGTTCCATTGGCTCAGTGGTGAGGAGGTCCTGGAAGCCGTCGGCGTTGTAGTCCACCATGCTTAGCCTGATCGCTGGGAATCCCGTGCCGATTGCCGCTTGGGCACGGATGTAGGCAAGGCCGGCGTTCTTATAGAGGTACAGGTTGCCGCCCGAATCCATGGCAACGATCTGGGGGGGAAGCCGGTTGTTGGCGCACCAAGTGCCCACGGTGATGTTCAGGGTCCCCCAGCCCTGGCCAAGGGCAATGGGATCCTTGAACCCACCTGTCTGAAGGCCGGGGGGGTACACCAGCAGGGCGCCGTCGAGTCTTTGGGAGATCAGATCAAACACGCCGTCGCGGTCCCAGTCCGTGATGAAGAGGTCTTTGAGCCCTGTGAAGCCGACGCCGATTCTCTTGCCGCCGCCGTACCTGCCGCCACCCCATGATGTAGCAACCACCGAGCCGTCGCCGGCGATCGACACGAGGTCGGCTGCGCTGCTGATGGATGCCGCACTCAAGTTAAGGGTGGGCGGTTGGTGTTTGCTGCCCGGTTCGCAGACACCCACAGGGTCGGTTGGCGGCGGGACTGTACCGCCCGGGCTTGTAGTGGTCCCTGCCGGCAAAGATGTGTAGCCAAAGAAATTCACTACGCCCCAGAGCGTGTAGCGGTTGGGGGGGTGGTCTGCCAGTTGCCGTCCGTGTAGGTGATGCCGATGCCCATGACGTTGAACCGGGGGGGATCACGCAGAAGGCGTCGTGACCGGGAGAACCCTTCCACCACTCCACAAGCTGCGCTGCGTCACGGTCCCAGCGGACAGCGATGACTTCACCCGCCCCGTTGTTGGGGGTTGAGAGCCCGGGGGGGATCAGTCCAGAAGTTGGCGCGGTGCTGGATCACCTCACGCGTCGCGATGTTGTTGGACCAGTCCTGAGCCAGGCTGGCCACCGTGGCGTGGTACTTCACAGGAGCCAGGCCGAGCGATGCACGGTAGCTGTTGATCGCGTTGAACACCGTCAGGATCGCAGCTGTGTTGCTGTCCGGGAGGAGCGCCAGCGCGCCGTTCTCCGGATCCACGGAGCTGCTCGGGCTCTTGCCCGGGAAGGGGGGTGAGTGTAGGGGTTGGTGTCGCTTCGGGCGTCGCCGTCGGGGCTGGTGAGGCGGTTTCGAGCGTTGGAGTGGGGGACGGACTTCCTGTTGGTGCAGGCGTTTCGGTTGATGGCGATGTTTCGCTGGGGGAAGTTGGTTGAGTTGGTGCAGGCGTTTCGGTTGTAGACGCAGACGGACCTGGCCCGGCGGCTTGGGCGGATGGTGTTGGTGCGGCGGGAACAGTACCGAGAGTCTCTTGTGGAGACGGCTCCGCTACGGGTGGCTCGGTGGCACCGGGATCCGAGAGGTTGTCAGGCCCCCCCCAGGAGGGCCCGATGTTGGGTACGGGGGGGTGGCGTCTCAAACACCGGATCTATAGCGACGGGCCCGCCGTCCGTGTCGGTTCCCGCGCCGG
>BBFS01000025.1 GCA_001313365.1 Paenarthrobacter nitroguajacolicus JCM 14115
CGGAGCTCCCGCCGGCGGTGGCTTCGGCAAGGGTGGCCGCGGTCGCGGTGGTACAGGGTGCTTCGGCAAGGGCGGCGCCGGTCGTGGCAAGCAGCGCAAGTCGAAGCGTGCGAAGCGCCAGGAACTGGAGCAGATGAGTGCTCCGTCACTGGGCGGCGTATCAGTACCCCGCGGTGATGGCGAGACCATCATCCGCCTGCGTCGTGGTTCGTCCATCACGGACTTTGCCGAGAAGATTGACGCGAACCCCGCATCGCTGGTGACCGTTCTGTTCCACCTCGGTGAGATGGCAACGGCTACGCAGTCCTTGGACGAAGACACCTTTGGCCTGCTTGGCGCCGAACTCGGCTACAAGCTCCAGGTTGTTTCCCCCCCGAGGATGAAGAACGCGAGCTGCTGGACCAGTTCGACATCAACATCCAGGACGAACTCGACGCCGAAGGCGACGACGTCCTCGAGGCCCGCGCACCGGTTGTCACCGTCATGGGTCACGTTGACCACGGTAAGACCCGCCTGTTGGATGCCATCCGCAACTCGAACGTTGTGGCCGGCGAGCATGGTGGCATCACCCAGCACATTGGTGCTTACCAGATCAGCCACGTTCACGAGGGCACGGCCCGCGATATCACCTTCATTGACACCCCCCCGGTCACGAGGCCTTCACGGCCATGCGTGCACGTGGTGCCAAGGTCACCGACATCGCGATCCTGGTTGTCGCAGCCGACGACGGCGTTATGCCGCAGACGGTGGAAGCACTCAACCACGCCCAGGCAGCAAACGTGCCGATCGTCGTCGCCGTGAACAAGATCGACAAGGAAGGCGCCAACCCTGACAAGGTCAAGGGCCAGCTGACCGAGTACGGCCTGGTTCCCGAAGAATACGGTGGCGACACCATGTTCGTTGAGGTCTCTGCCCGCCAGAACCTCAACATCGACGAACTGATCGACGCCGTCCTGCTGACGGCCGATGCCGCACTGGATCTGCGCGCCAACCCGGACAAGGACGCTCGAGGCATTGCCATCGAAGCGAACCTCGACAAGGGCCGCGGTGCCGTTGCTACCGTCCTGGTGCAGTCCGGAACCCTGGCAGTGGGCGACACGATCGTGGCCGGTACGGCTCACGGCCGCGTCCGCGCCATGTTCGACGAGAACGGCGAGGCACTCGATGTCGCACTGCGTCCCGCCCGGTCCAGGTCCTCGGCCTGTCCAACGTGCCGCGCGCAGGTGACACCTTCCTGGTGACCCCTGACGAGCGTACGGCCCGCCAGATCGCTGAGAAGCGTGAAGCTGCCGACCGCAACGCTGCACTGGCCAAGCGTCGCAAGCGCATCAGCCTGGAAGACTTCGACCAGGCCGTTGCCGAAGGCAAGATCGACACCCTCAACCTCATCCTCAAGGGTGACGTGTCCGGTGCCGTGGAAGCCTCGAAGACGCCTTGCTCAAGATCGACGTCGGAGACGACGACGTTCAGCTTCGTGTCATCCACCGCGGTGTGGGTGCCATCACGCAGAACGACGTCAACCTCGCCACGGTGGACAACGCCATCATCATCGGCTTCAACGTCAAGCCGGCCGAGCGTGTTGCTGAACTGGCTGACCGTGAAGGCGTGGACATGCGCTTCTACTCGGTTATCTACGCAGCAATCGATGACATCGAGATGGCCCTCAAGGGCATGCTCAAGCCGGAATACGAAGAAGTCCAGCTCGGTACTGCCGAGGTTCGCGAAGTCTTCCGTTCTTCCAAGTTCGGAAACATCGCCGGCTCGATCGTCCGCACGGGCATCATCGCCGTAACACCAAGCACGTGTCAGCCGCGACGGCAAGGTCATCGGTGACAACCTCACCGTTGAGACGCTCAAGCGCTTCAAGGATGACGCCACCGAAGTCCGCACCGACTTCGAGTGTGGTATCGGTCTTGGCTCCTTCAATGACATCACTGAAGGCGACATCATCGAGACCTTCGAAATGCGCGAAAAGCCGCGTAGCTAGGTTCCGTTTGGAACGGGTCCGTCGGGTAGCCCCCCCGGCGGACCCGTTCCTTCCCCCCCTTTTCTACTTACCAGGAGGAAGTCATGGCTGATCCCGCACGCGCTGCCAAGCTGGCACAGCGGATAAAGGTCGTCGTCGCTGAGGCCCTCGGACGACGGGTCAAGGATCCGCGCGTTGAGTCCATCACGGTCACGGACGCCCGCGTCACCAACGACCTTCAGCACGCCACCATCTACTACACCGTTTTTGGTGACGATGTAGCCCAGGCAGATGCTGCCAGGGCGCTGGAGAAGGCCAAGGGTGTACTGCGCCAGGAAGTCGGCCGCAACATCACTGTTCGCCTCACTCCGACACTCGAGTTCGTGGCTGACCAGATTCCGGTCAATGCTCCAACCTGGAGGAGCTCCTCCGTGAAGCCAAGCGTCGCGACGCAGAGGTAGCCGCTTTGGCTGCCAGTGCCAAGCACGCCGGCGAGGCAGACCCTTACAAGGGTGACTCTCCGGAGGACGTTGACGAGGACGACTTCGACGAAGAGGACACTGACCTCTCCGGCGATAACGAACTCGACGAAGACGCCAACCGCTAGTTTTTGAGCAACTGATGCCCCCCCTAAGAAGTCTTCTTAGGGGCATTTGCTGTACTCAAACTCGCTATGATCGGGAGCATGTCGCCGCACAGTGCTCAGCAACGTGATGAATACCTGAACCTGGCCATCAAGCTGGCCGTGCAAAACGTTTCCGACGGCGGCGGCCCTTTCGGCGCCGTCGTGGTCGCCCCCCCGGACGGAACCGTCCATGAGGGAGTCAACCGGGTCACGCGGGACCACGATCCCACAGCACATGCCGAAGTGGTGGCAATCCGCCGTGCTGCAGCCGCGACCAAGAGGTTCGACCTCACGGGGTCCGTTCTCTACGCAAGCTGTGAACCATGCCCGCTGTGCCTATCCGCCACGCTCTGGGCCAGGATCGGGCATGTCTATTTCGCGGCAGACCGGCACGGCGCGGCCAGGGCGGGCTTCGACGACGCTGTGTTCTACGAGTATTTCGCAGGCACCAGACCGGAACTGCTGCCCGTGGAGCATGCCGAGTTGGCCGCTTCAGATGAACCTTCGACGCGTGGCGGAACCACGCGCACAGGACGAGCTACTGAGACCGGATACTGAGAAAGCGCCCGACTAGACCTTGGCTGGGAGGCGGCTGACGCCGTCGAGCAGGTCTTGTTGACCGCCACAAAGGGCGATCCTGATCCAGCCCTCGCCGATCGAGCCGAATGCCGTACCGGGAGCGAAGGACACTCCGGACTCAGCCAGGAAGGCCCGCACCAGGCCCTGACATCCCCCCCGCCGCTCAGATGCGAGACGTCGGCCCACAGGTAGAACGCCCCCCCCTGGCGCCAGGAACGGAATTCCCTTCTTTGCCAAAACAGCTGAGGCTGCATCCCGGTTACTCCGGTAGTGGTCGCGAGCCTGGGAAACATAGTCCTGGGGGGGTCCTGTCAGCGCGGCCAAGGCGGCGTACTGCGAAGGAGACGCGACGCAGGACACGATTGACTCCATAACGTTGTTCATCTTCGGCTCCAACCCGGGCGGGCAGATCAACGCCCCAATCCGAAGGCCAGTTAGCCCGTAGGTCTTGGACAGTGTCAGGGAAGTGAAGACCCGGGCTTCTCCGGGGATGTCGCTGTCGAAGCGCGCAGGGCTGACATGGGGGACATCGAACGTGAAGGCTTCATAGCACTCGTCGGAGATGATCAACAGGTCATGGCGAACGGCAAGCTCCACCAGTTGGCGCGTGGATTCTTCGCTGAACACGGCGCCCAAGGGGGTTGGACGGGGAGTTCAACATGAGGACCCGGGTGCTTGGCGTGATGAGGGCCTCGATGTCCTCAATGCGCGGCTGGAAGTCGTTCTGCGGGTATAGCGGATACTGCACCGGCACGGCGTGCAGCAGCCTGCTGGTCATGGCGAAGGTGGGGGTAGCCGGGGTTGGGGGATGAGAATCTCATCGCCGGGGGGGAGAGGAGGAGGCTCATGGCGAAGTGCAGTCCCTGTTGGGCGCCGTCCACTACGTACACACGATCCGCGCCGATATCCACGTTTTGCTGTTCCCGGAAGCGGGCGGCAAAGGCTTCACGGAGGGCGGGGGATCCCGGCGTTGGGTGTGTAGTTGGTCTCATCCCGATCCAGCAGTCAATGCCGGCGTCGAGGATGTGCCGGGGTAAGGCAAAGCCCGGCTCCCCCCCGATGCTGAGGACGATTGCTCCGGGGGGTGGACCACGCAGCTTCGGTGATCTCACGGATCTGGTTCACAGGGACGTCGCGGACATGCGCGGCAAGGTCAGGCATGGGAGCCATCCTAGCCACCCATATACTGGTAAGCGTGCTTTCTGGACTGGTAATCGTTGACAAACCGCAGGGATGGACCAGCCATGATGTGGTTGGCCGGATGCGGCGGCTGGCCGGCACCCGGAAAGTGGGCCATGCGGGCACGCTTGATCCCATGGCAACCGGCGTCCTGGTGCTCGGCATCAACAAGGCCACACGCCTGCTGACCTACATCGTGGGTACGTCCAAGACGTACACCGCCACCATCAGGCTCGGTGAAACCACTATCACCGACGACGCCGAGGGCGAGGTCACGGAGGCCCGCAGCGCCGCGAATGTCACCGACGACGCCGTTGCCGTCGGTGTTGCCGCGCTCACCGGGCCCATCCAGCAGGTTCCCAGCAGCGTCAGCGCCATCAAGGTCAATGGCGAACGCTCCTACGCCCGTGTCCGCTCGGGCGAAGAGGTCAAGCTCGCGGCTCGCCCGGTCACAATCCACCGCTTCGATGTCCACTCCATCACCAGGATCGACGGCGGCAGGGTAGTTGACGTCGACGTCACCGTTGAGTGTTCTTCCGGCACGTACATCAGGGCGTTGGCCCGGGACCTCGGCAACGCCCTGGGCGTCGGTGGGCACCTCACAGCCCTGCGCAGGACCCAAGTTGGCCCGTACTCCCTCGATCAAGCGCGCACGCTCGAGGAGCTGGCAGAAGAGCTCGAGGTTTTGGAGATGTCCTTGGCAGCACGCTCGCTGATGCCAACCGGGAGTTGAGCGAGGAAGAAACCACCGAGATATCCTTTGGCCGCCGCATCGCTGCCGGACCGGGAGCAGGAACGCCGGACGCTGCCACGGCCGAAAAGCCTGCCGCCGCGTTCGCGCCGTCGGGGGAGCTCGTGGCATTGCTGGCAGACACGGGCAGCTTCGCTAAACCCGTGCTGGTCTTTGCTCCGGGAACTGGAACAGGGCAGGCAAAATAGGCATGGACGGATACTTTTACGCCATCCTCATCGTTGGACTGGTGTCCACGATCATGTGCGTCGTGGCCGGCTTGATGAAGAAAGCCCCGAATGACCCCCACCATCTTTTCCGTGCTCGCCGTCGAGCTTGTACTCGTTGTGTATTTGGTGGGCTCGATCGTCCGCGTTGCCATGGGTGAGCAGATGGCCGGTGAAGCATGGGAGTTCTGGGGGCTACCTCATTGTTGCCTGATGATTCCTCTGGGAGCCGTCTATTGGGCCATCCTTGAACGAACCCGCTGGAGCAACTTCGTCCTTGCGGCGGTGGGCATAACCGCATTGGTGATGGCTGCCCGCATGAACCAGATCTGGTACTGACCATGAAGGAAGAACACAACGTGACTGGAACCGAGACCAATCCGGCGAACCGCCAGGCCGGGCAGAAGGACACCCGGAACACGGGACCCGGACGCTTGCTGATCGCGGTCTACGCCGTGTTCGCGTTGTCCGCGACGCACGTGCCGGCTACCAGATCGCCACCAAATTCGCCGAAGCTCCGTTGGCGCACATCCTGTCGGCGTTCGCCGCCGTCGTTTACATTGTGGCCACCATCTCGCTCGCAAAGCCGGGCCGTACCTGGTTCAAGGTTTCCCTGGCGGCCGTGCTCACTGAGCTCGTGGGGGGGTGCTGGTGGTTGGTGCGATCAGCCTCTTTGATCCTGTTGCTTTCCCGCATGACACTGTGTGGTCCCTCTTTGGCCGCGGTTATGGCTTTGTCCCGCTCGTCCTGCCGATCCTTGGCCTTCTATGGCTCAACAAACGCCGGCCGTCCTGAGTCAAACACTAGCGGGTAACCTTAGAATGTTCCGGCGCCGGGAGGTTGCCGGGCGGAACGAACATCTGCAGTAAAAAGGCGAGGTTGATGGTCCACATCTGGAACGATCCCACCGAAGTCCCCCCCAAGGACTTCGGACCTACTGTCGTTACCATCGGGAACTTTGACGGCGTCCATCGTGGCCACCAGCACGTTCTGTCGCAGTTGACCGACAAGGCAAAGCGGCACAACATTCCCTCGGTTGCCGTGACGTTTGATCCCCACCCCGCCCAGGTCCACAGGCCCGATTCTGCTCCGGAGCTCATCATGGGGGGGCTTCAGGACAAACTTGAGGCCCTCGGCGATACCGGCGTGGATGCTGTCCTGGTGATGAAGTACACCTTGGACCTCGCTGCGATGACCCCGCTGGAGTTTGTCCGTGAGGTCCTTCTCGACGGACTTCACGCCGCACACCTCGTTGTCGGGCACGACCTCCGCTTCGGTGCCGGCAATGCCGGCGACGTAGTCACCATGCAGGAGCTGGGTGATCAACTCGGTTTCGGGGGTGCAGGTTGTCAACGAATACGGCGCGGGAGGCTTTCCGGTCCACGACGACGGCGATGCCGACCGCCGCTGTTCCTCCACTTGGGTCAGGGAAGCCTTGTCCGAAGGAGATGTGGTCACTGCTGCCGCAATACTGGGCCGGCCCCCCCACCGCATGCGCGGGGAAGTGGTGCACGGTGCTGCCCGCGGCCGGGATCTTGGTTTCCCGACTGCCAACCTTTCCCATGATTCCACCGGTTATGTCCCGGCGGACGGCATCTATGCGGGGTGGCTGATCGACCAGGCCGGCACGCGCTGGCCCGCCGCCATCTCCGTTGGCTCCAACCCCCCCACGTTCGATGGCGTCAGCCGACAAGTTGAGGCACACGTGATTGACCGTCCTGAAGAGAACGTTGAAGACTTTGACCTCTACGGGCAGACCGTTGCAGTCGAATTCACGCAGCGCCTCCGGGGGGGCATGGTGGCCTACCGGGGGGGCCGGAAGCGTTGGTCGAACAAATGTGCCTGGACGTAGCCCAGGCCCATGAGCTGTTGAGCCGGCACTAGGGGGGGCATTTCGACAACACCGCTGACGTGCCGGTAAACTGATGAGTGGATCCGGCTGCAGTCCGTGGCGGCTGGACCTGTTTTTGTGTGCGGCAACGTACCAAGGACAACCCGTCAGCGAGGCGCTGCACCGGGAGGCACGGCACAACTCTAGGAGTTCACGTGGCACTTGACGCCGCTGTAAAGCAGTCCATCATCAAGGAATACGCAACCTCTGAAGGCGACACCGGTTCGCCTGAGGTTCAGGTTGCCGTCCTGACTCAGCGGATCAAGGATCTGACTGAGCACATGAAGGAGCACAAGCACGACTTCCACACCCAGCGCGGTCTGCTGGCCATGGTTGGTCGTCGCAAGCGCATGCTTTCCTACCTGAAGAACACTGACATCGCCCGCTACCGTGCGCTCATCGAGCGTCTCGGCCTGCGCCGCTAGTCTGCCTTTAGGGGCGCCCGCTCCTTATCGGAACGGGCCGCCTTCTTTACCAACAACTAAAAACAGGAATCAACCGCATCGCGCATTCGCGGTCCTCGGTAGTGATTCCCGGGAGAAATCGGCGACGATTTGCCCGTGGATCTCGATCGATGACCGGGTGTCGTACAGGCCAGGAATAAAGAAGAGGCCTGGGTTGATGCGGCGGACTTCCGCTAACAGAAACGGAGGTGACTCTCTATGGAGGGTCCCGAAATCCAGTTCTCCGAAGCCATTATCGACAACGGACGTTTCGGCAAGCGAGTTATTCGCTTCGAAACCGGACGCCTTGCCAAGCAGGCAGCCGGCGCCTCGATGGTCTACATCGACGAAGACACCGCACTGCTCTCGGCAACCACTGCGGGCAAGCAGCCGCGCGAAGGTTTCGACTTCTTCCCGCTGACAGTTGATGTCGAAGAGCGTATGTACGCTGCCGGCCGTATCCCGGGTTCGTTCTTCCGCCGCGAAGGCCGCCCCTCCACGGAAGCCATCCTGGCTTGCCGCCTGATGGACCGTCCGCTGCGCCCCCGCCTTCGTGAAGGGCCTGCGCAACGAGGTCCAGATCGTGGTTACCGTTCTGGCCATCAACCCTGATGAGCTCTACGACGTCGTCGCCATCAACGCGTCCTCGATGTCCACGCAGCTTTCCGGTCTCCCGTTCTCCGGCCCGATCGGTGGCGTCCGCGTCGCCTCATCGCCGACGAACAGGGTTCACAGTGGGTTGCCTTCCCCCCCAAGCACTCCCAGCTTGAGAACGCCGTGTTCAACATGGTTGTCGCAGGCCGCATCACCGGTGACGACGTCGCATCATGATGGTTGAAGCCGAAGCTACGGACAACTCCTGGAACCTCATCAAGGAACAGGCGCAACCGCTCCTACCGAAGAGGTTGTTTCCGAGGGCCTCGAGCTGCCAAGCCCTTCATCAAGGCACTCTGTGAAGCACAGGCAGACCTGGCAGCCCGCGCTGCCAAGCCGACGGTTGAGTTCCCGGTCTTCCTGGACTACCAGGACGATGTTTACGCCGCTGTTGAAGCCGCTGCCGCTGACAAGCTGGCAGCTGTTTTCCAGATCGCTGACAAGCAGGACCGCGACAACGCCTCCGACGAGCTCAAGGACGAGGTCCTTGGCGCACTTGCCGGCCAGTTCGAAGGCCGCGAAAAGGAACTGTCCGCAGCTTTCCGCTCGGTCACCAAGCACGTTGTGCGCCAGCGCATCCTCAAGGACCAGGTCCGCATCGACGGCCGTGGCCTGACGGACATCCGCCAGCTGACCGCCGAGGTAGAGGTTCTGCCCCCGTGTTCACGGTTCCGCGATCTTCGAGCGCGGCGAAACCCAGATCATGGGCGTCACCACGCTGAACATGCTCAAGATGGAGCAGCAGATCGACTCGTTGTCGCCGGTAACGCGTAAGCGCTACATGCACAACTACAACTTCCCGCCGTACTCCACCGGAGAAACCGGCCGCGTCGGTTCCCCCCCGAAGCGCCGCGAAATCGGCCACGGTGCCCTCGCCGAGCGCGCCTTGGTACCGGTCCTGCCAACGCGTGAAGAGTTCCCGTACGCCATCCGCCAGGTATCCGAGGCCCTCAGCTCCAACGGATCCACGTCCATGGGTTCGGTCTGTGCTTCAACGCTCTCCATGCTCAACGCAGGTGTGCCGCTGAAGGCAGCTGTCGCCGGTATCGCCATGGGCCTGGTTTCCGACCAGGTTGACGGCCAGACCCGCTACGCAGCCCTGACCGACATCCTCGGCGCCGAAGACGCATTCGGTGACATGGACTTCAAGGTTGCGGGTACTTCCGAGTTCGTCACGGCCATCCAGCTGGACACCAAGCTCGATGGCATCCCCCCCGCTTCCGTCCTGGCAGCAGCCTGAAGCAGGCCCGCGAAGCCCGCCTCCACATCCTTGAGGTCATCAACGCAGCGATCGACACCCCGGACGAGCTCTCCGAGTTCGCGCCGCGCGTCATCGCCGTCAAGATCCCCCGTGGACAAGATCGGCGAGGTCATCGGCCCCAAGGGCAAGATGATCAACCAGATCCAGGAAGACACGGGCGCGGACATCTCCATCGAAGATGACGGCACGGTCTACATTGGCGCCACCAACGGTCCGTCTGCAGATGCAGCCCGTTCCGCCATCAACGCCATCGCCAACCCGCAGGTGCCGGAAATCGGCGAGCGCTACTTGGGTACGGTCGTCAAGACCACCACCTTCGGCGCTTTCGTTTCCCTCACTCCGGGCAAGGACGGCCTGCTGCACATCTCCGAGCTCCGCAAGCTGGCCAATGGCAAGCGCGTGGACAACGTTGATGACGTTGTCTCCGTTGGCCAGAAGGTCCAGGTTGAGATCACCAAGATCGACGACCGCGGAAAGCTCTCCCTCTCCCCGGTAGTTGCCGAGGAAGAAGGAGCAGCCTCCGAGGACGCTCCGGCCGAGGCCGCTGAAGAGTCCGCAGAGTAGTCTGTAAGCAGTACACCCGGCAGCCGGTGGGCTTGAAAAAGCTCCACCGGCCCTTCCGGCCTTAACCTGAAAGGCCTTAATGACTGTCGTACCCTTGCCGCTGGAGCAAACCCTTCCCGGTGGCGAACTGATCCATGGTGCCGAGGGCGGTTCCGTCGTACGGCGCTCCGTCCTCCCCCCCGGCGGCGTGCGCGTCCTGACCGAGGCAATGCCCGGTCAGCGTTCGGCCACCATCGGGTTCTGGGTGGCAGTGGGTTCACGCGATGAAGCTGACGGCCAGCACGGTTCCACACACTTCCTTGAGCACCTGCTGTTCAAGGGCACCAAGAGGCGCACAGCCCTGGAGATCGCTTCCGCCTTTGACGAGGTAGGAGGCGAATCCAATGCGGCCACCGCCAAGGAAAGCACCTGCTACTTCGCCCGGGTCTTGGATACGGACCTTCCCATGGCCATTGATGTCATCGCTGACATGATCACCGGCGCGGTGCTCGATCCTGCGGAATTGGAGCAGGAACGCGACGTCATCCTTGAGGAAATCGCCATGGACAGCGATGACCCGACGGATGTAGCCCACGAGAAATTCGTAGCGGCCGTCCTCGGCCATCACCCGCTGGCGCGGCCAATCGGTGGAACCCCGGATGCCATCAAAGCCGTGGCAAGGGATTCAGTCTGGGCGCACTATCAGCGTTACTACCGCCCGGAGGAACTGGTCATCACCGCGGCCGGCGGCCTCGATCATGACGTCGTCTGCCAGCTCGTCCTTGATGCCCTCAAGCTGCCGGGTGGCACCTTGACGATGGCGCTGCGCCTGTAGAGCGCCGGGGGTACTGACCGGGCAGTCATCACAGGTACATCAGGGCTGCACGTGGTGAAGCGTCCCGTGGAGCAGGCCAACATCATCATGGGTTGCCCCACGATCGTTGCCACGGATGACCGCCGTTTTGTCATGAGCGTACTGAACGCCGTTTTGGGTGGTGGCATGTCCTCCCGCCTGTTCCAGGAAATTCGGGAAAAGCGTGGCCTGGTGTACTCCACGTACTCGTTCACGGCAGCGTATGCGGACGCCGGATACTTCGGTATGTACGCCGGTTGCACGCCTTCCAAGGTTCGCCAGGTATTGGAACTCCTGGGCCTCGAGCTGGATAAGCTCGCCAAGGAAGGCATCACGGACGAAGAGCTTCGGAAGGCTGTAGGTCAACTCAGCGGCGGGATTGTCCTCGCGCTCGAGGACACCGGTTCGCGGATGTCGCGGCTTGGCCGGGCGGAACTGGTGTCCGGTGAGTTCCAGGACATTGACGAGACCCTCGGCCGCATCAAGGCCGTCACGGTGGAGGACGTTCAGGAACTTGCCCGCGAACTCGCAGCGGCGCCCCCCCGCACCATCACCGTTGTTGGTCCCTTCGAAGAAACCGAGACCTTCGGACTTAAGTAGATTCCGTCCGGAATCTCTGGACTCGCGCATTGTAAACAGGGCAGCATGATCACACGATGATGCTGCCCTGACTACATTGGAGACCTGATGGATCTGCCTCAAGCGGCCATGCTGCGGAGATGCTGCGGGACTTCATCGGTCACTGGCGGGGGGGCATTACGGAGATTGCTGCGTCACCGTGGGGGGGAACAGCGCGGACAGCTGAGGCCGAAGCGGTCTTCACCAAGGCCGCCGGCGGCTATGCCGTGGTCCAGAGCTACAGGCACCGCGAAGCCGACGGCACGCACTTCGAAGGCCACGGCATGTTCACGGTTGACCGGGACCACGGCGACACTCTGTGGTATTACGTGGACAGCATGGGACGGCCGCCAGCCAGCCCGGTCCGCGGGACATGGCACGCAGGAACGCTGACACTGGACCGGAGAACGGCCGACGGCGTAGCCAGGCACACGTTCCGCGTCGAAGACGGCGTATTGGTGCACACCGCTGACTTGAGGCTCGAAGGAACTGCCGAGTTCAGCCCGTTGTTGAAGAGTGTGTTCCGGAAGGCATGATCTGGCGGTAATCCGGGTTAATAGCTTCCGGTGTAAACCGTTTCCATGATGCGCGTCTTCGGATCGCCGATGAGGGCGGGGGCGCGTTCAGTCGAATTCCATACGGTGGACTGTAAGCGTCCAAGCATGTCCTCGGCTTTTTCGAACGTTTCGAAGTCCAGTTCCACAACAACCACCCCCCTTCCGCTGGCCTGCTGACACGGAACTGTTGAACACCGGAACCGGCCCTGTCCAGAGGATCGCGGTCGAAGGCTGCCTTCCACATGTCAAAATCTTTGATGCCGTGCTCAATCTGGAGCGTGTACATGGCGTTCCTTCCCGGACGTTGCCTGATGACGCTTCCAGAGTAGGACTGAGCTGCGGGAGAAGATATGCCCGGGCCGTCTTTGGTGGGTGGGCCTGTACTTGGCCTAGCCCCCCGGCGAAGGGGGGGCAGGACGTCAATGATGTCGTCGCTTCCCAGGGGAGCGGCACGATCCCGGACAGCCACCTCGTTGCGGAGGAAACTGCTGCGGGCCACGATTCTGGCCAGCGGAGGGGGTGCCTTCGGGAGGCAGTGGACGTTCGACGGCGAGCGCAGCTTCCAGCAGCGCTCCAGGCTGGTGCCTTCCGGGAGGACGTGAAGTTCTTCTTCCACGCCGGCGGCCGCGCGTGCGGCAGCGAAGTAACGGACAAGCAAGGGTTTAGCCTCCGATTGCGCTCATGCTGCGGTCCGGCTGGACGAAGTCCGCTGCGCCGAGACCTGTGTGATCCATGCCGTGGGCTTTGGGTTTGACCCACATGGCGTCCTGCCACCGCGATGCCAGTTGGTCATCCGTGGCGCCCCCCCACGGAGGAGGCCCAGGAGATCGAATTCTTCGCGGGAGAAAAGGCAGCTCATGATCTTGCCCTCAGCAGTGATCCGGGTACGGCGGCAGTCGGAACAGAACGGCTCAGTGACGGAGGCGATGATGCCCACTGTACCGAGGACCGGACCCGTAGCCACGCCCGTTGCCGTGTCCCGGCGTCGTACTTCAAAGCGCTCGGCTGGTGCGCCATCCCGCTCACGGGGGGGTCGTTGTCCAGCACGAAGTCGCGGGAAAGCAGTTCACGAATCTCGGCGGCCGTGATCATGTTGCGCCGGGTCCACCCGTGGTCGGCGTCCAGCGGCATCTGCTCGATGAAGCGAAGCTCGTAGCCGCGGCCCAAAGCCCACGCCAGGAGGTCCGGTGACTCCGCGTCATTGATCCCGCGCATCAGCACAGCATTCAGTTTCACCGGGCCCAACCCGGCTGCCCAAGCGGCGTCTACGCCGGCCAGGACGCGGTCCAGGAAGGGGGGGCGTCGGGTGAGTTTGGTAAATGTCTCTTCATGGAGGGAGTCGAGCGAGACATTGATCCGGGTTAGACCCGCCGCTTTCAACGCAGCGGCCTTCTTATCCAGTCCCACACCGTTGGTGGTCATGGAAATGGGGGGGAGGTCCGGGTGGTCGTTCCGGATGCCGGCAATAATGTCCACCAAGTCAGCGCGGACCAACGGCTCGCCGCCGGTGAGCCGGAGCTCCCGAACGCCCAGGGCATTGACGCGACGCGGACAATGCGGACGATTTCGTCCCTGGTCATCACGGCTTGTTTCGAAAGCCATTCAAGCCCCTCGGCAGGCATGCAGTAGGTACAACGCAGATTGCACTTGTCCGTCAGGGACAGGCGCATATCCGTCGCTCGCCGACCATAGCGGTCCCACAGCCCGGCGGGCGTACCTGCGGGACGTGGGGGGGGCGTACCTGCGGGACGTGGGGGGGCGGAACTGCCACGCCGCTTTCCGTGCTGCCTACAGCACCGCCCGAAGGGGGTACCGGCATGCCCAGCTGAACACTCATAAATTCAGCTACGCCACCGCGGCTGGATCAGTGACACCCATTACAGTCATTGAGTTCTTACGGATTCCATACACTTGTGCCCTCAGGGCCCGGATCGGGTGCTGCGCAACGTCCGCAAACCTATGCTGAAAGCGTGACCACTAATACGGCATCATCAGCGGAGCCCGGGAATCGTCGCATCCTCCTGGTGGAGGATGAACAGACCATAGCCGACGTTGTCCGCGATTACCTGCTGAAAGCAGGATTCCAAGTGGACATGGCGGGGGACGGCTTCACCGCCCTCAAGCTGGCAGCCTCGCGACAACCTGATCTAGTGATCCTGGACCGGATGCTGCCGGGACTGGACGGTGTTGAGGTGTGTCGCCGACTCCGCCAAAGCATGAGCGTGCCCGTCATCATGGTCACGGCCCTGGGAACCGAGGACGACCGGATTCTGGGGGTTGGAGATGGGAGCTGACGACTACGTCACCAAGCCCTTCTCTCCCCGGGAGCTGGTCCTTCGGGTGAAGTCGGTATTGCGCCGGAGCATCAAGGAATTCGCGCCGGAACCGCCGGTTGAAGCCGCAGGACTTGAGCTCGATCCCGCTTCCCGGACAGTCACGCATGGTGGAGTTCCCCCCCTGGCACTGACCGTCCGCGAGTTCGACCTGCTGGCTTTTTTGATGCGAAGGCCGCACCAGGTCTTCAGCCGGGAAGAACTGATCAAGGCCGTGTGGGGATGGGACTTCGGCGATTTGTCCACGGTCACGGTCCACGTCCGGCGCCTGCGGGAGAAGATCGAAGCCAACCCCACCAAACCCGAGCTGTTGAAAACCGTATGGGGGGGCGTCGGCTACCGCTTCGACGGCAAGCGGTATGCCGCCGGGCCTGAGAGCCTTGACGATGAAGAAGGTGAGCATGGAGGGCAGTGAGCTGTGGACCATCCTCGCATGGGTCCTGTTCTGGGCCGTGTTCATCGGGGCCACCACATGGGTGCTCCTCCGGCTGCTTCGCCGGGCCTCGGTACTCACCCAGATCTGCTTGGTGGTTGTGGCTACTGTCGCCGTGCTGGTGGCGGGCATGGTCAGTGCTTTCAACGCGATGTTTATTTCCGCGAGGGACCTCGAAGTCATGTGGTACATCCTGGCCACTGCCTCGGCGGTTGCCGTTGCACTGTCCCTGATGCTGGGTGCCGGTGTCTCCAGGAACGCTGCCCACTTGGTTGACGCCGCCCGGCGACTGGGCCGAGGCGAAACCCTGGAACACACAGCGGGCCAGGGGGCGGGGGGAGCGCTCCGGCCATGACGTCCGAACTCGCAGAACTGGCCAAGGAACTTGAGGCCAGCAGCCGTAGCCTGGCCGAGTCCCGGGAACGCGAAGCCGCCCTGGAGACTGCGCGACGCGAGCTTGTGTCGTGGATTTCCCATGACCTCCGAACACCCCTGGCCAGCATGCGCGCCATGACCGAAGCCCTTGAGGACGGCATGGCATCAGATGTGCAAGGTTATTACCGGAAGATCATCGGGCAGACCGAACAAATGACGGCCATGGTCAACGACCTCTCGGAACTGTCCAAGATCCAGGCCGGCACCCTCCGCCTGCGCTCCGAACCCTTGGACCTTTACGACCTCGTCAGCGATGCCCTTTCGGACCTGGCGCCGCTGGCCGCTAAACGCGGCATCAGGCTCGACGGCGGCGGGGGGAACGTGAGTGCATGGCCGTCGCCGACGGACCAAGCCTGGCCCGGGCAGTGCGGAACATACTCCTCAATGCCATCATCTACACCGAGCCAGGCAGCGACGTCCATATCAGTGTCGGACGGGACGGCGTCGGACGGGGGCGGCCCTGAAGGCAAGAACGCTGGAAATGCCGTTATCGCCGTCCATGACCAATGCGGCGGCATCCCGGACGAGGACCTCCCGCACTTGTTCGAAACGGGCTGGCAGAAAGATCCCGCCCGCCGCACCAGCGAAGCATTACAGGCAGCTACAGCGGGGGGGCCGGCATCGGTCTCAGCATGGTGGCCGGCATCGTCAAAGCTCATGGCGGATCGGTCACAGTGGACAACGTCGAGGGTGGCTGTCGCTTTGCGTTGTCACTTCCGGCCGGGGGGCAACCCCACCCGGGTCTTCGATGCCTCCCGACCATCAACCCATCGCAATGGACAACCGCCTCGGAGGCACGACATGAGCACGCTCGCACCCGGTACCACCAAGCAGCGGCGCCTCACGGGGTAAGCCTGCGCTGTGGCTGCCGCCGCGGGGTGTGGCTGCCGGCGCAGCCGGGATCGCTGCAGGCGAACTGACCGCCGGCCTCTTGAGCCTTTGGTTTCGCCCGTCACGGCCCTTGGCGGAGCGGTAATCGACGCCGTGCCGCCAGGGATCAAAGACTTGGCAGTGCAGCTATTCGGTACCGCCGACAAGATCGTGTTGGTCGCTTGCATCGTGGGCGTGGCAGGAATTCTTGCGGCGCTCGCCGGTATCTTGGAGCGTCGCCGCAATGGCTGGGGCCTGGCCCTCGCCGGACTGGCGGGTGTCGCAGGGCTGACTGCCGTCGTGACCCGGGCCCAGGCCAGTCCCCCCAGGCAGCGCTTGCGCCGATTGTTGCCGCGGTACTCACCCTGGTGCTGCTGCGAAACCTCGTGCGTCGGCTGGCAACCTGGGCTCCGTCGGAAGTAATCCCAGGCCGCGAGGAAGCGCCACTGGCTCGGCGGAGCTTCCTGAACGCTTGGCTGGAACTTCCCTTGCCGCCGTCGTAGCCGGAACGGTGACCACCGTCCTTACCCGGGCCACAGCGGTGGCTTCAGGCTTCCGGGGGGGCTCCATGACGCTCCCGGAACCCGCCACACCGCTGCAAACCATCCCGGCCGGCGCGTCCCTGTCCGTGGATGGCATCAGCCCTTTGGTTACACCAAATGCCGATTTCTATAGGATCGACACAGCATTGACCGTCCCGGCCATCGACCCCCCCCTGCTTGGAAACTGAGGGTCACCGGAATGGTGGAACGCGAGGTTGAAATCGACTTTGCCACCCTCCTCGCCAAGCCCATGACAGAACGCCATGTCACTATCGCCTGCGTGTCCAACAACGTCGGTGGTGACCTCATCGGCAACGCCTCTGGCTGGGTTGGCCCGTGAGGGAACTATTGGCAATGGCAGGGCCCAAAGCCGGTGCTGACATGGTCCTGTCCACCAGTAACGACGGCTGGACGGCCAGCACTCCCTTGGAGGCCCTCACCGACGACCGTGATGCGCTCCTGGCCGTCGGCATGAACGGTGAACCGCTTCCGCTGGAACATGGCTTCCCGGTGCGGATGATTGTGCCGGGACTCTATGGTTTTGTTTCTGCCACCAAATGGTTAACCGAACTGAAAGTCACACGTTTTTCCGACGACACCGCGTACTGGACGACTCGGGGTTGGAGCGATCACGGACCCATCAAGACGCAATCGCGCATCGATGTCCCCCCCGCAACGGCCGAAGCGTCCAAGCAGGCAGGGTCCAATTCGGCGGCGTGGCGTGGGCCCAGCACAGGGGCATCAACGGCGTAGAGCTTCGCGTCAATCGCGGACCATGGCAGCAGGCTACGCTGGCCGGCGCGATCTCCACCGACACTTGGTACCAGTGGCAATGCGGCATCGACCTGACGCCAGGTGAGTACGAAGTGCAGGTCCGGGCCACCGATTCCAAAGGTGAACCGCAAACTGAAGACAAGGCACCAGTAGCTCCCGATGGCGCCACGGGCTATCACACCATCAACGTCAAGGTGGGCTGAGGCCCTAGTCTGGGTACGTCCGGAGAATTTCCCGGAAGCCAGCGTGTCCACCCAGGAGGATGTCCGTGCCAGATCTGTTGCAGTCCACCGCCAGGCAGTGGTGGAACTGCTCACCGACGTTTCTGCAGGCAAGGGCAACATCACCCTGCCACTGCTTGAGGCGCTTGGTAAAGCGCTCGCCGTCGATGTCTACGCGCCGCTCTCCTTGCCCCCCGTTCGCCAATTCCCAAATGGACGGCTTCGCCGTCCACTCAGCAGATATTCCCGACGGCGGTGCGGAGCTCAAGGTAGCGGAGCCGGTTCCGGCAGGCGCGGCGCCGGAAGCACTGAAGCCCGGCTTTGCCGCCCCCCCATCATGACCGGGGCCATGATCCCCGACGGGGGGGCCGACGCGTCGTGCCCATTGAAAAGGCGACGCCGAACTTTTTTCCGGACCCTGCCGCAGTGGAGGCTGTCGTGGAACTGCCTCCGGTCGCTCCCGGCACCTACGTGCGGGACAGCGGCAGCGACATCAGGAAGGGCACACTGGCGCTGCCCGCCGGTACCCGGATGGGACCCGCGCAGTTGGGGGGGCTTTTGGCGGCGTTGGGGGGGCTGACAACCGTCGAAGTCCGCGAACCTTGGTGCGTCCTGCTGGTCACCACCGGGGGGGACGAGGTAGTGGAACCGGGGGGGGAAGAACTCACGACCGGCAAGATTTTCGATTCCAACGGAACACTGCTCGAAGCCTCCCTACGACAGGCCGGCCTGGACGTGGTCCGCACTGGAATATCCGATGACGACCCCCCCTCCAGGCTGCTGGCGGTGCTCCGCCGTCACACCGCGCAAGCGGATAGCCGCGTCGATGTCATTGTTACCACCGGGGGGAGTGAGCAAGGGAGCCTATGAAGTGGTCCGGCAAGCCATGGCGAACCAGCCGGTGGATTTCCTTCCGGTGGCAATGCAGCCAGGAGGACCGCAGGGATTGGGCACTTTTGACGGTGTTCCGTTCCTTGGCTTTCCGGGAAATCCGGTCAGCTGCCTGGTGTCATTTGAGATGTTTCTCAGGCCGGCCCTTTCGCAGGTACTGGGAACGCCCGCACCGAGGCCGGTGCTGAAGGCCCGCTTGGCCGAACCCCTGGCCTCGCCGGAAGGCAAACACCAGGTCCGTCGGGGGACCGTGGACGCGGACGGAACGGTCCGGATGGAAGGTGGAGCGGGTTCGCACCTCGTCCATGCCTTGGCCCGGGCGAACGCCTGGTTCAGATACCCGGCGACGTCACGGAACTCACCGACGGAGACGAAGTGGAAGTATGGATGCTGTGAAGCAAACTCCCGCGACTACAGAACACGCCGGCGGACTGACCCACCTCAGGCAGGACGGCACTGCACAGATGGTGGATGTCTCCGAAAAAGCAGTCACTACCCGTGTTGCAACTGCTACAGCCACTGTCCGCAGCACCCCCAACGTACTGGCCCTCCTTGGTGCCGGCGAATTGCCCAAGGGCGATGCCCTCGCCGTGGCTCGCGTTGCAGGGATCATGGCGGCGAAGAAGACTCCTGAGCTGATTCCGCTGTGCCATCCGTTGCCGATCTCCAAAGTCACAGTGGACTTCGAGCTGGGCACTGACTCGGTTGAAATCCTGGCCACCGTCAAGACCCGGGGGTGTGACCGGCGTCGAGATGGAAGCACTGACGGCGGCTTCCGTAGCGGCCTGAGCGTCTACGACATGATCAAAGCCGTGGACAAGCACGCAGTGCTGACCGATATCCGCGTGCTGGCTAAGAGCGGCGGCAAAAGCGGCGACTGGGACATTTCCAAAGAATCAACCGTAGAGGGGGGGGCCGGCGCATGAGCGCGTGCGAGCCGAACGCTCAGCGGAAGGCCGGCGTCGTCATAGCATCCACCCGTGCAGCCGCAGGCGTGTATGCCGACGAAACGGGTCCGATTATTCTCGATTGGCTCAGCGAGCACGGCTTCGATACCTTCCCCCCCACCATGGTGGTGCCGGACGGTGAGCCGGTTGGTGCTGCCCTGAGGGCCCTCCTGACGCAGGAACCCGCCGTGGTCATCACCAGCGGTGGAACGGGTCTTAGCCCGGATGACCGCACACCCGAAATGACGCTGCCGCTGCTAGAACGTGAGATTCCGGGCATCATGGAGGGAATCCGGCGCGCCGGCGCCGCCAAAACCCCCATGGCCATGCTGAGCCGTGGCCACGCCGGGGCAGCGGGGAAGACATTCGTCATCAACCTGCCCGGATCCCCCCCGAAGGGCCTCATGGACGGGTTAGCTGTCCTGGACCCTGTGATCGGGCACCTCTGCGAGCAATTGGAAGGAAGCCATGGGCACTGAAACAAACTTTGAGGTGGTCAGCGCTGTCCTTAGCGCCGAACCCATTTCCGTGGACCAAGCCATCAGGGCGGTCGAATCCGATACCGCCGGGGGGGCAGTGGTCAGCTTCAGCGGCGTTGTTCGAAATCACGACGGCGGCAAGGCGGTGGACCGCCTAAGCTACAGCGCGCATCCCACGGCACACCAGGTGATGTCAGATGTCGTTGCGCAGTTGGTCTCCGAGCACTCCGGTGAAGCTGCGCAGCCCGTTCGGATCTGGGCTGCCCACCGGATCGGCATGCTGGAGATCGGTGACCCCCCCGCGCTGGTATGTGCTGTGGCTGCTGCGCACCGCGGCCAGGCGTTCGCTGTGTGCGCTGAGCTCGTGGACCGCGTCAAGGAGCAAGTCCCCATTTGGAAGGAACAGTTCTTCACTGACGGCACCGTGGAGTGGGTTGGAGCAGGGGGGGAGTAGGCCGGAGTAACGGTTCCTGCCGGGCTCCGGCCCGGCGGTAGGGTTAACGGCATGACCGAACAACTTGCTGTTGCAGTGCTGGGCGCCACGGGCGTATGGGAATTGAAGCCGTTAAGGCTGTTGACGCAGCCGACGACATGACGCTCGTAGCCGCTCTCGGCCGCGGCGATTCCCTGGAGAAACTGCTCGACGCCGGTGCGCAGTACGTTGTCGACCTGACCGTTCCCGACATCACGGAGACCAACGTCCGGTTCGCTGTGGAGCATGGCATCCACGCCGTTGTAGGTACCACTGGTTGGGATGCCCACCGCCTTGATTCCTTGCGGAGCCTCTTGGAGCATAAGCCGGACACCGGCGTTTTGATCGCCCCGAACTTCGCCCTTGGATCGGTTCTTGCGTCCGCGTTCGCTGCGAAGGCGTCGCAATATTTCGAGTCCGTGGAGATCATCGAACTGCACCACCCCAACAAAGTGGACGCTCCATCCGGCACGGCAGTGCGCACGGCACAGCTGATCGCCGAAGCGCGTCAGGAAGCCGGCGTCCCGGCGAGCCCGGACGCCACGGAAACATCGTTGGACGGTGCCCGGGGGGGCTGCGACGTGGACGGGGTTCGTGTCCACAGCGTTCGCCTCCGTGGCCTGGTGGCTCATCAGGAAGTGCTTTTTGGCGGTCCAGGCGAGCAGCTGACGCTGCGCATGATTCGTTCGACCGCGCCTCTTTCATGCCCGGCGTCCTGCTGGGGGGGCTTCGGAAAGTTGCAGCCAACCCAGGCCTCACCGTGGGCCTGGACGGCTACTTGGACCTGGGGCTCTAGGACCATGGGGGGGAATTTCTGGACTTCCTTGAAGAAGAACCGCACCAAAATCTGGGTAGGAGCCATCACCCTGCTGTTGGTGCTTTACCTGGTGGTTTCCGTGCAGCGCTCGTTCCTCTTGCTCACCGACCCCCCCAACCTGGTAGCCAAGGGGGATCGGTGCGGCCTACCTGGTCCTGCCCGTGGTTGGAGCCTGGGCACTCATCCGTGAGCTGCTTTTTGGTGCCCGTACCGAGCAGATGGCCAAGGTCCTGGAGGCCGAGGGCGGCTTGCCGGTGGATGACCTTCCGCGCACTCCGGGCGGGCGAATAGTCCGGGCTGCCGCTGACGCCGAGTTTGAGAAGTACCGGGCAGAGGCCGAGGCCGCTCCGGAGGACTGGCGCTCCTGGTTCCGCCTGAGCTGCGCCTACGATGCCTCAGGCGACCGCAAACGTGCCCGTGCCTCCATGCGCGATGCCGTGAAGCTTTTCCGCTCTCAACCCACCGCAGCAGGCCGGTGACTGCCCAGGCTTGATGCGGAGTGGGCGACCCACTCCAGTGGTCCACGGCGTCGGAGAACGGCGAAACAGACTCCAATGACAACCGCAGTAAGTGCTTGGGCCCAGTACATCCCTTCGTCCGTCCACCCCGTGGGCAACGGCTGGTTGGTGAACCCGGACACTACCCAGACATGCTGAGTAGAGGCTCAACGTCATGGCCCCGGGCCCGCTCAGCAGGATCAGGAAGTTGACCTTGATCCGCTCCGCCAGGGTGCCGAGCAGCAGGAACAAGCCGACCACGGCCGCAGCCACGCCACCACTATGCAGCAGGTCCAGGCTGGTCCCGGCATGCGGGGCTGCCGTCGCCAGCCACCACCAGGAACCGGTCTGTTCCAGGCCGGTGACATTGACCTCAAGCATGCTCTCCAAGGGGGTAGCCCCCCCTGGTGACCGGGAGGGCCGACAATGCAGCCCGCCCGCCCCCCCATGCCTCCATGGCCAGGATCCCGACGACCTTTGCCAAGCCGGCCACCGCTATTCCGCAAGTGAGCAACAGAACCTGAACCCTCGCCGTCGTCAGCGCCAACCGTCCGATCACCAATCCGATCAGCAGGTACGAGATCCACTGGAAGACGGGGTAATACCCGGTGAAGAAGAGGTCGGCGAGGAGACGTCCGGGCGTCCCGAAATCCTCCCAGTTGGGGGTTGTGACCCAATGTCAGGGGAGGGTTCGCTTCCAGTAGCAGAGGCCGTACCAGATACGCCAACAACGGGGACAGCAGGACCAGCCAAGCGCCCAACAGCAGAGCGCCTTGAGTCGGAGTCCAAGGAACGGCAGGATGCACAGGAACAGGACGGCGTAGTGAACCAGGATGATGGCGACGTTCACATCCAGACCGCCCAGCATTAGCCCGACGACGGCGATCACCAAGGCGCGCATGGCAACACCACCTCGTGCCGCCCACAGTTCCGTGCCGTTCCTGGGCTCCTGCTTGCCTGTGCTTAGCGCCAGCCCAATACCGGCAAGCACGGCGAAAAGGGCGGCGGATCGGCCTGAGAACATCAGCCCCACAAACGTTGGCTCCCATTGTGGGGAAGGTCCGAACGTCGCATCACGTGAGTGGCCATCATTCCCAACAATGCCGCACCCCCCCTGGCAGCATCTATCCCGGTAAGCCGGGAGGAGATCGGTCGGCCGCCGGGTGCTTTTCGCATCGGGGGGGCCGTCTCTTGCGAAGTCATGCAGCGATCGTCTCATAAGGCTCTGTGCGGCAACTGTGATGTGACACAAACCCCCTTGTATTCGAATATATGTTCGAATAGCATTGCCGCATGAACGATGTTCCAAAGCCGCCGGAAGGCCTTCAAGGACCCATGAAAGCGATGAGCCCCGGCGTCGTCGATTTCCTGTTCAGGCAGCTCGTGGCCGGCGAGCCTCCGGAAGACACCCAGTGGCGCCGCGAAGGTACCGCCCTGGCTGAGCAGACTCCGGGAGCCGAGCTGGCCCGCCGGTTATCCGAGACGGACCTGGCATCGTTGACGCCCCTTGAACTCTTCGAATACGTCCGGGCCTCGCAGCGTCTGGTGGCGTGGGCGGAGCAACTCAAGGACCGGGCTGTGGCGCGCTACTGTGCGGAGGAGCCCGCGACGGCACCGAAACCCGCGTGATATCCGCCGAACCCGCGTGATAGCCGCCGAATAGGATGGCGGGGTGAATAACCCACCGCAAACGGCCCAGCGTCCCGCCTCCCGCCCCCCCCAGCCGGTTCAAGGAACGCCGACCTCGGACACGCTGCTGGTTGCTGTCGTGCAGTACGAAGCACTCCATGCTGAGTGCGTGGGGGGAGGCCGTAGCCGTAAACGTCGCGGCCCATATTGAGCTCGTGGAGCTTGCCCATGCGGATGGAGCGCGCTTGGTGCTGTTTCCCGAGCTCTCGCTAACGGGATACGAACTGACTGGCTTGCCGCGGCCGGCTCCCCCCCAGGCCGTCCAAGTCCATGGCTGGCCGAACAGGATGCAAGGTTACGGCCGCTTCAGGAAGCTTGCGCCCGAACCAAAACAACCGTCGTCGCCGGGGGGGTTGCTTGGCGGGAGGCAGACTTCACGCCCCGATTGGCCTCGCTGGTTATCGGCCCGGACGGGACCATGCGGCCCGTCTTCAAGACTCATCTGCATGGAGCTGAGCGCGAGCTGTTCGTCCCCGGATCGGGACCCGGAATGGTCATGGTTGACGGGTGGAGGATCGCGCTCGCAATCTGCGCTGACGCTGCCCATCCCACGCACGCTGCGGCCGCGGCCGCGGCCGAGGCGGACGTTTATGCAGTTTCCGCCCTGTATACCCGTGGTGAGGAACTTCGTCTTGGACTTCATTTGGGTGCCCGATCAATGGACCACAGGATGTTTGGGCTCCTGGCGAACCTGGGGGGAGAAACCCCCGTTGGGCACATCGTGCGGGCTCAGCGGCACATGGGGTCCGGATGGTGCGTCGGCGGTCCAAGTGAAAGGCGTCGGCACGGAGATTACTGTGGCAACGTTGGAGCGGTCCCGCCTTGACCGGTACAGGTTCACCGCCGGTGAATGAGGACCATCACGCGGGACCCATTCTTCCAACACGCCTCTCACAGGGTAACGTTTTTCGTATGTCTGACTTGCGCGCCCCCCGTTCCCGCCCTTGGTACCCTGCTGACCGCCATGGTCACCCCCGTTCACTGAGGACGGCAAGGTGGACTATGACCAGGCTGCAGCCCTTGCGGAAAAGCTCGTTCAGGACGGTTGCGATGGACTCGTGGTCACCGGTACCACTGGAGAGACCTCAACCCTCACGGATGATGAGAACCTCGGCATGTTCCGGGCTGTCAAAGAGGCCGTTGGCGGCAAAGCCGCCATCATTGCCGGGACCGGCACCAACGACACCGCCCACTCCGTGCACCTCTCCCAGCGTGCGGCAGAACTGGGCGTCGATGGTCTGCTGATCGTCACCCCCGTACTACAACAAGCCCAGCCAGGCAGGCGTCGCGCGCACTTCGAGACGATTGCGTCGGCCACGGACCTGCCCGTTATGCTGTACGACATTCCGGGCCGTTCCTCCATTGCGATCGCTCCCGAGACCATGATTGCGCTTGCGAAACACCAGAACATCGTGGCCGTCAAGGACGCCAAAGCGGACTTCGCTGCCGCAACGCGGGTCATGGCTGAGACGGACCTCCTCTTCTACTCCGGTGATGACGGATTGACGCTGCAGTGGATGGCGCTGGCGCCGTCGGCCTGGTGGGCGTTACCACCCACGTCGCAACACGCCGCTTCCGTGAGCTTATCGACGCCGTCAACGCCAGCGACCTCACCAAGGCAAGGGCCATCAACTTTGAACTGGAACCCGTCATTCGCGCAACCATGACGCGGGTCCAAGGCGCTGTAGCCGCCAAGCAGATTCTCAAGTGGCAGGGAGTCCTGCCCAACTCGGTTGTCCGTTTGCCCCTCGTGGAGCCGGACGCGGCCGAGATCGAAATCATCCGCGGGGGGGATTTGGCAGAAGCCGGAATGGACTTCGACGTCCAGGACGGTTCCGCCGGAAAGTAGCAAAACATGACCCAAACCGCCCTTCCCGGACTGGTTACTCCGCCGAAACTGCCGAAAGGCACGCTGCGGATTGTCCCGCTCGGTGGACTGGGAGAGATTGGCCGCAACATGGCGGTCTTCGAAATCGACGGCAAACTGCTGGTGGTTGACTGTGGCGTGCTCTTCCCCCGAGGAGACCCAGCCCGGCGTTGACTTGATCCTGCCTGATTTCTCCTACATTGAGGACCGCCTGCAGGACATCGTTGGCGTCGTGTTGACCCACGGCCACGAGGACCACATTGGCGCTGTGCCCTACCTCCTGCGCCTTAAAGCTGACATTCCCCCCCTGATCGGATCCCAGCTGACCCTTGCCCTGGTGGAAGCCAAGCTTCAGGAACACCGGATCAAGCCGTACACGCTGACAGTGACGGAGGGGCAGGTGGAGCAGTTCGGCCCCTTCGAGTGCGAGTTCGTTGCAGTCAACCATTCCATTCCGGATGCGTTGGCCGTCTTCATCCGCACAGAGGGTGGAAATGTCCTTCACACAGGCGACTTCAAGATGGATCAGCTGCCGCTTGACGGCCGTATCACGGACCTCCGGCACTTCGCCCGCTTGGGTGAAGAAGGCGTGGACCTGTTCATGCAGACTCCACCAACGCGGACGTACCGGGCTTCACCACTGCCGAGAAGGAAATCGGCCCCACCTTGGATCGATTGTTCGGACAGGCCCGGAAGCGCATCATCGTGGCTTCCTTCTCGTCACACGTTCACCGCGTCCAGCAGGTTTTGGATGCGGCAGCCAAGCACGGCCGCAAGGTGGCATTCGTTGGCCGTTCCATGGTCCGCAACATGGCCATCGCAGCCAAGCTCGGGTACCTCGATGTCCCCCCCGAAGGCATCCTGGTGGATATCAAGAACATCGATAACATGCCGGATGACCGCGTGGTCCTCATGTCCACCGGTTCGCAGGGTGAGCCAATGGCTGCACTTTCCCGCATGGCCAACGGTGACCACCGTGTGATCGTGGGCAAGGGCGATACCGTGATCCTTGCCTCCAGCCTCATCCCGGGCAACGAGAACGCCGTTTTCCGTATCATCAACGGCCTGCTCAAGCTCGGTGCCGATGTGATCCACAAGGGCACTGCAAAGGTTCATGTGTCCGGGCACGCAGCGGCCGGTGAACTGCTCTATTGCTACAACATCCTCGAGCCCCCCCTGAACGCGATGCCCGTCCACGGCGAAACCCGCCATCTGATTGCCAATGGCAACATCGCACTCGAATCGGGCGTTCCGTCCGAGGGCATCATCCTGAGCGACAACGGCACAGTTATCGACCTCAAGGACCACAAAGCGAATGTCGTCGGCCAGGTGGAAGTCGGTTTCGTCTACGTCGACGGTTCCAGCGTGGGCGAAATCACCGATGCCGACCTCAAGGATCGTCGGGTCCTGGGGGGATGAGGGCTTCATTTCCGTCATTACGGTCATCAGCCGCACCACCGGCAAGATCGTGTCCGGCCCGGAGATCCACGCCCGTGGTGTGGCCGAGGATGACTCCGTCTTTGACGAGATCATTCCCAAGATCAACGCCGCGCTCGAAGAAGCTGTTCTTAACCACACTGATCACACCAACCACCAGCTGCAGCAGGTGGTCCGCAGGATTATCGGCACGTGGGTGAACCGCAAGCTTCGCCGCCGTCCCATGATCATCCCGGTAGTCCTGGAAGCGTAGCCAGCCAGCAACATGCATGCCCAAGGGGGGGGCCTGAAATCCGCGGATTTCGGGCCCCTTGGGGGTAGCGTGGCACTTATGGCGACCCGTACTACCTCCACGCCACGAGGCAGCTCCAGCAGTAAATCCGGCGGCACAGGCCGGAGCGCAGCCGCATCCAAAACCAGCGGAGCTGCTTCGAAAAGCAGCGCAGCCGCGACCAAGAGCGGTCGTGGCAGCACTGCCCGTACCAAGCAAGCGGCCGCCGTCGAGCCCCAGGCTCCGCTGCCGCTGCGGATGCTCTCAGGTTTCTGGCAGGGGGGGATCGGCCATGTGGTAGGCGCCGGGGTCCGGCGAATCGGTTATGACGTCAGCGATCTCCACCCCGACGATCGCCGGGATGGTGCAGCCCTGTTCAATTTGGTGTTGGGCATCGCGATCGCCACCTTCGCCTGGTGGGGGTCTGACCGGGTGGCTCCCGGACATGGTTTACAGCGTGGTCAACGGCACGTTCGGGTGGATGTCCCTGATCCTGCCTTCATGCTGTTCGTCTGTGCTTTCCGGCTTTTCCGAAAGCCACAGGACGGCCGTGGGAACAACCGCGTGGGCATCGGCTTCATGATCATGACCCTGGCCGGTTCGGGCCTGGCCCACGTCATTGGTGGCCTTCCCACCGTTGCAGAAGGCTTCGACGGCCTGCGCAGGGCCGGCGGAATGCTGGGCTTCCTCGCAGCCGCACCTCTGGCCGCAATCCACGTGGCTGTCCCCGTAGTCCTCTATGGGCTTTTGGCGTTCGTGTCCGTATTGATCGTCACGGCCACGCCGTTTGGTGCCATTCCGTCCCGGATCAGGGGGGGTGCCTATGAACACCTTATGGGCGTTGACCTTATGGACGAGTCCGGCAAGGACGCCCACGACCGCAGCTACCTTTATGAAAACGACACTGCCGCCAAGCCCAGGAAGAAGAAGCGTATGCGCTTCTTTGGCAAGGATGAGGAAACAGACACGAGCTTGGAGGGTTACGTCGGGGACGAGGCCTTCGAACATGCAATAGTCGACGACGACGAAACTCCAGGGGCGTCCGCACCGCGCGTTCCGCCGGGTGTCCGTCGCCCAACGCAGGCAGAGATCGCCGTCGGGAAGATCAAGCCGCCCAAGGCCTGGGCGCCACGCCTGGGATCGAGAACCCCACCGAAGCCATTCCGATTCTTACTCCGGAGATGACCGAACCTGCGGCTCCCGTAGCCCAGGTTCCGGCGAAGCCGCAGGGGCACCCCTCCCACAGACACCCATCCCGCAGCGCACGGAGCAACTGTCCCTGGCAGGCGATGTCACCTACACCCTGCCGGCATCGGACTACCTGACGCCCGGATCCATTCCGAAGGAGCGCACGGAAGCCAACGACGCCGTCGTCGCCGCACTGACGGACACCCTCACGCAGTTCAACGTCGAGGCAGCTGTGACGGGCTTCAGCCGCGGTCCCACTGTGACCCGCTATGAGATCGAGTTGTCTCCGGGTACCAAGGTGGAGCGCGTCACCGCCCTGTCCAAGAACATCTCTTACGCCGTGGCGTCCAGTGATGTCCGCATCCTGAGCCCGATTCCCGGCAAGTCCGCCATCGGCATCGAGATTCCCAACACAGACCGTGAGACCGTGTCGCTGGGCGATGTGCTGCGCAGCCAGAACGCACGCCGGACCGACCACCCGATGGTCATGGGTGTCGGCAAGGACGTTGAGGGTGGCTACGTGGTGGCCAACCTCGCCAAGATGCCCCCACTTGCTCGTCGCCGGTGCCACCGGTGCTGGTAAGTCGAGCTTCGTGAACTCCATGATCACCTCCATCCTCATGCGCGCCACACCGGATGAAGTGCGCATGGTCATGGTGGACCCCCCAAACGCGTGGAACTCACGCTTACGAGGCGTACCGCACCTCATTACGCCCATCATCACCAACCCCAAGAAGGCCGCCGAAGCCTTGCAATGGGTGGTTCGCGAGATGGATGCCCGCTACGACGACCTCGCAAACTACGGCTATAAGCACATCGACGACTTCAACAAAGCGGTCAGGGCAGGCAAGGTTGTCCCGCCGGTGGATTCCAAGCGCGTCATGAAGCCTTACCCGTACCTGTTGGTGATCGTTGACGAGCTCGCCGACCTCATGATGGTGGCCCCGCGGGATGTTGAAGACTCGATTGTCCGCATCACCCAGCTGGCACGTGCCGCCGGCATCCACCTGGTACTTGCAACGCAGCGCCCGTCCGTGGACGTTGTGACCGGTCTGATCAAGGCGAACGTGCCGTCCCGTATGGCGTTTGCGACGTCTTCCGTAACTGACTCCCGTGTTGTGCTGGACCAGCCTGGCGCTGAAAAGCTCATTGGACAGGGTGACGCCCTGTTTCTTCCGATGGGTGCTTCCAAGGCCATGCGCGTCCAAGGTGCCTGGGTTACCGAATCCGAGATCCATAAGGTCGTGGAGCACGTCAAGGGACAGCTGCAGGCCGTCTACCGCGACGACGTCGCTGCCGAGGCACCCAAGAAGCAGATCGACGACGACATTGGAGACGACCTCGAGGTCCTGCTCCAGGCAACAGAGCTTGTGGTGACCACGCAGTTCGGCTCAACGTCCATGCTCCAGCGAAAGCTTCGTGTGGGATTCGCCAAGGCCGGCCGCCTTATGGACCTCCTCGAGTCCCGTGGCGTTGTTGGTCCTTCGGAGGGCTCCAAGGCGCGCGACGTCCTGGTCAAGCCCGATGACCTCGCCGCGGTGCTTGCCGCGATGAAGGGGCAGGAGTCACCCGCGGCGCCCGATGCGCACACTGCGGCCCTGAGCGACAATGCGAACTCGAACATCGCCGTCGGAGGTTATGCCGAAGACCTTGTCCAGGCGGACCTGGACAACCGGACGCAAGCCATCGAATACTACGACGCGCGGACGGCCCGAACGACGACGAAGAGGGCGGAGAAGACGCCTGGTCGCTCACGGGAAGGTAGCCCAAAGAAGGTAGCCTTGTGGGGGGGTGACTACAGCCGAGGGTGATAACGCGACTTCCAACAGCTCCGACGTCTGGAACCTGCCAAACATCCTGACGATGCTCCGCATCGTTCTGGTTCCGTTCTTCGTATGGTTCCTTGTGGCCGACGACGGCGAGTACGGGGGTTTGGCGCTGGGCGGCTGTTGTCGCCTTCGCGGTGGCCATCTATACGGACAAGCTCGACGGCGACATCGCCAGGCTCGTGGCCTGATCACCAACTTCGGCAAGATTGCCGATCCCATCGCCGACAAGCTGCTTATCGGTTCCGCGCTGGTTCTCCTATCCATTCTGGGAGAGTTGCCTGGTGGGTCACCATCCTCATCCTGGTGCGGGAGTGGGGGATTACCGCTCTTCGGTTCGTCGTTATCAAGTACGGCGTCATGCCGGCTTCCCGCGGTGGCAAGCTGAAGACAGTATCCAGACCGTGGCCATATTCCTCTACATCCTGCCGCTGAAGGCGATCGCTCCCTGGCTGGGCGACGTCGCCTTCTGGGTGATGATGGTGGCGCTGGCCATCACCTTGTGGACCGGCGTCGAATATGTCATCCAAGCGCTGAAGCTTCGCGCGGCCGGGCGGCGTGCATGACGCTCAATGACGGCGCTTCCGCCGCCGCGCAAACGGCGACGGCGGCAGTAGCTATTGCCATCGGTAACAAGCTCACTGTGGCTACAGCCGAGTCACTGACAGCGGGGGATGGTGGCGGCAACGCTTGCCAACACACCGGAGCATCAGGGATGCTGCAAGGCGGCGTGATTGCCTACCAGAACTCAGTGAAGGCCGGTGTGCTGGGAGTTCCGCAGGAACTACTTGCGGACGCCGGCTCAGTGGACGGGCAGGTGGCCGAGGCAATGGCCGACGGCGCCCGGCGCGTCTGCGGCGCCGATCTCGGGATTTCCACCACGGGTGTGGCGGGACCCGAGCCGCACGACGGCAAAGCAGTAGGAACCGTGTTCATCGGAATAGCCGGCAGATCCGGAACCGAATCGTTTGAGTACAGTTTTTCGGGGGACAGGCAGTCCATCAGGGAGCAGGCCTGTGAGGCCGCTTGGCGCGTCTGCTTGATGCACTGAGTGACGTTGGTTACCGTTCGTAAAGTAGTCGGGAACAAAAACTGATTGCCAATAGTTGTGTCATTGTGTCGCTTCGGAAGAGCCGGGGGGGCGCCTAGGATGTAAAAACCAACCCGGTCCGCCAGCCAGCGAACCGGATGAATGAGGGAGCAAGGCGATACAGATGGTAAAGCAGCCCGTATCCGTGAACGGCGTTGCCGCTGGAAGGATGTGGGCTTGGCTGATCAGGCACAGAGCGAACAGAAGGAGCGCAAAATGGTTGTACTACGCCACGAGATCGGTGATGTACTGCGCGATGTCCGCCAGCGTCAGGGCCGTACCCTCCGTGAGGTTTCGCACAGCGCCCGCGTCTCACTTGGTTACTTGAGTGAAGTTGAACGCGGCCAGAAGGAGGCTTCTTCCGAGCTCCTGTCCTCTATCTGCACAGCCCTGGATGTTCCGTTGTCCCACATGCTTCGCGAAGTCAGCGACCGCGTGGCCGTCGCAGAAGGTGTTGCAGTTCCGGACACCGTTCCGCAGGAATTCTCCCAGCGTTACGGTCGCGATCTGGACCTCACGGATGATTTCCCGCAAGGAATGCTCTCCGGAGCCCGGTAAGCGTTCCAGCAAAACCATGGAAAAGGTCCCCCCCAGCCTCAGGCTGGGGGACCTTTTTTGTTGAATTTGGGGTGTCGGTTGCGGAGGGTGCTGCTCAAACGCCTGCGGGCTTGTCCTCGACGTCGTTCTCCGGTTCCTTCACGTTGAGCACGCCGTCCCCGTAAATGGCGTTGAGGCGGCCCATGTAGTCAGCAAGCGTCTGGACATCCTCGAGGGGGGGCCATTCGCCGAGCCGTTCACGGAAGACCTGCCTGCGGGCATCTTGAACCTGGTGCATCTTCTCTTCGCCCTTTTCCGTCAAACGGATGGACTGCGCCCTGCCGTCCTGGGGGGGATCGGCTTCCTTGTAGACGAGGCCGATGCTTTCCAGGAAGGCAATCTGGCGGCTCACGGAAGGCTTGCCCACTCCGATGCAGGTGCGAGGTCGGTGAGTCGGATGGGACCTTCCCTGCGGATGACCGTGAGGAGCCCATAGGCGGCCGGTTCCATGTCCGGATGTACCTGGCGTGACAACTGATGCGAGATGGAACGGGCGCGGCGCCAGAGCAGGCTCAGCTGGTGTTCCACCTGCTGGAGGGCGTCGTCCGCGGCGTCGCCTGGCACGGCCGGACCTGGCGTGCTCTGGAGAGGATTGCTCATGGCAACCATTCTAGAGTCCGGCGCCATGAGAGACTCTATCCGTGAGGGCAAGTGACTTTTGGCGATTAATGGACGACGAATTCGGGGGCAGGCTACTCCCGGGTCCTGGCCAACTCCCTGGTACTCGCCGGCGTTGGCGGGCGAACTGCCGTAGAGGCTTTGGCCTCCGGCCACCAACCCCGCGAAGTCTGGTTGGCCGTGTGCGAGGTCCAGGACGTTCCCCCCCCGAACGCAGGCTGGGCAGGGACATCAAGCCGGCTTCCAACTGAACTCCGGCACGCGATGCGGACTGCGTCCGAGGTGGGACACGCCGGAACATTGTTCGAATATCTGTTCGGATGGGGATATGCTCCTGTGAGAGGAAAATTGATCTCGAAAGACGCATTCCAGAGCTTCCGGCAGCCCGGGTTATCCACATAGCCGGTGCCGGCTACTAAAAATGTCAGAGCACCGTAATAGCGTCAGACATGACAGGAAAGCGGCCTTTCGGGCCACTCCACAGCGAGAAAGCATCAGAGGTGTGAACCATGGCGGCAACCCCGGATCGTGAAAAGGCGCTCGAAGCAGCGCTTGCCCAGATCGACAAGCAGTTCGGCAAAGGCTCCATCATGCGCCTGGGTGATGACACCCGCGCCCCGATTGAGGTCATTCCGACCGGCTCCATTGCATTGGATGTCGCCCTTGGCATTGGCGGCCTGCCCCGGGGGGGGCGCGTGGTGGAAATCTATGGTCCGGAATCCTCGGGTAAGACCACCGTGGCCCTTCATGCTGTTGCCAACGCACAGCGCGCAGGTGGCATCGCAGCGTTCATTGACGCCGAGCATGCACTTGACCCGGACTACGCCGCCAAGCTTGCGTGGACACGGATGCACTCTTGGTTTCCCAGCCGGACACCGGTGAGCAGGCATTGGAGATCATGGACATGCTGGTGGGCTCCGGCTCGCTGGACATCGTGGTCATTGACTCCGTAGCCGCCTTGGTACCCCGCGCCGAAATCGAAGGCGAAATGGGCGACTCCCACGTTGGCCTCCAGGCTCGACTCATGAGCCAGGCCCTGCGTAAGATCACGGGCCGCCTGAGTCAAACCAAGACCACCGCCATCTTCATCAACCAGTTGCGTGAAAAGATCGGTGTGTTCTTCGGATCCCCCGGAAACAACCACCGGTGGTAAGGCCTTGAAGTTCTACGCCTCAGTGCGTATCGACGTTCGTCGCATCCAGACCCTCAAGGAAGGCGCTGACTCCGTCGGTAACCGCACCAAGGCAAAGATCGTCAAGAACAAGATGGCTCCGCCCTTCAAGATCGCCGAGTTCGACATCATCTACGGTCAGGGCATCTCCCGTGAGGGAGGCATCATTGACATGGGTGTCGAGCACGGCATCATCAAGAAGTCGGGCTCGTGGTTCACGTATGACGGCGATCAGCTGGGCCAGGGCATGGAGAACTCGCGTCGATTCCTGCGTGACAACCCCCGAGCTCGCCCAGGAACTGGAGCGCCTCATCAAGGAAAAGCTTGGCGTGGGCGTAGTAAAAACTGAAGAAGATTCCCCCCCGAAGCTGAAGGCCGTTGACGGCTAGGAGAGGGCCGGAGCCGGATTCCTCCGTTGCGGCCGATCCCGAACCTGATCCCGAATCCGTGGCGCGTGCCATCGTCCTGAGGCAGTTGACGATGGCGCCGCGGAGCCGGCTGCAACTGTCCCGGAAACTCGCTGAACGGAACGTTCCCGAGCACGTGGCGGAGGCAGTTCTGGACCGCTTCGAAGAAGTTCAGTTGATCGATGATGCTGAGTTCGCCAGAATGTGGGTCCGCAGCCGTTCGCAGAGCAAGAAGCTTGCCAAAGGCGCCATTCGTCGGGAACTGGCAGACAAAGGCATAGAGCTGGATGCGGCAGAGGAAGCCCTGTCGCAACTCAGCGACCAGGACGAGGAATCGGCTGCCCGGGAGCTCGTTCAGCGCAAAGTGCGGCCCAGCATGGATCTGTCAGATCGGGCCGAGCGGGACAAGTACACCCGTCGGCTTGCATCAATGTTGGCCCGCAAGGGGTACGCCCCCCCCTCCATGGCGTTCAGGATCGTCGGTGAGGTGCTGGCAGAAGCCGGTACCCTTGAGTAGTGAGTTTGACCATTCCCTCCCCCAACAGCTGCCGCCACTCCTTCTGCCGAGCCCAGGACCTATCAGGTTCGTACTTTCGGCTGCCAGATGAACGTCCATGATTCAGAGCGCATGGCGGGACTCCTCGAAGAAGCCGGTTATGTGGCCGCTGAAGGTGAAGTGGCCGACGTCGTGGTCTTCAATACATGCGCTGTGCGGGAGAACGCAGACAACAAACTCTATGGAAACCTTGGCCAGCTTCGGCAGGTCAAGGAAGCAAACCCCCCCGGAATGCAGATTGCTGTTGGTGGCTGCCTGGCCCAGAAGGACCGGGAAACCATTGTGAAGAAGGCGCCGTGGGTGGACGCCGTGTTTGGAACGCACAACGTGGGAGCCTTGCCGGCCCTGCTGAACCGCGCCCGGCACAACAATGAGGCGCAACTCGAGATTCTCGAATCCTTGGATGTGTTCCCGTCAACGCTCCCCACCAAGCGAGACTCTGTGTATGCAGGTTGGGTGTCAATCTCCGTGGGTTGCAACAACACCTGCACGTTCTGCATAGTGCCCTCGCTTCGTGGCAAGGAGAAAGACCGGCGTCCCGGCGAGATTCTGGCGGAAATTCAGGCTCTCGTGGATGACGGGGCTGTGGAAGTCACGTTGCTTGGCCAGAATGTGAATTCCTACGGTGTGGAGTTTGGTGACCGCCAGGCGTTCTCCAAACTCCTCCGCGCATGCGGTGAAATCGAAGGCCTGGAACGTGTTCGTTTCACCAGCCCCCACCCCGCCGCATTTACGGATGATGTCATTGACGCCATGGCCGAAACACACAACGCCATGCCCCAGTTGCATATGCCACTGCAGTCCGGCTCGGACAAGGTACTGAAAGACATGCGCCGTTCGTACCGTTCCAGCAAATTCCTGGGAATTCTGGACAAAGTGCGGGAACGCATCCCGCATGCTGCCATCACTACCGACATCATCGTCGGCTTCCCCGGTGAAACCGAGGAAGACTTCCAAGCGACCCTGGATGTCGTGGAGAAGTCGCGGTTTGCCTCCGCCTTCACGTTCCAGTACTCCAAGCGGCCCGGCACGCCGGCTGCAGACCTTCCAGAGCAACTCCCCAAGGCCGTGGTGCAGGAGCGCTACGAACGCCTCACGGCGCTGCAGGACCGTATTGCCGCAGAAGAGAACGCCAAGCAGCTGGGGGCGGAAAGTGGAAGTCCTGGTTACAGCGCAGTCAGGACGGAAAGCCGGCGAAACACACCGGTTGTCCGGTCGTTCGAAGGACCAAAGGCTGGTGCACTTCTCCGTGCCGGCCGGAGCCGGAACCCCCCCGCGGCCGGGTGACTTCGTCACCGTGACCATTACCGAGGCCGCAGCCTTCCACCTTGTGGCTGACCCGGCAACAGCAGAGGATTACCTTTTGCGCCGCTCCCGTGCAGGCGATGCCTGGGATCGCTCGCAGGCTGATTCGTGCGGCGTCCCGGCTGCAGGATCGGCGTCAGGCAAGACGGGCGTGGCGTTGGGCATGCCGGCCTTGCCGGTTCGCCGCGCCTAGGCCCGTGAGCCGAGACAGCATGTCGTTTGCCAGTTCGGAACCCCCACCAGCCTGTCATCGCCGTTGTTGGTCCCACAGGTTCCGGTAAGTCGGATCTGGCGTCAACCTCGCTCTGGCCCTGAACGGCGAGGTGATCAACGCCGACGCCTTGCAGTTCTACCGTGGCATGGATATTGGAACTGCCAAGATCACAGTGGAAGAGCGCAGGGGGGGTGCCACACCATTTGTTGGACACCATGGACGTCACGCAGGAAGCCAGTGTGGCCGACTTCCAAAATGAATGCCGCGCGGCCATCCATGACATCCATTCACGGGGGGGAAAGCGCGCCATCCTTGTGGGCGGATCCGGGCTGTATGTTCGGGCAGCACTGGATGTGCTGGAATTCCCGGGCACTGATCCGGTGCTCCGCAGTCAGCTGGAAGAAGAATGCGAAACCAAAGGCTTGCGCCGTTGCGGGCCCGCCTCGAGGAAGTCGATCCCGTCTCGGCTGCCCGCCTTCGAGACGCACGACGCGTGATCCGGGCATTGGAAGTGCACGGTCTCACTGGCCGCCCTTTCAGCTCGTTCATGCCACAGCGCGAGTATTTCCAGCCAGCACTCCAGATCGGCCTGGAGGTCGATCGGGAGCAACTGCGGGAACGTCTGGGACTGAGGGTGCATCGGATGGTAGATGCAGGGCTCCAGCAGGAAGTCGAACGACTCGACGCGGTCGGTTTGAGGAGCGGCAAGACGGCTTCGCGCGCTTTGGGATACGCCCAATTCCTGAAGGTCCTGGACGGCGGGATGACTGCGGGTGCCGCCGCCGAGGAAACCATCGTGGCAACCAGGCAGTTTGCGCGGCGCCAGCTGACATGGTTCCGGGCCGATCCACGAATCACTTGGCTCGACTGGCAGGATCCGGAGCTTGTGGCTAAGGCAGCCAGTGCTGTCAATGCGGCCAGCGCGTCCACGACCTAACCGCTGCAATTTCTGGCCAAAGAGCCGTGGCAGGTAGCCTAGATCCATGGACGAAACCGCCGCAGTTCCCGCCCCCCGCAGCCCGCAACTGCCGGTGCTCCAGTGCCACTTTCCAGCCTCGCCGGGCTGGAGTTCTCCAAGGGTCACGGAACGGGCAATGATTTTGTCCTCATCGCTGATCCCGGTGACGCCCACGAGATCACGGCCGAGCAGGTCGCGCAGTTGTGCGACCGCCATGTGGCATCGGGGGGTGACGGCCTCATCCGGGCAGTTCCTTCCCGTTTTCTCCCGGAAGGTCGTGTCGCCCTTGAGCAGGATCCCGAAGCCGAGTGGTTCATGGATTATCGCAACGGAGATGGTTCGCTCTCCGAAATGTGCGGCAATGGCGTACGCGTTTTCGTCCATTTCCTGATTGCGGAGAACCTCGTGAACCTGGGGCCCGGTCAGACGCTCACCATCGGCACTCGTGGCGGCGTAAAAAAGGTTGTAAGGACAGTCAACGGTTATGCCGTGGATATGGGCCCATGGGAGTTCATCTTCCCCCCCAGGAGGCCACCAGCAAGGCCATGGATGCGCTGGTAAGCGCCGACGGCCTGGAAGTGGCAAGGCCCGGTCTGTCAGTCAGTATGGGCAACCCCCCCACACGGTAGTTGCCCTCGCAGAACTCAGCGAGCTTTCAGCCACACAATTGTTCAAGCCCCCCGTGGTGGATCCCAAGCCCGCAAACGGAACCAATGTTGAGTTCGTGGTTCCCGCCGAGCCCCTGGTGGAGGACGGCGTAGGAACCATCACCATGCGCGTTCACGAGCGCGGCGTGGGGGGGAGACGCAATCCTGCGGCACAGGCGCGTGCGCCGCCGCCGTCGCGATTCGTCACTGGGCGGGTGATACGGCTCCCAACGACTGGCACGTGAAGGTACCGGGCGGCGTCGTAGGTGTGAAGTTCTTCCCTGGCGCGGGAGGCCGCGAGCATGTTGAACTTAGTGGCCCAGCCGTCATCGTGGCTACTGGGACGCTTTCCTGATACGGATGATCCTGAACGTCTTGGATGTGCTCTCACGGGAGACCGTGTAGGAGCTGTCCAGCTCGGTGGCCAGCCACCGCTGGAGGGAATCGGAGCCCAGGTTCTTCTGGACAACCAACCAGGCGTTACCGCCCGGTGCCAGCCGGGGGGGGAGCCACGTCAGCAGCAGGGTGTGCAATTCGTCTTTTCCGATGCGGATGGGCGGGTTGGACCAGATGGTGTCGAACTCGACGGCGGGGTCTACCTCGTGCGGGAGGCTGGCAGTGACGTTGGTGAGGCCGAGCGCCGCCGCATTCTCATTGGTCAGCGTGATGCAACGCTCATTCACATCCACCGCATGGACCTTGGCATGTGGTGCCATCAGCCCCAAGGTGAGGGCAATCGGACCCCAGCCGCAGCCGATGTCCAGCAGGTGACCCTTCGGTGACGGCGGTGGAACCTCGGAGAAAAGTACTGCCGTGCCTTTGTCCACGCCGTCGGGACTGAAGATTCCCGACGAGGTCTGCAGCTGGCGCGTGGCTCCTGCGAGTTCCACAGTGAGTGGCTTGCGGGTGAATGGTCCGGCCGGTTGGGCAGTGAAATAGTGTGCAGACTCCATAATTTGCCAGATTAGTTGGCTATCGTCGGCTTGGGAAACCGCCTCCTTCGGCAGCAGGTTTGACAATGGCTGCTAAAGTGGAACGCATGTTCTTGATCTTCGAGTAATCAGCCCACAGACACCGGAGTCATCCGGCGTTTGACGGTACCGCCCGCGACGCAGGCCCACTTGGCATTTCAGCCCGGCCGGCCTTTCCGCCCGGCAGGTCCCACTGGCTCAGTCCGGCAAATCCAGTATTTGGAGCCGGACGCTCTGAAGATTTCGCCCCCGCACCCTAGTGGACAGCTGTATCCATCCGGCTAAACGCGTAGGGCAGGCAGAGCATCCTCACGTTGGCCAAGGACCCTCCCCCCGCGGAGTCAATCACGCCACATTCCAGCAGCCCCCCCTGCCTCCGAAAGGCACCGGCTGCCCAGTACACAGGAGGCCCTTTTGGCCGATGTCCGTCAGCCCAGCGCGAATAGCGCCCCCCCATCGAGCACGAAACCGCACTATTCTGGAATTGCCGAACAGTCTAAGGAGACCATGACCACCCAGAAGCACTCCGGATCCGATTCCGACGCCCAGGACATGAGTCCTGAACAAATCCAGGCCGTCATCGACCGGATTCTTTCCAAGGATGTACCTGCGCAGCATCCGACGACAACGACGCCAACGGTGTGTTCGGCAAGGCGCAGGCGATTTCCACGCTGGACCGTGAACACAGTATCTACGACGGCGACCAAGAAGATTTGGCTGAACGCCGCGCCCTTCGCCGTACCGCAGGACTGTCAACCGAACTTGAAGACGTCACTGAGGTCGAATACCGACAGTTGCGCCTGGAGCGCGTCGTACTGGCCGGTCTGTGGACTGAGGGGGGGACTCTCGCGGACGCTGAGAACTCCCTCCGCGAGCTGGCGGCACTTGCAGAGACCGCCGGATCCGAGGTGTTGGACGGTTTGGTTCAGCGCCGGCAGAAGCCGGACCCCCCCGGGACCTTCCTTGGTTCCGGTAAGGCCCAGGAGCTCAAGGACATCGTCGCTGCCACGGGCGCAGATACTGTGGTTGTGGACACTGAGCTCGCGCCCTCGCAGCGACGCGGCCTCGAGGACATTGTGAAAGTCAAGGTAGTTGACCGCACCACGCTGATCCTGGATATCTTTGCCCAGCACGCAAAGAGCCGCGAAGGCAAGGCGCAGGTGGAGCTCGCACAGCTCGAGTACCTGCTCCCGAGGCTTCGCGGTTGGGGCGACTCCATGTCCCGCCAGGCCGGTGGCCAGGTGGGTGGAGCAGGCGCTGGAATGGGTTCGCGTGGTCCTGGTGAAACCAAGATCGAACTTGATAGGCGCCGAATCCGCACCCGCATGGCCAAGTTGCGTCGCGAAATCGCCGCGATGAAGCCTGCGCGTGAGACCAAGCGTGCCAACCGCCGTCGTAATGCGGTTCCGTCTGTTGCCATCGCCGGGTACACGAACGCTGGGAAGTCGTCCCTGCTCAACCGCCTTACTGACGCAGGTGTCCTGGTGGAGAACGCCCTGTTCGCCACCCTGGATCCCACAGTCCGTAAGGCGCAAACCCCGGACGGCATCGGCTATACCCTCGCAGACACCGTTGGTTCGTTCGTTCACTCCCAACCCAGCTCATTGAGGCCTTCCGCTCCACGCTGGAGGAAGTTGCGGATGCGGACTTGATCCTCCATGTGGTGGATGCATCGCACCCCGATCCTGAGGGCCAGATTGCAGCGGTAAGGGCCGTTTTCACCGAGGTTGATGCCCGCAAGGTTCCCGAGATCATCGTCCTCAACAAGGTGGACGTCGCGGATCCCTTCGTGGTGGAGCGCCTCAAGCAGAAAGAGCCCCCCCGCCATGCTGTTGTGTCCACCGCACGGGCCAGGGCATCGCGGAGCTGCTGGAAGACATCAGCCGGTCCATTCCCCCCCGGCCGGTGTGCGCCTTGAACTGCTCATTCCCTACGACCGCGGGGGAAATGATCAGCAAATTGCACAGTTCCGACTCGGAAATCCTCAGCACTGAGCACGAGGAGAACGGGACCCGGGTAGTTGTCATGGTGCGCGAAGGCCTGGCCGCTGAACTGGAGTCATTCGTCAGTAATGGTTGAGAAGGTGGCGGCGGACGCCGTCGAATCGGTGGGGGGAGAAGACCACCCTCGAACTGTTGGATCGGGCTGTTGCCGGCATGGGCGGACAAAGCCGTGCCGGCCAGCACGAAATGGCCAAGCATGTCACCCGGGCCATCGAGACCGGGGGGGAGCACCTGCTGGTCCAGGCGGGAACGGGAACAGGTAAGTCGTTGGCTTACCTGATTCCGTTGATCGCCCATTCCATGGACAGCGATAAACCGACTCTCGTGTCCACCGCCACCCTGGCACTCCAAACCCAAATCGTTGGGCGGGACCTTCCCCGGCTGCTGGAGACCATCAACCCTGCCCTTGAGCGCCCGGTCAATGTGGCGCTCGTCAAGGGCAGGGCAAATTATGTGTGCCTGCAGAAGCTCGAAGGCGGGTTCCCCCAGCGAAGAGCCCTCCGAAGGGCAGCTGTTCTCCCTCGGCGAGGACACCAGCGTGCCCCCACTTTGCTGCTTCCATGGGCGGTCCGCAATCACAGCTGGGTAAGGAAGTAGTCCGTCTTCGGGAATGGGCTGAGAAGACCGCTACCGGAGACCGCGATGAACTCATGCCAGGGGTCACCGACAGGGCCTGGCGTCAGGTATCCGTGACGTCCATGGAGTGCTTGGGCGCCAGAAGTGTCCCGTAGCAGAAGAGTGCTTCAGCGAGCTGGCACGCTCACGGGCGGGTGAAGCCGACGTCGTGGTCACCAACCACGCAATGCTGGCCGTCAGTGCCTTTGAAGGCCTGGCCGTGCTGCCTGAGTACGACGTCGTGGTGGTTGACGAGGCGCATGAACTTCAGGACCGCGTGACCGGTGCTGTTTCAGGCCAGTTGTCGGTGGCCATGGTTCACGCGGCGGCATCAAGTGCACGCAAACACACGGCCATTACAGTGGATGCGCTCAACGCTGCCGCGGAGCGCTTGGATATGGCCATCGCCGGGGGTGCCCAACGGGCTGTTGCCCAACGGCCTCAACGACGAACAGCTGGATTGCCTGGACCAGTTGAGAGACGCCGCCCGCGCTGCGCTCTCGGATTCGAAGACAGATTCATCAAACGCAGTCGACGGCGGACGGCAGCTGGCGCGTTCACGGCTCATGCTGATCCTGGAATTGTGCGAACGCATGCTGGCCGCCAAGGAGAACCGCGAAGTTGTATGGTTCTCCAGGAACAGCACGTTCGACCCGCAGCAGGGCTATTCCCAACCGGACGAGACTGCTCCCGCCTTGCTCAACATCGCCCCGCTCAGCGTTGCCGGGCGGCTTCGCGAGGGTCTCTTCGCCGGCCACACGGTGGTGCTGACCTCCGCCACGCTGGCCATCGGCTCGGCTTTCGAACCGGCAGCAGGTGCCTCGGCCTCATCGGCGACGGCGCCCCCCCGAGCTGGACCGGGATCGATGTGGGTTCGCCCTTTGATTATCCCAAACAGGGTGTCCTGTATGTGGCCAAGCACCTCCCAAAACCCGGTCGTGGTACTTCCCCCGAGGCGCTCGACGAATTGGAAGACCTCATTCGCGCGTCCGGCGGGGGGGAGCCCTGTGCCTGTTCTCCTCACGGCGTGCGGCCGAAGAAGCAGCCGATGCCATGCGGCTCCGATTGGACGTGGATATCCTCTGCCAAGGCGAATCCACTATGGCGGCCCTCGTAAAGCAATTCGCGGATGAGCCAGACACCTGTCTCTTCGGAACCATGTCACTGTGGCAGGGCGTAGACGTTCCGGGGGGGGCTCATGCCGCTTGGTTGTCATTGACCGCATTCCCTTCCCGCGGCCTGATGATCCCCTGATGACTGCGCGCTCCCGCGCAGTGGCGCAATCAGGTGGGAATGGCTTCATGGCCGTATCGGCGACGCATGCTGCCATTCGACTGGCGCAGGGTGCTGGCCGCCTGATCCGTTCGACAGGAGACAAAGGAGTAGTTGCGGTGCTCGACTCGCGGCTCTCGACGGAACGCTATGGAGGCTTTCTGCGTGCCGCCCTGCCGCCGTTCTGGGCAACGACGGACCGGGCAGTGGTCCGTGGCGTTCTGGAGCGGCTGGGCTCGGCTAAAGCCCCCGTAGGTCGCCTAGAGGGACCGCAGTACCGAAACTACCTTGCCCATGATGGTGGCTTGATCGCCCAGGATGGGTTCGTATTGGGTGTTCTGCGGGAGCAGCCACGTATGGCCATCCCGCTGGCGGAAAGTCTTTACGGTTGCTTCGTCATCCAGCAGGGCAGCAACGATGTCGCCGTTGATGGCGTCATTCTGGCGGCGGACCACAACCCAATCACCGTCACAGATGGCGGCGTCAATCATGGAATCGCCGGCTACCTTCAACATGAACAGTTCGCCATGCCCCCACAAGTTGGCGGGGGGGAGCGCAAGCACGTCTTCCACCGTCTGGTCAGCCAGGATCGGTCCGCCGGCGGCGATCCGGCCCACCAGCGGGACCATGGCGGTATCACTGGCACTGGCCAGCTCCGTTACGGCAAGGCCGCCCGCGCTGCGAAGGGTGGTGGGCGCTTCCACGCCCGGAATGGTGCCACCATCGAGCGTCAGCGGCATCAGGACTTCCATGGCGCGGGGGGGCCGCTTGGGGTCCCTGCGCAGGTAGCCAAGTTTCTCCAATTGGGACAACTGGTGAGTAACGCTGGACAAACTGGCCAGGCCCACGGTGTCACCGATCTCGCGCATGCTGGGCGGGTAACCGTTGTCATTGACCGACCGCTGGATGGTCTCCAGGATCTTTTTCTGCCGCACAGTCAGGCTCTTGGGACTCTTTTGAGGCTGCTGGCTCCGCAGGGGTGCCCCCCCGCCGCCTGTGGCTTTCGCTGCCATGTTCGCCAATGCCTTTCCATTCCGCCCCCCCAAGCGAGCCGGGGTCGTTGGGTCTGCAAAAAATGTCAGACCCTCCTGTTCCACTGAAACAGTGCTGTTTCTTCACTCAAACGTAGGGCAGGCACAGGCGTTTATCAAACATTTGTTCTAGCGAGTCTCGACACCGTTCGTTGATAAGTGCTAAAAATGTCATAGCAAGGTTCGAATATGTGTTCTATAAACCTGATGCTGAAGCCGGATGTTCGAACAGAGTGTTCGAACATCCGGGATCAGAGGACGGGAACGCAAAGAATTGGCCGCCGATCTCCGGGCACCCCCGGAAACCGGCAATAGCTCAGAAGGGCTCAGCTCATGTCCGCAGTCACTACGTTCGCTGAATTCCGCACCACTCAGGCACCCGCTCGCCTGCGTCTGACCCGGCGGGGACGGATTGTCTTCTTCGGCATCCCGGCAATGCTGTTGGTGGCGGCGCTGCTGACCCTTGCCGGCTTCATCAACTCCCCCCCGGCCAAGGCATCGGACTCCCAGTCCCAATTGCGACCGCCCGTTGCAGTCACTGTCACGGTCCAGCCGGGCCAATCACTGTGGGGCATTGCCGGCGCGGCCGCTCCGGAGCGGGACCCGCGTGATGTCATCGCGGAGATCATCCAGCTGAACGACCTCCGCGGCGGCCGCATTCTGCCCGGCCAGCAGCTGTTCGTCCCTGCAAACTAAGTCGTCCACCATCCGCAGGAACCGATCGCCCGGCGTCACAGTTAGTCGGCAGTCCGGGCCGCCCCTTAAACTGTGATGGTGAGTGACCAGCTTGAGCGACTTGACAGACTTCCCCCCCTCCGGACCAACCTGCGTGGACTGAGCCCCTATGGCGCACCGCAGCTTGACGTCCCCCCCATTCTGCTCAACGTCAACGAAAACACTCATGCGTCCCCCCCGCGGATGTCCAGGCCGCCATCACCGAGCTGTCGCCGCTGCGGCCACAGGACTGAACCGCTATCCGGACCGCGAGTTCACTGAACTACGGGTAGCCCTCGCGGAGTACCTTGGCCACGAACTTTCTCCGGACAACATTTGGGCCGCCAACGGATCCAATGAAGTCCTGCAGCAAATCCTCCAGGCATTTGGTGGACCGGGACGCAAAGCGCTCGGTTTCCCGCCCACGTACTCCATGTACCCCCTTCTGGCGAGTGGCACGGACACGGAGTATGTCCGCGGAGTGCGTGCTGACGACTACGGGCTGGACGCCGAATCGGCCGCCGTACAGGTTCGGGAAACGGGCGCCAACATCGTGTTCCTGTGCTCACCGAACAACCCAACCGGTACAGGGTTGGGCTTGGACGTTGTCGAAGCCGTCTACGAGGCCGGAGAAGCGAGCCAGGCCATCGTGATCGTGGACGAGGCGTATCACGAGTTCGCGCACGACAATACTCCGAGCGCCTTGACGTTGTTGCCAGGACGCGAGCGGTTGATCGTCTCTCGCACCATGAGTAAAGCGTTCGCCCTTGCAGGTGCCCGGCTCGGCTACATGGCGGCAGCCCCGGAAGTCACGGACGCCATCAGGCTGGTCCGCCTTCCGTACCACTTGTCTGCCGTCACTCAGGCAACGGCCCTGGCTGCGCTCAACCACCGTGAAGCCTGATGGCCGACGTCGAGGACATCAAGGTACAACGCGACCGGATTGTGACTGAGCTCCTTCGCATGGGCCTCAAGCCGCGGCCTCCGACTCCAACTACGTCTTCTTTGGCGGCCTCGAGGAGCCGCACAAGATTTGGCAGGGCCTGCTCGATGCCGGTGTGCTGATTCGCGACGTCGGCATCCCCGGGCACTTGCGTGTTACCGCCGGGACCGAACCGGAAACCACCGCCTTCCTTGAGGCCTTGGAAGCACTGCTGGACGGCACGGCGCCGCAGCGCGCCTAAACTTGTCCATAGACCCAACCCACCCTCCGTGTATAAGGACGTCCCAATGAGCGAAACCGGCACCACGCCGACCGCTGCCCGCACCGCGCGCATGGAGCGCACCACCAGCGAGTCTTCAGTCCTGGTGGAGATCAACCTGGACGGTTCCGGTGTCTCGGACATCAGTACCTCGGTTCCGTTCTACGACCACATGCTGACGGCACTGTGCAAGCACTCCCTGATCGACATGACGGTGAAGGCCACGGGCGACACCCACATCGACGCGCACCACACCGTGGAAGATGTCGCCATCACTTTTGGCGAGGTCCTGCGGACGGCATTGGGCAACAAGGCCGGCATCCGTCGCTTCGGCGAAGCAACTGTTCCTTTGGACGAAGCGCTGGCGCACGCTGTCGTGGATGTTTCCGGGCGTCCTTACCTGGTGCACGGTGGTGAGCCGGCCGGGCAGGAGTACCACCTGATCGGTGGACACTTCACGGGCTCGCTGACACGCCACGTTTTTGAAGCCATCACGCTGCATGCCGGAATCTGCCTGCACATGAATGTCTTGGCTGGCCGGGACCCGCACCACATCGTCGAGGCCCAGTTCAAAGCTTTTGCCCGCGCTTTACGTGCAGCCGTGGAATCCGATCCCCCGCGTGGAGGGCATCCCTTCCACCAAGGGCGCACTATGAGCGGCCAGTTTCTGAAGAATGGAGCGGTGGCTGACGCCACTGCATCCGTGAAGCCGGAGTCGCCCGAAGGCAAGCCCACTGTCACTGTGCTGGACTATGGATCGGGCAACGTACGGTCCGCCGTCCGTGCCCTTGAGCGCGCTGGCGCCCACGTTGTTCTGAGCTCCAAGCCTGAGGACGTGCTTAACGCTGACGGCTTGGTGGTGCCCGGGGTTGGTGCCTACGAGACGGTGATGAAGGAGCTTAAGTCCGTCGATGCCATTCGCATGATTGGACGCCGGGTTGCTGGTGGCCGCCCTGTGCTGGCCATCTGCGTCGGCTTGCAGGTCCTCTTCGAAGCCGGTGTAGAGCACGGCACTGAATCCGAGGGTATGGCCGAGTGGCCGGGCAAGGTTGAACTCCTTCCCGCTCCTGTAGTGCCGCACATGGGCTGGAACACTGTGGACGTACCTGAGGCTCAAAGCTGTTCGCCGGCGTTGAGCAGGAACGTTTCTACTTTGTGCACTCCTACGGTGTCCAGGAGTGGAACTTCGACGTCGTTCAGCCCCGCATGGCTCCTCCCATGGTCACGTGGTCCGAGCATGGTGCGCGTTTCATTGCTGCTGTCGAGAACGGCCCACTCTGCGCTACCCAATTCCACCCGGAGAAGTCAGGCGATGCCGGAGCCCGGCTCCTGCGAAACTGGGTGGACAGCCTCCGTAAGCCCGCTCCGGAAGCATCCGGAAGCGATACCGCCTAGATGTGGGGCTCAGTATTGCTGATGGCCCTCGCCGGCCTGCTGATAGGCGGGGGGGGTATCTCCTTCCACCAGCAGAATAAACCGCGCTGGGTTTCCATTTCTTTCTACGTGCTGGCCGGGATGTCCCTGTTGGCCGCCTATCTCCTGACGCTGGGTAACTAAACCAGTCGCTCAACAAATCGCGTCACCTTCGAACTCCAAGGACACACATGACCACCTCCGCCCAGTCCGTTCTGGAACTCCTGCCCGCCGTCGACATCGTTGACGGCCAGGCAGTCCGCCTCCTGCAGGGAGAAGCCGGCTCGGAAACCAGCTACGGTACACCCCTGGAAGCAGCCTTGAACTGGCAGGACGCCGGTGCCGAATGGGTGCACATGGTTGACCTGGACGCCGCTTTCGGCCGTGGAAACAACGCCGCGCTGATCAGCGATGTCGTATCGCAGCTCAACGTCAAGGTGGAACTCTCCGGCGGTTTGCGGGACGACGAATCCCTGGAGCGTGCGCTGGAGCTGGGCGTCGCGCGCGTGAATCTCGGAACGGCAGCGTTGGAGAACCCGGAGTGGACCCGAAAGGCAATCGACCGCTTCGGTGACAAGATCGCCGTCGGGCTTGACGTCCGCGGGACAACTCTTGCCGGACGCGGTTGGACCAAGGAGGGTGGTGACCTTTGGGAGGTTCTGGCACGCCTTGAAGACGCAGGGTGCGCCCGCTACGTTGTCACAGACGTCACCAAGGACGGAACCCTTCAGGCCCGAACGTGGAACTCCTTCGCCAGATGGTGGAGAAGACCGGCAAGCCCGTTGTCGCTTCGGGCGGTATCTCCAGCTTGGAAGACCTGCGCGTTCTGCGCGAACTGGTACCGCTGGGTGTTGAAGGCGCGATCGTAGGCAAGGCTCTCTACGCCGGTGCCTTCACGCTGCCCGAGGCGCTGGACGTTGCCGGCCGCCGCTGATGCCCCACAACGCAGGACATCAGCACGACGATCATGGCCACGGCAGGCGTGAGCTTCCCGGTCACATAGCGGCCGCCTTGGCCGGTGCCGGTGGAGCTACCGACTCTGCCGGCCAGCCTTGGTCCGGAAGGAGCCTCAGCGGTGACGACGCCAAAATCCACAATTTTGAGGACGACGACGGCTCGGCGGACGCTGGTTATGTAGCCGCCATCGCGGCACTGATCAACGGAACCGGCAGCGAGGAAGACGTTGTTGCCTCCTTGGCGACGGCAAGGGTTTTCGTTCCGGTAGTTGCCCAGCTGGCTGAGGAAGCAGAGGCGTCGACGGCCTCCATGCGGACAAGCAGGCCGATATGGCTTTGGTCACACTGAAGGCCCCCCCGATGGTCGCACGGCCATGCCGGTCTTCACCTCGGCAGCTGCCCTCGAGGCATGGCATCCGGAGGCGCGGCCCGTGGCCGTATACGCTGCGCGCGCAGCGCTTTCTGCAGTATCCGAGGGCGCGCAGCTGTTGGTGATGGACCCAGGCTCCGACTTCGCATTTGTTGTTCGGCGCCCGGCAATGTGGGCCCTTGCCCAGCAGAAGGACTGGACGCGTCATACCTTGATGATCAACTGGAGGCTGCTCTCGTTTCAACGGTCTCGGCATTTCGGACCGTCCGTCGCTTGGAGACGCAACCCGGTGGCGGTGTTGCGTCCCTGACGGCCGACGGTCGACGTGTACATGGCGGCGGTGCAGGGCCGGAACTGCGTGTGGTGCTCTTCCTCGAAGATGGGCTCGACGCCGTGGCTGTGCAGGCGCTCCTTGCCCAACTGAACGATGCGTGGGCAAGGATGGATTCCTTTGCCGAGGGCGTTGATTCCATGGAAGTAAAACTGCAGCGCGCAGCACAGGAGCCCGCGCGGCATTAATGGCAGTGCCGGTTCCCCGGGGCTGCCCTGGGGAACAAGAGGATTTAGCCAGTGAACTTCGCTCTCTATAAGGAGATGCTGTCCATCCGCCCTGTCCGGCGTCTGTTGGTTGTGGGCATGATTGCGCGCATTCCACACTCGGCGGCGGGCGTGCTCCTCACTCTGCACATCGTGCTGACGCTGGGCCAGGCTACGCCGCCGCCGGTGCAGCGGCCGCTGTCATGACCATCGGCATTGCGCTGGGTGCACCCTGGCGTGGTCGCCGGGTGGACATGGTGGGGGGGCTGAGGAAGGCCTGATCCCTTCGGTTGTGTCCGAAACCGTCATCTGGTCGATAGTCCCGCACGTTTCGTATGAATGGCTGCTGCCATTGGTGTTTGTCGGCGGTCTTTTCACCCTGCCGATTTTCAGTGTTGTCCGCCAGTCGCTGGGTGTCATGGTGGATGGCGAGCAGCGGCGATCGGCCTTTGCCCTCGATTCCATCGCCACCGAGCTGGTGTTCATGATCGGCCCGGCTGTCGGCGCCATCGTGGCAACCAGTGGCTTCTCGGCGATCGGACTGACGGCAGTAGGAATTTCGGTCTCCGTTGCCGGGCTGTTCCTTATGTGGTTCAACCCGCCAACCCGGAGCGAAGTGGTCTGCACCCCCCCGCAGGAGACCGCGGACAGGGCGGCGGCTGACCTCGCTGCTGCGGAGGCTGCCATGGTGGCCTCAGCGCCTGCCCACGTCCAGGAGGCGGCCTCTGAAATGGCGTCGGCAACTTCGCGCACATCAGCCTTCCGGAGTCGCGTCGCCAGGAACTTCACCTGGTTCACGGTTTCCGTTGCGGCACTCTTCGTCGTAGCCGCGGGATCCGGGATGGTGCTCAGTGGTTCGGATGTCAGCATCGTCGGGCTGCTGGAACGTGGTGGACACGAGAATGAAATCGGCATCGTGTTCTTCTTCTGGTGCGCAGCGTCCGTGGTCGGTGGACTCATCTACGGGTCAATGAAGCGGACCGTTTCGCCAATGCTCTTGCTCCTGGGCATGGCCGCACTCACCATTCCGATGGGCTTTGCCCAAGACACCTGGACCCTCGCGTTCCTCTCGCTCCTGCCCGGCCTTTTGTGCGCACCGGTTTTGTCGGCGTCGTCCGAGAAGGTGGCTGACCTTGTGGACGAGGAGCGCCGGGGTGAAGCGATGGGCTGGTATGGCTCGGCGCTGACTGCAGGTGTTGCCTTGGGCGCGCCTCTGGCCGGGGGGGTCTTTATCGACACCGTAGGTCCGTCGGGTGGCTTTGCCGCCGTCGGCATTGCTGGCGTCGCTCTCTGCGCTACGGGACTCATCCTGATGTCCTTGCGCCGCCGGGCCGCCCGCGTCTGAAACCCGGAAACGCTGAAGCGCTGAACCTCAACACCAAACAAGCAACGACGCGGTCGACCACACGTGGTCGACCCGCCGTCGTTGAGTATTGCGGAAGTTGGGGCTAGTTCACCGGTCCGGTGAACTTTTCGCCCGGACCCTTGCCCGGGGGGCGTCAGGAATGAGGGAAGCCTCGCGGAATGCCAGCTGCAGTGAACGTAAGCCATCGCGCAACGGGCCGGCGTGCTGTGAACCGATTTCCGGGGCGGCTGCTGACACCAGGCCGGCGAGGGCCGTGATGAGCTTGCGGGCTTCGTCCAAGTCCTTGAGGTCCTCGGCATTGGGATCATCGGCCAGGCCCACCTTGACGGCGGCCGCGCTCATGAGGTGAACGGCGCCCGTTGTAATGACTTCCACTGCGGGAACTTCAGCGATGTCACGGATCTGCTGGGACACTCCGGCATCAACGGCGGGGGAGGCGTCTTCCCCATAGGAGTTACGGGAATTGCTGTCTTCAGTGCTCATACTGGTAAGCTTGTCACAGACCGACTGGAAGTCGTTATTCACAGTCAACATCTGCAGTTCTTGCTCCCGCCTTCCGCAATGTGCGCTTGGCGGGTTGTTTCTGTAGAATTGACTTTCAGTTTGCAAGCGGAGTTCTCTCCCACCCGCGTCAACCGTTCCCTTCGGGGGGGACAGGATCCCTTTCGGGACAAGAGGTTGCCGGGTACCTGGTCGGACACTTCCGGAGGCATTGCTTCCGGGGGGTGCGTACTTCCCGCGGGGAGGTGCAGCCGATCTTCGAGGCCTTCGATTGCACCAGCAATTGGGGGGGGCCTTCTCTTTTTGCCGGTGACATCACCACAACCACAGGAGCTTTAACATTAGCGAGCCAAGAATCAATGAGCGTATCCGCGTCCCCGAGGTGCGGTTGGTCGGTCCTGCCGGCGAACAGGTAGGAATTGTCCGCATTGAGGACGCCTTGCGTCTTGCTGCCGAGTCCGATCTCGATCTCGTTGAAGTTGCCCCCCCGCAGGCTAAGCCTCCTGTTTGCAAGTTGATGGACTTCGGCAAGTACAAGTACGAAGCTGCCGTGAAGGCCCGCGAGGCCCGTAAGAACCAGACCAACACGGTTCTGAAGGAAATTCGCTTCCGCCTTAAGATCGACAAGCACGACTACGAAACCAAGCGCGGTCACGCACTTCGGTTCCTGGCGCCGGTGACAAGGTCAAGGCCATGATCCAGTTCCGCGGCCGTGAGCAGCAGCGTCCCGAGATGGGTATCCGCCTGCTGCAGCGTTTTGCTGAAGACGTTGCCGAGGTTGGCATCATCGAGTCCAGCCCGCGCATCGATGGCCGCAACATGGTCATGGTGATCGGACCGCTGAAGAACAAGGCTGAAGCGAAGGCCGAAGCCCGTCGCGCTACGCAGCGTGCTGAAGCCAAGGCTCAGAATGAGGCCAAGGCATCCGGACGTGTAGACACCACGGGCGAACAGGCTCCGCTGACGCAGAGCCTCGCCGACCTTCTTCCCGAGGCTTCAAGGTCACCGAAGAGGAGACCAAGCAGGACACTGTCGAAGCCCCCCCGAGGCCCAGACAGCGGTTACCGAAGAGGCTCCGGCTGCTGAAGAAGCTCCCGTTGCTGAGGAAGCTCCGGTTGTTGAAGAGGCTCCGGTTGTTGAAGAGGCTCCGGCTGCTGAAGAAGCTCCGGTTGTTGAAGAAGCTCCTGCTCCGGTTGTTGAAAAAGCACCCGTGTCGAGGCTCCTGCAGCCAAGGCAGCTCCGGCAAAGGCAGCGCCTGCGCGGCGAAAACTGCACCGGCCGCCAAGGCGGCACCGGCAGAAGCGGCTCCGAAGCCAGTTGTTCCGGCAGCCGCCCCCCGAAGCCTGCAGTTCCG
>BBFS01000026.1 GCA_001313365.1 Paenarthrobacter nitroguajacolicus JCM 14115
CGCCGGACGAGCCGCCGGAGCTTCGCCCCCAAGGCGTGCGGATTACGCGACGGCGGTGCCACGCGGTTTTCGCTATAGGCCGTGAGTCCGAACTCCGGAACCTGCGTCTTACCCAGCGAGATGACACCTTGGGCCTTCAAGGTTGCTGCGAGGGCCCCGTCCTCCGGGGCGGGCTTGTGCTCGAGGGCGGCGCTGCCGTGCGTTGTGGGCACGCCGGCCACATCGGTGAGGTCCTTGAATGCGGTGGGCACGCCGTGAAGGAGGGTGAGCTCGTCTTGTCGTTGCTCGCGGATCAGTCTGGCGTGCAGCCGATCCGCGGCCGTGGCGTCCTTGAGGCCTGTTCGACCGTGACGGTGACGAAGGCGCCCAGTTGCCTGTTCCGCGATTCGATCGCAGACAGGAAATGCGTGGTGGCCTCACGCGCAGAGAGTTCGCCCGAAGCCAGGGCATCGCGGAGCTCAACAGCCGTGATTCGCGAAATGTCATGCAGGTAAGGATCAACCAAGGAAACGCGACTCCAACCGTTCCTCCACAGCTACAGCGTCCACGCTCTCGCCGGCACCTGCGGTTACCCGGAAGGCTGCCTTGTTCTTCACTTCGGACACCACCTCCACAAGTTCCGTGCCCCCGATAAACCAGCCCCCCCACGCCGTCGTCCGTGCAGTGCGTCTCACCGAGTGTGCCGCTGGCCACCAGCTTGTGGATGGCCGGCGCACGCCGCACTTCAGAGTCGTAGTGGACGCCGTTTCCGTAGGGGAGGAAGCCCAGCGCGTTGGTAACAGGCTGCAGCTCAGGGCCAAAGGAGTCGGTCACGCCACCCTGGTACCAACAGATGGAGCCGCTGAGACGCTGCCAGCACCACCCCGCTTTTCCAGGCCTTCCGCAGGATCCCGTCCAGTCCGTGGGCGCGCCATACGGCCAACAGGTTCACCACCGAACCGCCGTTCACCCAGATCACATCCTGCTCGAGGAGGTGCGCTTCCGGGTCCTCGATGTTGGGGCATGGTGAAGAGGTTGAGGTGGCTGAAGTCGAACCCCCCCGCGATGCGTGCTGCCTGATCCATTTCGGCAGCCCACCAGCGTTGATCACCGGAAGCCGTACCGATGTGTGTCACGCGTGGCGCGCGGCCGGCCACGCCTGACAACTCCACGGCGTAGTGCATCAGATGGTTGAACTCGAGCCTGGTGCGATCGCCCGGCTTGTAACCGCCGGATGTCGCCAGAATGGTCGGTTGCCAGTAGCCATGGGGTACTCCTAACGGGCCGAGGGTGGGGGAGCGCTTCCGTCCCAGTCTTAACGTCCGGCCGTCGGGAAGCAAGGGCGGTCCGCTCTTCAAGTAACGGTGTCACGCCTCGGGGGACTAGGCTGGATGCTGGACTTAATCGATGGGAAGGGAACGCCATGAGCGACTTCGATACCGTGCCTGTGGGCGACATTCCGGGCAACGCCAGCATCCTGGACGTGCGCGAAGACTACGAGTGGGTGGCCGGGCACGCAGAAGGTGCACGACACATTCCCCCCCTGGACCAGCTTCCGGCGCGCCTGGACGAACTCGATCCGGACGACGACCTCTTCGTCATCTGCCGCACCGGTGGCCGCTCCTTCCGCGCCGTGCAGTGGCTTGTGGGGCAGGGCTACTCTGCTGTGAACGTGGCCGGTGGCATGGATATGTGGTTTGAGGCCGGGAAGCCGATGGTTTCGGATAATGGCCTGAAGCCGGTTGTTCTCTAACCCGGTTATATAACTAGCAAGGAATATTTGATGTCAGCGGTTACCTATACATTCCTCGGTCCTGAGGGCACCTTCACCGAGGCTGCGCTCCTGCAGGTACCCGGCGCTGCTGACGCCACTCGAATTCCATGCACCAACGTCAACACGGCCCTGGATCGGGTTCGTGCAGGCGAAGCTGACGCAGCCATGGTCCCCCATCGAAAACTCGGTGGAGGGTGGCGTCACAGCCACGTTGGACGCGATTGCCACGGGCGAAGAGCTCCGGATCATCCGCGAGGCCCTTGTCCCTATCACCTTCGTGCTCGTGGCGCGGCCCGGCGTCGAGCTTTCCGATATCAAGCGGATCTCGACGCACGGCCACGCCTGGGCACAGTGCCGTCTGTGGGTGGATGAGCACCTCCCGAACGCCGATTACGTTCCGGGGGTCGTCGACGCGGCCGCCGCCATGGGACTGCTGGAAGACGACGCCCCCCCGTACGAAGCCGCAATTTGTGGTCCGTTGATTGCAGCCGAGCAACCCGCTGAACGTTCTGGCCGAGGACATCGGCGACAACCCCCGAGGCGGTGACGCGGTTCATTTTGGTGAGCAAGCCAGGTCTTCTTCCGGACCGCACAGGCGCGGACAAAACCACCGTTGTGGTGCCGTTGCCTGAGGATCACCCCGGCGCGCTCATGGAGATCCTGGACCAGTTCGCCTCCCGCGGAGTGAACCTGAGCCGCATCGAGTCGCGACCCACAGGACAGTACTTGGGTCACTACTTCTTCAGCATCGACGCCGACGGTCACGCCGCCGATGCGCGGGTTGCCGACGCTCTAGCCGGCCTCCACCGGATCAGCCCGGCAACCCGGTTCCTTGGCTCCTACGCGCGTGCCGACAAGCAGCCGGCCACGGTTGCCCCGCACACTTCCGACGCTGCCTTTGCCTCGGCGCACTCCTGGGTTGAATCGATCCTAAAGGGTTCCTAGACGCTATCCACAGCCGGGACGTCGGCCCCTTTCGTAAGGATGCTTCTGTGCGTATGCTTGCCTGATCCATAAACGATGGATGAATGTACCAACGAAAGGAGCGGTCATGTCTGTCCACCGGGATGACAAAGACGGCCAAGGCATGATCGTCAATCCGAAGCCCACAGGCGAGAACCAGGACGACTGGAATGGCGATGAAGCCGATCGTGCAGACCGGCTCCGCTTTGAAGAAGAACAAGCAATGATCAAGGAGCAAGCCGAGGCCCGCGCCGCTGCCAAGGCGGCTACCGAGGAAGCCGACAAGAACGCTGCCCAGCCGGACGTCGGCGCAGTCTAGTCCGTCATTGCCTTCGGTACGCGGACCAGCAGGGACCCTGGCTCCACTTGCACGGTGACCGTTGTCGCCTCACCTGAGGGATCGCCGTCGAGCTGGGTAGCCATGGGTTCCTGGCTGCGGATGACGACTTTCCCGGAGCGGTAGAAGCTCATCATCGGCAGGTTGGCCTTGTGCTTGAAGAGGACTTTTGTGTACATGGCGAGCCAGCCGAAGGCGCTACGCGGGCTCATCACCACAATGTCCAGCATTCCGTCGTCGATCATGGCTTGGGGGGGGATGAAGTCGATCCCGCCGGGAATCAAGCCACAGTTGGCGAACAGTACGCTGCGGATCTTCCGTGCCTGCTCGGGCTGATCATCCATGGTGATGGTGACGCGTTTTCGGCGGCCAGGAAGATGGCGGACGCCTGCCTCCGTGTAGGCGAGCCAGCCGACGCTCTTTTTGAGGTCTTCCTTGGTGTCGCCAACAACTTCGGCGTCCAAGCCCATGCCGGCGATGACCAGGAAGGTGTGCTGGGCGGACTCGCCGGTGATGTCGTTGTCTATGCCCATGGTGGCCGTATCGATGAAGCGCTGATGGCCGAACAACGCGATCTGTATGCAGTCGGCGATGTCCGTGACGTCCAGGTCCACGTTGCGCGCCAACAGATTTCCGGTGCCCAGCGGAATGAGGCCCATGGCCACATTCTTGTGCGCCAGCGACTCGGCCACCACGCGCACGGTACCGTCGCCGCCGCACGCCAGAACGACGTCGGCTCCGTAAGCCAGCGCCTGGCGCGACTGACCGTATCCGGGGGGGTCGTCCACGGTGGTTTCAAAAAACTTCGGTGCGTCCCATCCGGCTAGATCACAGGCGTCAATGATGGCTTGCCGGGCCTCTTCCGCGTTGTTTTTCACGGGATTGAGGATGACCGCGACGCGCTGGTCCCCGGGGGGGCCGGGCTTGTGGGAGTCCTCCCGAACCGCGCTCCTGATGTGCCGGGCTTTCAATCGGCGCACACCCCCCCACCAGCTGGAGACGGCAAACGCCACGCCCCCCCCAGCGAGAATCAGGTACAGGATCCAGTCGCTCATGGTGCTCCAACACTATCCTCCTGGGCAGTGCCCTCTTGGCCGCACCGTCGGGGGGGCGGGCGACCTTTGCCCGCTGCGGGCCGGAAATCCGCGGTGGATTCGATACTCTTGTCTGGTGATCGACGTAAAAGACCTCAGCGAAAATCCGGACAAGTTCCGTGCCAGCCAGCGCGCCCGTGGCGCCGACGAGTCCGTTGTGGACGCGATCATCTCCGCTGACTCCGATCGCCGCGCTGCCCTGATCCGCCACGAAACCCTCCGCGCGAGCAGAACGCTTTCGGCAAGAAGGTGGCGCAGGCCAAGGGCGAGGAAAAGCAGGCATTGCTGGCCGAGGTCAAGGAACTGGCCAACTCCGTGAAGGCCGCTTCCGCAGAGGCCTCTGCCGCCCAGGCCAAGCAGGAAGAGCTGCTCCGCGTCATCCCCCCCAACCTCATTGTGGACGGTGTCCCCGAGGGCGGCGAGGATGACTACGTTGTGGTCAAAACCGTTGGTACTCCGCGCGAATTCACGGACTTCGAACCGAAGGACCACCTGGAAATCGGTGAATTGATCGGCGCGATCGACATGGAACGTGGAGCCAAGGTTTCCGGCTCACGCTTCTACTTCCTCCGCGGTGTCGGCGCCCGGCTGGAAATGGCACTCCTGCAGATGGCCATGGAGCAGGCCATCGATGCCGGCTTCGTTCCCATGATCACCCCCCCACTTTGGTGCGTCCCGAGACCATGCAGGCACTGGTTTTGATGTAAAGCACGACGCCGAGATCTACCGTCTCGCTGAAGACGACCTTTACCTTGTGGGGGGGACCTCGGAGGTGGCCCTCGCCGGCTACCACGCAGACGAGATTCTGGACCTCTCCGCCGGCCCCCCCATCCGCTACGCGGGGCAGAGCTCCTGCTACCGCCGTGAGGCCGGTTCCCATGGCAAGGACACCCGCGGCATCATCCGCGTGCACCAGTTCAACAAGGTGGAGATGTTCATCTACACCACGGTTGAGGAAGCAGCTGCCGAGCACGAGCGCCTGCTCGCCTGGGAAGAGGAAATGCTGGCCAAGTGTGAGCTTCCCTACCGCGTCATTGACACTGCCGCAGGCGACCTCGGCATGTCCGCGGCCCGCAAGTTCGACTGTGAAGCCTGGTTCCCACCCAAAACGCTTACCGCGAGCTCACCTCAACGTCCAACTGCACCACTTTCCAGGCGCGCCGCCTCAACATCCGTGAACGCGTGGTCAATGACGAAGGTGTTGCCAAGGGAACCCGTGCCGTAGCAACACTGAACGGCACGCTGGCCACTACACGCTGGATCGTTGCCATCCTTGAGCACCACCAGAACCCGGACGGCTCCGTCAACGTCCCCCCCAAGGCACTGCAGAAGTACCTTGGTGGGCTTGAGGTTCTGCCGGTTCTCTAGTCTCAGCCGATCCCGCTCTTGTTCGCTCCACTCACCTTTGTACGGCTCGAGTGGCGGACAAGGGCGGGATTTTTCGTAGGCACCTGTCCTCCACAGCCTTGGTTGTGCACATAAGAGTGTTCTCCGGCTGAACAATGGCCTGCGGCGGGGCAATGTGGAGTGATGGACATACCACCTGGCCTCATTGAAACCCCCCCCGCCATTCTCCGTTTCGGGGGGCCGGACGGATGCAATACACAGCAGCTTCATGGCAGGCAAGCTGGTGAGAATTCGTCGCGGCTTCTACGTTGAGACATCCCGGTGGCTCGCGGCCCAGCCGTGGAGTCGCTTCGCTTGGACGGTTGCCGCGGCTGCCAGAGCTATTCCAGGCCTCGTCCTTTGCCGGGAAACTGCTGCCTTCGCCATAGGGATACCCATCCTGCGGACCCCCCCTCCTTTGTGGAGTGCGTTGCTCCGAATCCAAGCCGCTCGGGACGACACAGGCCCACTTTGTCCATCGTGAGTGCGGGCAATGACAGCCAGCATGTCCTTAGGGATAGGGGGGGCTTCCCACTGCGATACCACGTCAATCCTGAGGCGTCCCCCCCGAAAGGTTCGGGGGAATTCATTGCTACGGGGCTCTTGAATACTGTTTTGGACGTGGCGTTCTCGTTGACGCTCAGCCAGTCCTTAGTGGTGGCAGACGGAGTAGCGCGGGCGCTCTGGAAGAAGGGGGGCATTGGAGCAGGAGTCCAATCTCCTGGACATGGGCCAGGTTGCGGCGGCTGTCCAAGCTCACCCGCATGCTGCGGCACGGCGTCGTGCTGAGTTAGCGTTCTCACTTGCATCTCCTTTGGCCGAATCGGCCGGAGAGTCGTTCAGCCGGGCAGCTTTTCAATTTCTAGGCTTCGAACAGCCGGAGCTGCAGCACGATTTCAGCGATGCGGGCGGCTTCATTGGCCGAAGTGATTTCTGGTGGCCTGGGCGGGAGGGGCGGAAGGGCGTTGTGGGTGAGTTCGACGGGAAAGCCAAATACATCAATCCGGAATTACGCAACGGCGCCACAGCTGAGGAAGCCGTGTACAACGAGAAGCTTCGGGAAGACCGGATTCGTGCCCTGGGTTTCGGATTCGCACGCTGGGGGATGGGCAGACGTCGAGAACCCGGAGAGGCTGCGCCGGAAGCTGATCGGTGCAGGACTGCTTTCGGGCGTCCGCCCACGATTGCTTGTGACGAGTCGTGGATAGCGTTCAAACCGGCTCTCTTTCGCCCCGCCCCCCCGTTGTACTGCGCGGCCTTCAAACCAGGGTGGGAATCTAGATGGGCTTGTGGGCAATCACAATCAGTTCGCCCTGCCCGTTGCCCACCTCCTCGCCGTGCCAGCCGCCGTACAGGCCGTCCACCGTGAAGCCGGCCGCCTTCAGATCCTTTCGCAGCTGATCTTCTGTTCGGAATGCGAGGACCGAGGTCTCGGTTTCACGGGTGCCCTTACTAACGACGCGGTGCTCGGTCAAAGTAACCAGCCCGTCGCTTTTCGGAGCACTTTCGGCCCATGTTTCAACGGTGCAGCCGTCGGGAAGAGTGTGCCGACGTCTCGTGTTCGCCGGAACCCAGTGCTGCCAGGCCTTGGCCGCAGGGTCGCGGGAATCGAAGACCAATCGGCCTCCGGGTATGAGCGCGTGGTAGACGTCGGTAAGCGTTCGGGACCAGTCGCCGTCGTCGTTAATCGCTTGGGCACGTGCGCCGTCATGATCGCCGCATCAAACATGGCGTCGTTGGGGGATCGCCGCCGACGTGCCTTCAGTCCACGTGACGGCATGAGCGCCGGGCTTCGTTCGGGCAGCTGCAAGGAAGTCAGGGTTTGGGTCGACGCCAACAACGGCATGACCATTCGCAGCAACCGCCAGGGTCATTCGCCCAGTGCCGCATCCCAGATCCAACACCCGACCATTCGGTCGCTCATTTACGAAGGCCAGAAAGAAGTCGTCATCCTCGGCCCATTGATTTTCCGCGTCGTACAGTGCCGACAACTGAGCGCCGGTCATTTGTGAGAGCATCCGACTACCCTAGCCCTGCACCACCGAAGCCTGCTCCTGTTCGGCACCCTCGGCGTTGCACGGCGGGGGGGATTTCGAACAAGTGCGGGAAACAGGGACAACGGCGAGCAGCAGTATCACTATTCACCGTCCGTTAATCCACAGCTGTGCGCCCGTCCTAGTTCAGTGTCTGGGGGGGTGTCTGCTCTACTGTATGCATGACTATTTTGACTGATACTCCAGTTGCTGGCATCGATGACCAGCCAAATAACAACAACAAGCTCATGATTGCATTGGACGTCGACGGCACACTCGTGGACCACGACGGCCACATGTCGCCGGCTGTTCGATCCGCTGCGCAAGCCGTGGTGGCAAGCGGCCACGACGTCATGATCGCCACAGGCCGCTCGCTCAATGCGACACTTCCCATCATCCAGCAGATTGGCCTCGAGCGAGGATTCGCCGTGTGCTGCAACGGCGGCGTGACCCTTCGCTTGGATCCGTCGTTGGAGAAGGCTACGAGATCATTCACAAGGCAACTTTCGATCCCGCTCCAGCCTGAAGGCCTTGCGGGAACGGCTGCCGAACGCCAAGTACGCGCTGGAGGATGAGGACGGGAACTTCCTCTCCACGGAGCGCTTCCAGGACGCCAGTTTCGGCGTGGAGTCCATCGGCGTCGACTTCCAGACCATGTTGGATTCCACTGCGGTCCGCGTAGTGGTCTTCAGCAGCGAGAACACTTCGGACGAGTTCAACGAGGCCATCAAGCACATCGGACTTTCCGGTGTGACGTACTCGGTGGGATGGACTGCTTGGCTGGACATCGCAGCCGAGGGCGTCACCAAGGCAAGTGCCTTGGAGGCCTTGCGCCATAAGCTCGGCACGGACTTGGCCAACACAGTGGCCGTTGGCGATGGACGCAACGATATCGAGATGCTCACCTGGGCTGGCCGCGGCGTTGCCATGGGTCAGGCCCCTGACGAGGTGATCGCCGTGGCGGATGAAGTCACCGCTTCAGTGCTCGACGACGGCGCGGCGCAGGTTTTGCGTAGCCTGCTGTAACTGCCACTCGTCTTAGCCGGGCTCATCGCTGCGGTCGGACCGGCTCTTGTTCGTTACCCTCACCGCTAAGCGCCGGGGGGGGTTTCGAACAAGGGCGGGATCTGTGGCGGTGACCTGCCTAGACTGAGCCTGTGTTCTATCAAGAGTGCCCGCCACCGCCAGGGCTGCAGCCGTTCATTACCCGGTTGTGGCTGGTCCGTGCTGAGCCGCAGGCAAGATACGAGAAAATTCTTCCCGGGCCCGAAGCGCATTTGATTCTGAACTTGTCGGACCCATACCGCCTCATCAGCCCGCCGGACAGTTCCGCCGACCTGAACGGTTCGGGCGAGCAGGAAACCGGCAGGGAGACGGAAGTTTCCACCGGTTTCTATGCCGGCCTGCAGCGCAGCTACCTGATCAGCGAAAACCCGGACCAACTTTTCAACGTCGGTGCCCGACTCACTCCTTACGGCTTGGCAGCGTTCACCAGCCTGCCGCCGTCGGGTTTTCAGAACCGTGTGGTGGACGCCGAAAGTCTCTTACCGGGCTTTTCGGACTTGCGTGAGAGCCTCGCCAACGCGGAACCGGAGCAGGCGTTCGCGGCCCTGACTGCCTTCCTCGAACACCGTCTCAGACCCGGTTACAGAGCAGATCCCAGGATAGTTAAAGCAACTGAAACCCTTGCGAATGAGGACGTGGAAATCAGCGTGCTTGCCAGGGATTTGGGGGGATCAGCACGTCCACGCTGGAACGCATCATGATGCGGGATTGTGGAACCACGGCCAAGGCGTACTCGGACGTGTGCCGCTTCAACAGGATCGTGAAGCAGGCGGCCGCCCTCCCGAAAGGGTCAGTCCCAGGCCGTGAGCTCCTCCACTTGGCAGATTACTATGATCAGCCGCACCTCATCCGGGCGTTCAAGCGGTTCAGCGGATTCACGCCGTCGGAGTACCTGCAGGTGGTGCAGAACTATGGGGCGGAGTACGCCACTTTTGTTCCGCTTGAGGAAGTAATCGGGTAGCGTGCGGGATTTTTACAAGACCGCGGAGGCTCACAGACGTACTGTCCATTCAGGAACTGCCCGCCCTTGAGAGGACACCGATGGACATTCAGATCAATTGGCTCGCCGTGCTTCTGGCCGCGCTCGCCACCTTCGTGGTGGGTGGGCTGTGGTACTCGCTGCTGTTCGGCAAGCCGTGGCAAAAGGCCGCAGGTGTCAGCGATGAGCAACTGAAGTCCGGAACGGCACGCGTGTTCGTGGGCTCATTCATCCTTGCATTGGTGATGGCCGTGTTTCTGGCGGCGTTCATTGGCCGCGGTGGTTTCGCATTCGGGACCCTTGCCGGGTTGGCCGCTGGACTGGGATGGGTAGCAACAGCACTGGGCGTTAATTACCTGTTCGAACGCCGCAGCCTGACACTGTTCGCGATCAACGCCAGCTACAACGTAGTCACCTTCACGGCCATGGGCGCAATCATCGGCGCGATGCAGGCTGACGCCCGGTCAGCCGCCTGCAACAAAGGTCAAAAAAGCTACTTGAAATAGGTCTGAACAGGCCCGCCGCCTGCGGATTCAACAATGGCCTGCGCCACCACCCGGAGCTTAACGTTCCGGTTGCTGGACGCCTTCTTGATGAGGTCCATTGCCTCCTGCTGGGTGCAGCGGTTCTGGGCGATGATGATTCCCGTTGCCACGTCTATCACCGTGCGGGATTCCATCGCTGCCCGGAGGTTGTTGGCGGTCTGGCTGTGCTCCGCGATGAGAACCGCCAGGCGCAGGCCTTTGGATGCCTGCTGCACGTAGTCGTTGGCGCGTTGCACAGCGGCTTGATCGAAGGCGTTGGCGTGTTCGGAGTAGAGGTTGAGTCCCGCCCGGGCAGCGTCATCGCTAAGGGGGGAACGGCACAGCCAGGACGGACCGGATGCCGTGTTCGGTGACCAACTTGTTGTACTCGGGCCAAGTGTTGTCTTTGGCGAAATCCGGAATGTGCACTTGCGTGACTTCACGGCAGGAGCGGAGGCACGGTCCGTCGGCGAAGTCGTACTGCAGTTCGTCGAGCATCCGGGCGCGCTCGCCGCTGCTTGCCACCGTCCCGGCCGAGCGATGACGCATCAGCGTGATGCCGCAGTAAACCTCGTTTCCGGGCGTGCTGAGAATGCTGCCGAGTGCCTGGCCAACTCCTCAAGGAACGCTTCACGTCCGGGGGGGTATCGAGCAGCAGGTCTTGGATATCGGCCACCACTGTAGTCGGCTCGGCGAGTTGGGGGGGTCTTCCATGTGGATCTCCGATCCGTGGATATGGCTACCTTTCGAGACTAACCCCCGTGGACCCGTTGAAAGCTAATAGTAAGTGTGCTTCTCTTTTTAAGGAGTCTTGCCGTGGGCTCACCCCCCCATTTAGTTGGTTAAGGATTGAAGCCCCATGCGTCAAACCCGACCTCTCACCGTCCAAGCCAGGCCCCCTGCCTGCAAACCGGAAGGCAGCATCCGGCAAAGCTTCCAGGACAGCCTGGTCCTGGACCACCTCAACCTGGCCAAGTCCATTGCCGCCAGATATTCTGCCCACACTCACGACCTCGACGACGTCAGGCAGGTCGCGTACATGGGCCTCATCAAGGCTTCGCGCGGCTACGACGAGTCCAAGGGTGTCAGTTTCCCCGCGTACGCCGCCCCTACTATCGCCGGGGGGGAGGTCAAGCGCTACCTCCGCGACCATTGCTGGGTTGTGCGCCCACCCCGCACTATCCAGGACGTCCGCCGCCAAGTGCTGGCCCGGACTGAGGAGATGACCCAAACGCTGCAACGCACGCCCTCTCCTGAGGAGGTTGCGGAAGATCTAAGCCTGGAGTCGTGCCAAGTGCGTGAAGCGCTCATGGCCGGCACCAGCAAGCGCCCGGATTCCCTGGATGCTCCGGCATCCGAGGGGGGGCGTGACGGCTCCAAGGCTCGCTTTCTGCTTTCGGTTGCCCGACGGACCGGCTCGAGGACGTGCTGGCCCTGCGCAATGCCATCCGTGATCTGAGCGCCGAGGACCGGCACTTGCTCTACCGCCGCTACTACCGCGAGGAAACGCAGTCCACCATTGCCGAAGCCTTGGGAATGTCGCAGATGCAGGTGTCGCGCAAGCTTTCGAAAATCCTCGTTTCCCTCCAAACGCAACTGCTGGACGAGGAAGCTCAGCTTCAGGACGGGACCGCCCTGTAAAGATGCTCTAGACGCCCAGCCGCTCTACTGCCGCTAAGACGTCACGAACGCTGACAGCCAACAGTGCGGGATCAGGATCGGCGGAAAACACATCACCACGGCGGAGTTCGACGGCGGTGAGCACCACGTGCGGTCCGGGCGGCGGTCCCCACTCTTCCGCGGGCGCAGGGCCGAACAGAACTACGGACGGACGTTCGTAGGCTGATGCCAGATGTGCAGCGCCGGTGTCGGCTGAGATCACCAGCCGTGACTCGGCGATGGTGGCCGCAAACTCGGCGAGACCTTGACGCCCGGCCAGCAGCCCGCCGTCGAGATCTGCTCCCTTGAGTTTCGCCAAGGCAGCAGTCTCCTCAGCGCGCCGCGCTCGGAGGCGCCGCCCGTGAGAACTACATCGTGCCCCCGCTGCAGCGAGCTCCACGGCAACGTCCGCGAACCGTTCCACCGGCCACAGCCGGCTGCCATAGGCCGCGCCCACATGGATCACGGTGACCCCCCCCGGGCGCGCGAAGGAACGGCGGGACGGTTCAGCCGATAGTCCAGGGGATCGGCATCAATACCGTGCCAGTTGAGCAGCCGGGTCCAGCGTTCGCGCTCCGGGATGCCGGTGGTCCACTCAGGTCCGTCAGTGCCGGCGGAAGCGTGCGCCACTATGCGGTTGGCCTGCAGTTCTTCAATCCGCAAACGGCTCTCAGCGCATTCCCATGGAGGTTCACCGCGATATCCACGGCGCCCCGCGGGACCGTCAGGGGGATCATCGAGCCCAGGTGTCGGCAGGTGATGAATGCCGCCCACAAGATCTAAAGCCTCGGCAATCCACGCCGGCGCAGCATACAAAATACGGTGCTCGGGGGAACGCCCGCCGCAACCCACGGAGCGCCGGAACCGCGACCAGGAGGTCGCCAAGTTTCAAAGCGCGCAGGGCAAGCAGCAGGGGCTGATCGTTGCTCTTGTGACTTTCCAAAGCTGCGTCCATAGTGGCCTCCCGCTAGGAGTCTAGCTGCACGAAACTTCTCAGGGCCGCACTGTTTAGTGTCCGGAGAACTGGGGGGGAACGTTGCGGGTATGGGAGGAACCGGAACGTTGAAGGCGGTCCTGTTTGACCGCGATGGAACACTCGTTGTTGACGTGCCATACAACGGCGATCCGCAGTTGGTGCGGCCCATGGATGGCGCCCTTGAAGCGCTGCAAAAAGTACGGCGGGCGGGACTGGCCACGGGAGTGGTGACCAACCAGTCGGGCGTGGCGCGGGGGGGCTGTTGACGTTGGCGCAAATGCACTCCGTCAATCAGCGGGTGGAGCAGATGTTGGGTCCGTTCGATGTGTGGGAAATTTGTCCCCACAGTCCGGAGGACGGCTGCAACTGCCGCAAGCCCGCTCCGGGCATGATTCTTGGAGCGTGCAGCACCTTGGGTATCACGCCAGCGGAGGTTGCTTTCGTTGGCGATATCGGGGCTGACATGGAGGCGGCCGCCGCGGCGGGTGCGAGAGCTGTCCTGGTGCCGACCAGCGTTACCCGGCAGGAGGAAATCGAGGCTGCCGGCGTTGTTGCGGAGGACCTGGGTCATGCAGTGGAGCTTCTGCTCTCCGGGGGGGCACTGGAAGAACAGGATGCCCGTGTATGAGCCGCGTCTGGTAGCCCGCTTGGACAGCATGGGGGGGACGTCCTCCTTTCGGGACCTGCCCTGCGCGCTGTCGCGAACGGAAGCCGGCCCGATGGCAGCCGACCCAACGATGTGGTCCTGCTTTGCGGCCCTGAAGGAGCCAGCGCTGCGGAAATGCTGCCGGGAGTGACCCAAGTGCACACGTGGGCATGCCCGTGGATCGTGAACCCGGCACCTCCGGTCACGGATGACATGACCAGCGGCCTGATTGAGTTTGTCCGCAGTTCACGGATTCAGGAAGCCGTGATTCTTACGTCCTTCCACCAGTCCCCCCGCTTCCACTCGCGATGCTCTTGCGCCTGGCCGGCGTCAAAAAGATCACGGGCGCATCAACGGACTACGCAGGCTCACTCCTGGACGTCCGGCTCAAACCGGGCGAAGACTTTCCGGAGGACCAGCCGGAAGCGGTCCGTGCGCTCACCATCGCGGAAGCCGGCGGCTATGTCCTGCCGAACGGCGACGATGGAAAGCTGCGCATCACCTCAGGCCCGGATCCTGAGGGGGGGTAGCCGACGGGTTGGCTGATGAAGGCCCTTACATTGTGGTCCACCCTGGAGCCGCCGCCCCCCCAGCCAGGGCGTGGCCCGCACTGCACCATGCTGCCACCGTGGAACTTCTTGAAGCGTACGGGCACCGGGTGGTGGTCACAGGAGGCCCGGGCGAAACGCCACTCACGGCAACAGTGGCCGGCCCTTCCGCCATGAACTCGGCGGCGGAACCAACCTCAGGACGCTAGCAGCAGTACTGGCGGGAGCCGCCGTCGTGGTGACCGGCAATACCGGTCCCGCCCATCTGGCGGCAGCCGTGGGCACTCCGGTGGTGTGCCTGTTCGCGCCGGTGGTTCCGGCCATCCGATGGGCGCCCTACGGCGTGCCCTTGGAACTCCTGGGAGACCAGGAAGCGGCCTGCAAGAACACCCGCGCCCGCGTTTGTCCGGTCCCCGGGCACCCCTGCCTGAGCTCGGTATCCCCTGAGCAGGTTGTCGAAGCTGTTGAAAGGCTCCTGGGAGGCGTGTCCTCCTTGTCCACCCGACGAAAGGTCTGGAAACCATGAGGATCCTGGTGTGGCACGTCCACGGCGGATGGATGGAGGCATTTGTCCGGGGGGGCCAGCATGAGTACCTGCTCCCTAAATCGTCCGACGGCGGCGCGTGGGGGTTTGGGGGCGAGGCGGCCGTGAGTGGCCTGCCGCCGCGCAGGAAGTGAACCTGGAAAGCTCGATCCGGACAGTGTGGATGCCGTAGTCCTGCAGCGGCCCGAGGAGATCGCAGCGGTGGCCCGGACACTCGGCCGCCGCCCGGGCGTGGACATTCCCGCCGTGTACCTCGAGCACAACACCCCCCCCAAGGGCGACGTCCCGTTCACGCTGCACCCGTTGGCAGACCAGACCACCATTCCAGTGGTGCATGTAACCCATTTCAACCAGCTCTTCTGGGACACGGGCACGGCGACCACCACGGTGATCGAGCACGGTATTCCGGACCGGGGGCACCTGTACACCGGTGAGCGGGAAGAGATGGGCGTGGTGGTGAACGAGCCTGTCCGGCGCGGACGGGTCACAGGGACGGACCTGCTGCCGGGGGGGTTTGCCGGTGTGGGGGCCACTGCGGGTGTTCGGCATGGGTACCGAGGCTCTGCCGGAGGCATTGAACCTGAAAGGCTTTGGTCTCAGCGAGGAACGGCTGCGTATCTCCGGCGATGTCCCCCGCCGCCAAACTCCACCAGGAACTGGCCCGTTGCCGCCTGTACCTCCACCCGCTCCGCTGGACCTCGTTGGGGGGGCTGGCCCTGTTGGAAGCCATGCACCTTGGCATGCCCGTCCTGGCACTGGCCACCACCGAGGCGAGCCGCGCCATTCCGCACGGCGCAGGTCTGGTCTCCAACGACGTCGACGATCTCCAGAAGTTCGCCCGACGGCTGTTGGACGACCCCGACGACGCCTACGCCATGGGCATTGTCGCGCGCGAGGCTGCGCTGCAACGCTACGGACTGGACAAGTTTCTCAGGGCCTGGGACCAACTCCTGACTGAACTCCCCAAGAGCACGCCTCGGGGGGGAAGCCACCCGCAACCCGGTACAGCTTCCGCTAGCCATGACACAGAGAGGACGCACCCATGAAGATCTCCATGGTCTCCGAACACGCCAGTCCGCTGGCTGCCTTGGGAGGCGTTGACGCCGGTGGCAGAACGTCCACGTGGCGGCGCTTTCGTCAGCTCTGGCAGATCGCGGCCACCAGGTCACTGTGTACACACGCCGCGACGACCCCGGTCTGCCCGCAAAGGTGCAGGTTGGTCCGGGACTCACGGTGGTTCACGTGGACGCCGGTCCCGCCCGACGCCTCCCCCCCAAGGACGATCTCCTGCCTTCATGGGAGAGCTGGCAGACGGCATTTGCGCGCATTGGGAAGGCCAAACCCCGGACGTCCTGCACGCTCACTTCTGGATGTCCGGCCTCGCTGCCATCCAAGCATCCAGACGAGCAGGAGGTCCCGCCCCCCCTGTTCCTGTGGTGCAGACCTTCCACGCCCTCGGCTCCGTAAAACGCAGGCACCAAGCGCTGCCGATACCAGCCCGCCCGCCAGGGAATGGTTGGAACCGTGGGTGGGTCGCACCGCCGACTGGGTCATTGCCACCTGCCCGGATGAGGTCTTTGAACTCAAAGCCTTGGGCATCAGCCGGTCAAAGATTTCCATCGCGCCCTGCGGCGTGGACCTCACCTTGTTCCCTGGAACGTCCGACGCCGAACCCAAGTCCCGCACGCATCGGATTCTGAGCGTGGGACGCCTCGTGCAACGCAAGGGCGTGGACCTGATCATCCAGGCTCTGCCCCCCCTCTTGGCGGAGGCGGGCTTCACCGACGTCGAACTCCTGATCGTTGGCGGTTCCGGGGGACACCCTGACCCTTGAGGAAGACCCGGAGGCCCAACGGCTCCATGCCCTGGCGAAAGAGCTCGGCGTCGAGGACAAGGTGATCATGCGCGGGCAAGTCCCTCGCGACGCCATGCCCGGCATCTTCCGGAGCGCGGACGCGTCGTCTGTGCCCTTGGTACGAGCCGTTCGGGATTGTCCCGCTGGAGGCCATGGCTTGCGGCGTGCCGGTCGTGGCAGCCGCCGTCGGCGGACTGCGGGAGACGGTGGTCGACCAGAAAACCGGCCTGCACGTCCCCGCCACGCCACCCCGAAGCCCTCGCTGAGCTCTCACAAAACTGCTCGGCGACCCGGAGCTCCGGGCCGACATGGGCCGCGCCGGAGCACGCCGGGCACGCTCCCGCTACTCCTGGGAACGCATCGCAGCAGACACGGAGAAAGCCTACCGATCCGTCTTGGCGGCCGGCCTGTCCCGGCAAGCGACGAAGGCCTGGAACCACTGGAAGGAACGGCGCTGTGACTATCAACGGCCCTCTGACCATCAAAGGCTCAGTGACCATCAAAGGCCTCGCAGCCAATGAGTCCGCCGTCCCGGACATATTGCCGGCCCGATGGTCCCCGACGCCGGTAATTCCACCCATCACGCCGAGGTCACCACCCACCTGGACAACGTCCTGCCCGCGCTGGAGTCGTTGCGCTCGCAGTCGGGGGGGCGCTTAGCCGAATGGGGGGGACCGAACTCGCCAAGCGGCTGCTCTCCGGTCAACGCCTGCTGGCTGCCGGCAATGGCGGCTCAGCGGCTGAGGCGCAGCACCTCACTGCCGAGCTGGTGGGCAGGTTCGACGAGGAACGCGCACCGTTCTCTGCCATCTCGCTCCACGCAGAATCCTCCGCCGTTACCGCCCTCTCCAACGACTACGGCTACGAGGAAGTCTTTGCCCGCCAGGTACGTGCCATGGCCGCGCAGGTGATGTCCTCATTCTTCTCTCCACCAGCGGCCGCAGCCCCCCAACCTGCTCAAAGCCGCACGTACGGCAAAGGAACGCGGCATCATCACGTGGGGTCTCACCGGTACCGGCCCCCCCAACCCGTTGGCTGACGCCTGCGATCAAGCCATCACCGTTGACGCCATCTCCGCAAATGCCCAGGAAGGTCACCTCATTGCCATCCACGCCGTGTGCCGGGCCTTCGATGCCGAGGTCGCCCGCGCGCGGGATCGTACGGTGCGGCTACCTCCGGAGGGGGGGTCAACCATGAGGATCACGGTAGTGGGCGACGTCCTCCTCGACGTCGACATCAACGGGGGGCCGCCACCCGGCTCAGCCCCGACGCGCCGGTGCCGGTAGTCAACGTCGCTGATGTCCGGCGTCGTGCAGGTGGTGCCGGACTGGTTGCTACCGTCCTCGCGCAGGACGGTCACGACGTCGCGCTGGTCACCGCGGTATCGGACGACGACGGCGCCAGCCACCTCAGGCGCGCACTGGCTGGAGTATCGGTGCTCACCGGAGCCCCGCTCGCCCCCGACACCGACCAAGACCCGCGTGCGGATCGGGACGCATCCGATGGTCAGGTTCGATGAAGGATGCGCGCCGGCCCCTGTGCCGTCCAGTACGAGGGAAATGCTCACTGCCATTGCCATGGCAGACGCCATTGTGGTGGCCGACTACGGTCGCGGAATCACTGCCAACACTGACATCCGTGCCGCGCTGAGCGAAGCCGTCCTGCGCCTCCCGGTGGTGTGGGACCCCCATCCTGCCGGTTCCGAGCCTGTGGAGGGCGTCGCCGTGGTGACGCCCAACCTAGTCGAGGCGCTGGCCTCCGCGAAGGCGGGTGGCTGGAGCCGTCCCGCACAGGTGCCGAAGAAGCCGGCCGATACCTGCGTGAAAAATGGGGAAGTGCTGCAGTTCTGGTAACCATGGGCGAGGACGGGGCGCTCTTGCTGTCAGCCGGTGATCCGGCACAGGGCATTCCCGCGCCCAAGACCACCGTCAGCGATCCTTGCGGAGCCGGCGACCGCCTGGCTGGAAGCCTCGCCGTGCACTTGGGGCTCGGACTGAACCTCGCCCAGGCAGCCACCAGGCAGTGGAGGATGCGTCGGCCTTCCTGGCTGCGGGAGGAGCGGCTGCGCTCGCGGTGGTGGCTGAAGCGCCGGAGGCGAGGCCCGTCGTCGAACTTAAGGGCCTGGAACTGGTTGACACCGAAGACCTGCACCCGGACGGCGTCCAACTGGCTCAGGCTGTGCGGGCCAAAGGCGGCACGGTGGTGGCCACCGGTGGGTGCTTTGACCTCCTCCACGCCGGCCACGCCCGGACGTTGGCTGCCGCGCGCAGCATGGGCGATTGCCTCATCGTGTGCCTGAATTCCGACGAATCGGTAAGCCGGCTAAAGGGCGCACACCGGCCAATCGTGAGCGTGGAGGACCGCGCGGAGTTGCTGCTGGCACTCGAATGCGTTGACGCGGTAGTGATCTTCGCTGAGGACACTCCCGAAGCCTGCCTGACCCAAATACAGCCAGATATCTGGGTCAAGGGTGGCGACTACACCCCCGAAGAATTGCCGGAAGCCCGCTTGGTTGCGGGTTGGGGGGGAGGGCGGTGCGTCACCGTGCCCTTCCACCCGGCACGCTCCACCAGCGGCCTGGCTGCAGCACTGGCCAAGGTCAGCTGACAACAAGACCGATCAACCGAGAGGAACCGCATGAACACGCAAACACCCGGCCGCGTCATCGTCACTGGAGGCGGCTCCGGCCTTGGCGCTGCGATCGTGGAAGCCATCCGCGACGCCGGCGGCACACCCTTTGTCTTCGACCGCGACGTGAGCAACGTGTCCGGGGCCAAAGCCTTGGAAGTGGACGTCTCCAACCGTGAAGCCGTGGAAGCTGCCGTCAAAGAGGCAGCCGAAACTCTTGGCGGACTGGACGGTGTGGTGACGGCGGCCGGCATCGACCGCTGCGGCAAGTTGGGCGACGTCCCGGCAGAGGAATGGGAAAAGGTCATCGGAGTGAACCTCCTGGGCACGGTATCCGTGGTCCGTGCGGCGCTGCCGTACCTTAAGGATCCCGCGGCCGGGCCATCACCATCGCCTCCACACTGGGCCTCAGGCGCTGCCGGACGCAACGGCATACTGCGCCTCGAAGTTCGGAGTGATCGGCTTCAGCCGTGCACTGGCCGCGGAAACCGGCGGCGTCATCGGCGTCACCACCATCATCCCGGGCGGCATGAAGACCCACTTCTTTGACGACCGGGACGAGCAATACAAGCCGCAGGACGATTCCAAGCTCAACGATCCCGCCAACGTGGCACAGGCTGTGGTGTTTGCCCTGTCCCAGCCATTCGGCAGCGAGGTCCGCGAACTCCTTATCTGCCCCGCAGAAGAAGGCTCGTGGCCGTAAGGTCAAGCACGTCCTGAACAACATCGGCCACGGCGATGCCGCTCACCACGGTGTCGTCGTGGCCGCAATGCGGTGCCGTCCAGCCCACCTGCGTGATATCCACTCCGCATCGCGGGCACTGTGTCGCCCACGACATATGGATGCGGTGCATGCTCCGGCCGCGCGGTCCTGCGTTGAAGACGTTTCCCACCCAGAAAATACCCACTGTCGGAGTCCCCAAGGCCTGGGCCAGGTGCCGGGGGGGCCGCTGTCGCTCGCCAACATCACTGTTGCCTCCGCCAGGAGCGCGGCCAGGTCTCCAATCTCCAGCTCGCCAGCCACGGAACGCACAGCCTGGCGGTCGGCCTCCGGGAGGTGGCGGACCGCGAGTTCCGCCACCTCCTGGGCCAGTGCCTTCTCCGAACGGTCACCCACGATCAATACCTGGGCTCCTTCCGCTGCTGCCCCCCGCGGCGGCTTGGGCAAAGTTCGACGCCGGCCATCGCCTCCTCGGATCGGTGGCACCCGGGTGGACCACCACCAGCGATGCCCGCTGTGGATCCCTTAGTCCAACGATGTTCTGCTGATGCTCAGGCTTGGGGGGGAGCAGGAGAGGGGGGGAAATGATGGTGGGAGCTCCCGCAAGGCCCGCCACCTCCAGCCACCGGTCCGGCTCGTTCTGGTAGTAGACGTAGTCCAGGTTGCGTTCCAGCGGTTCCGCGTCCTTGGTGCGGGTACCTACAGTGTGCCGCGCCCCCAGACGGAGCACGAAAGGGTTGGAAAACCGGCCGCCACCGTGCATCTGGCACGCAATATCGAACCCCCCTGGCCCGCATTTTCCCGAAGAAGGCCTCCTGTGCCGCCACGTCCTCAGCGTCATCCTCAAAGCGCTCGCCGTTACGGGGGACCGTCGTGAACGCCGCGCGCCACGGGGGAGCAGTTCGACGTCGTCCACCGGACCTTCCGCCGCAGCCACCACTGCCGCGTGGATCGGGGGTGCCCAGCAGCGTGACTGTGGCACCAGGGTATGCATTCTTCAACGCGCTAAGGGCGGGATAGGTGTAGATCAAGTCGCCCAATCCGCCACCCCCGGAGGACCGCTATCCGCTTCACATCGCTGAACTTTTGCAGTACTGGTCCAACTCCGAGGTTCACGTTCATCAGCGGATTCTCCATGGGATGCTTCCTTTCGCTGCCAACGCTGCCCTGCGCTGTTCCGGGCCCGCTCTTTGCCGTGAAACTCCCTGGCCCGGCGTGTGAAGCGCGTGCCGCGGGGGGGTACCTGAGGGGGGAACAGGAAACTGTTGCCCAACCGGAAGGTACCCCATGGCACGCCTATCCAATCAAGAAGGTCTGGCTGACTGGTTGCCGGGTCGCTTGGCCGAGGAACGACCTGTTGTGACGGTCATCGGCGATTCCATCCTTGACGGCTGGTGGGATGGAACCATTGAGCGGTTCTGCCGCGAAGCCCCAGCCCCGGTGGTCCAGGTCCAGCGCCGCGACTTCGCCCCCGGGCGGTGCCGCCAACACGGCGATGAACCTCGCCGCGATGGGGGGGCGGACGTTCGTTTCGTTTCACTGGTGGGCGAGGACTCCGGCGGCCACACGCTCCTTGAGCAGCTCAGATCGGCAGGAGTGGACGTATCGCACGTCGTGTTCCATGCCGGAATGACCACCACCACAAAATTCCGCGTGAGCAGCGGCGGGCAGGTGATGCTTCGCTTGGACGATGCCGCCCATGAGGTCCCCCGTGAGTGGTATGCGCGAGATGGCCGCTGCCATTCCGCAAGCACTTCCCGGCTCGTCAGCCGTAGTGCTTTGTGACTATGGGGCCGGCGCACTGGAAGGTGCGGTGCGGGACGCAATATTCGAATATCTAGGACCGCAAAGTGAGGCTCGGAAGCCGCTCCGCCAAGGCCCGGGAGGACACCCTGGTAGTAGTGGACGCCCACTATCCGGGACGCTGGGCCCAACTCAAACCGGACCTTGCTACCCCGAATGCGCAGGAAGCGGCCAGGTTGCTCGGGGGCCGAGTTTCCCGGCGGCGCAGCCAGGTGCCCCTTTGTGGAAGCCCACGCCGACCAGCTCCTGCGCGCCTCAGGTGCGGCCGCCGTCGTCGTGACTTTGGACCGGGAAGGGACACTGACGATCCGGCCCAGCGGCGATTCCCGGAAACCGGCCACCCACCGCACCTGGGCGCGGCCGCAAGCGGAAAAGCAAGCCTCAGGTGCCGGCGATACTTTCGTGGCGGCGTTGACTATGGCCCGTGCTGCCGGATTGCCGCTGACCACCAGTGTGGACCTGGCTCAGGCGGCAGCCGATGTTGTTGTGCATCGGCCAGGTACCTCCGTGTGCACCACTGACGAATTGGCAAAGCACCTGCGAGGGTTCGCCGATACGGCACTGACGGATTCTGAGTTGGCCCGGCACGTGGAAGAGCACCGAAGCGAGGGCAAGCGGATTGTGCTGACCAACGGGTGCTTCGATGTCCTGCACCGTGGTCATACCCGCTACCTCAACCAGGCCAAGCAACTGGGCGACGTATTAGTAGTGGCGTTGAACAGTGATTCGTCCGTGCGGAAGCTCAAAGGCCCGGACCGGCCTGTCAACCACGAGGCCGACCGCGCGGCAGTCATCGCCGCACTGAGCTGCGTGGACCATGTCACGGTGTTCGATACCCCCCCGACCCCCATTCCGCTCATCGAGCTCCTGCGCCCCCGACGTCTATGCCAAAGGCGGCGATTACACGCCGGAGATGCTCCAGGAAACCGAAGCGGTGGAACGTTACGGCGGCACAGTCACCATCCTGGATTACGTGCCCGAGCACTCCACTACAGCGGTCCTGGAACGCATCCGTTCCACGGGCGAAGCCCCCCCGCAGACCTGAGGAAGCAGCCATGCGTATTGCGATCATCGGTGCAACAGGACACGGCGGCACGGAACTGCTGAAAAGGCTCCAGAGGGCACGCTCTGAAGAAGGCGCGGATCTGGAACTTGTGGGCGTCGTCCGGCGGCAACCGGATCCGGACGCCGCTCCGTATCACGGCGTGGAGTGGCACACCCTGGACATCAGCGACACCGAGGACCAACCCGCGCTGGAAGCAGCTTTGGCGGGAGCCGATGCCGTGGTTCATCTGGCGTGGCTGATCCAACCGAACCATGACCGGGAGATGCTGCGCCGGACCAATGTGGCAGGAACAGCCCACGTGTTGGCCGCCGCGCGCAAAGCCGGAGTGGGGCACGTCGTGTGCGCGTCATCCGTGGGGGGCGTACTCGCCGGCTCCCAAGGACCAACGCACCAAGGAAGACTGGCCGACGGATGGCATCCGCAGCTCGCACTACAGTGTGGACAAGGCGGCACAGGAAAGGCTCCTGGACGGTTTCGCTAAGGAGAATCCGGACATTGTGGTGGCCCGGCTCCGCCCCCCCGCGCTGATGTTCAGTGCAGGTGGCGGGAGTGAGGTTGGCCGCTACTTCCTGGGACGTGTCCTGCCTCGACTCGTTCCGCGTAAGCCGTGGCTCCCGCTGCTTGCCGTCCCCAAGGAGATGGTGTTCCAAGCCGCCCACACGGCCGACGTCGCTGATGCTTACTGGCGTGTGTTGGAGCGCAAGGCGGAAGGCGCTTTCAACATCGCCGCCGAGCCGGTCATAGACCCCAACGCCTTGGCGTGGATTTTCACGCCCGGCGGGTGATGCCGTTCCCGCTGCCGGTGCTGCGCGCCGTCGTCGAGGTCAGTTGGCGACTCCGTCTGCAGGTGACCGACGGCGGCTGGGTGGACATGGCGGCCAACGCGCCCATCATGGACACGGCCCGGGCGCACGCACTGCTGGGTTGGTCGCCCAAGCATTCCTCGTTGGAGTCACTGGCGGAAATGCTGGACGGGATCGGTGCAGGAAAGGGCCGGAAGGGCTCGCCGCCGCTGAAACCGCGCTAGCCCTCACTCGGACGACAACACCACCGTCAGGATCCGGCGCAGGCTCATGGCCACTGATGCCGGAGCGTTCACCGGGGATTGGTCAGCAGCCGCCTCGGCCACGGCATCGCTGAGGGCGTTGATGCTGTCCTTCGCCCGTGCCAAACGGTTGGCAAGCTCACCGGACTCCGCGTCCCGCCAGTGATCCACCACGCTTGCCACAGACTCCAAGGCATCGGAAAGCGGACCCACCACGGCATCCGGAATGACCGTCCCGGCGCCCTCTTCCCAGATGGCGCTAGCCAGGACATCGGTGATGTCCTGGACGTGGAAAGTGAGCCGTTCAAGGGTTCGCAGGCCAGCGAGGTCGCTGGGCAGGCGGGTCGCACGACGGCGGGACCTGGGGGGGTTCGCTTTGGCGCTCAGCTCAGCTTGGTGGACCGCCGTTCGCACAGCTGCCGCGGTGAGCGAGAGTTCGTCGCTGCGGCTTGCCCAAGCCTTATGGTCGGGCGCCAGGACTCCTCCATGCCCGGGCCATGTCTTTGAGCTGGCGGGATAAGGCACCTTGGTGCCCGGCGATGGCGGGATCGATGTCGTCCAGGTGCAGGGGTGGAAATATTAGCCAGTTCACCGCAAATCCAACGGTGACGCCCAAGGCCATTTGAAGGACGTAGGCGAACGAGAAACCTTCGGCGTTCGAGTCACCCAGCACCAGCACGAACAAGGCTGCCATGGGAATCCATTCAGACGCAGTGCCCAGCCGGGGGAAGGCCGCCGATGAGCACGCCAAGTCCCACCACCACCGCAACAGCCAGTGCAGTAGGCGCGGCGACGGTGGTGATGGCGAAGGCCATGCCGATGCCCAACACCAGCCTGCCAGGCTTTGCAGTCCGTGCTTGGCGGAGTCGGCCACTGTGGGGTGCATGCTCACCAAGGCACCCAGCGGGGCATAGTACGGATAGGCCGCGGCAGGGCCGGGCATAAAGGGTGCAAGGTACCAGGCGAGGCCTGCTGCAACAGCCGTTTTGGCAGCGAACAGGAGTCGGTGGCGGGTGACGGTTTTTCGAAGCGCGGGAATCAGCCGTCGCCTCGCGGGCAGTTGGCTCATTAAACCTACGTTGGCAGGTAAGTCCTCCCGTGTCGAGCGGGAAGAGGTGAAAGTGGGGGGGCACGCCATCTTTTGGAAATTGGGGTGATTAGAACCGGAGCAAGCGGGTACACACCCATTGATAGTAACGATACTTACTATCCCGGCTGCTGTCCGCAGCCTGCCAACTGTGGAAAGAGAGCGATAATGACTGAGAGCAAATCGCCGCAGGACGGAAGCTTCGCGGCGCCAAACACCGGTGCCCATGCAGGCACCGAACCGTTCACGGGAAACTACTTGGACTCGGCCGATGTTGAGGCTCAATCTGCCGGAACCACGGGAATCAGTGGAACCCACACTGTTTCGGGAACCGGCTCCGACAGGTCCGGCAAGGTGGACACCGCCAAGGAGGAAGCTGCGGGAGTAGCTGGCGCCGTAGGCGACGCCGCCGGCGGAGTCGTGGACACCGCCAAGACCGAGGCCGGGCACGTGGCCCACGAAGTCAAGGTGAATGCCCGCCAACTGCTTACGCAGACCAAGGGTGAGCTGTCCGATCAGGCCCACGCCCAGCAGCAGCGTGTTGCCGAAGGTTTGCGGTCCATTTCCGACGAACTCTCCACCATGCCAATTCAAGCCAGAACGGTGGCGTCGCCACGGACTTGGTCCAGCAGGCAGCACAGCGTTCCTCCTCTGTTGCCCAGTGGTTGGAAGGCCGGGATCCCGGCTCGCTGCTGGATGAAGTCAAGGGCTTCGCGCGTCGTAAGCCGGGAACCTTCCTGCTGCTGGCAGCTGGAGCCGGTGTCCTCGCCGGTCGTCTCGGCAGGGGCATGGCAGGCAACGCCTCCGATGCAGCCTCCGCAAGCGGCACGCCGGCCTACACGGAGACGCCTCGCGCCGTGTACTACCCGACTCAGGGCGGCGCGGTAACTCCTCCGGCGGTGGACCTCCCCCGGACCGACGGCAACCACTGCCGGATACGGCTCGGCCACCACCACCGGCGCGGCAACCACCGGCTACGACGCGGGTACCACGGGCGGCTACGACGGGTCCACGCTCCCTTACCCGGAGACCGAGGCCGGCGGCGTCAAGGCCCAGGGCGACCCGCTTGCAGGACCGCTCGATCCCGATGACCCCCCCCAGTATGGAGGTCACCGATGAGCAGTCCCGCCGATCTGCCTCCCACAGAAGCCCACGTCAAGGCGGAGACCCTTCCCCCCCTCGGTGAGCTCCTGAGCGACCTGACGCGCGACGTTTCCACGTTGATGCGCCAGGAAGTGGAGCTGGCCAAAGCGGAACTGAAGGAGTCCGCCACCAAGGCCGGCAAGGGCGCGGGAATGCTGGGCGGGGGGGCTGCATACGCCGGTCACATCACCGTGCTGTTCCTGTCCATTGCCCTGTGGTGGGCATTGGGTCAGCTTGTTGGCTTGGGATGGTCCGCTGTTATTGTCGCGGTCATTTGGGGGGGCATCGTCGCAGCAGTTTTGGCTGCCAAGGGCCGCAAGGAACTTAACACCATCAAGGGCATGCCGCAGACCGCTGAGACGGTCAAAGAAATACCCCCCGCTTTGAAACCGAACACTGAGGAGACACGATGACGCAGAACCCCCGACGCCCTGCGCGCCGATATCGAAGAAACTCGCCGGCGGCTCAGTACAAATGTTGATGCCGTGGCTGACAAGGTCACGCCCTCGCACATTGTGAATCGCAGGGTGGACAAGATCAAGACCGCTGTGTTCGGCGCCGCGACGACGTCAGTGATGCTACAGGCAACGTTGCCCACCGGGCAGGGGACGCGGTCTCCGGCGTGGCCAGCAACGTTTCCGGTGCCGTCTCAGACCTCGGCGATGCCCCCCCCAGGTGATCACGCGGAAGGCCCAGGGCAGCCCGATCGCCGCCGGCCTTATTGCGTTCGGCGCAGGCTTGCTGGTGTCCTCGCTGTTCCCGGCCTCGGAAAAGGAGCGCGAAGCTGCCCAAGCCGTCAAGGAAGCAGCCCAGCCCCTGACCGATGAGCTGAGCCACGCGGCCCAGGAAGTTGCGGAGCACCTGCGCGAGCCTGCACAGGACGCAATGCAGAACGTCAAGGACAGCGCTACGGAAGCCGCAGCCAACGTCAAGGATGAAGGCCAGGCAGCAGCGGCCGACGTTCAGGACCGCGCCCAGACGGCCAAGGACAACGTCAGCAACCAGTAAGATGCCGCGCTGACACAACCTAAGGCGCGCTGACCCAACTGAGTCGCAGCAGAGGCCGTTTTGAGCGTTCAAAACGGCCTCAACTGCGACTCAGTTGGGTTTGCTGCGCCCGGTCTTGGATCAGCGCACTTCGAGGATCAGTTGCAGCAAGCGGGCGGCGGCTGGACGGGCGGCGTGTTCCTCTGCCCACTGCGCACGTGCCAAGCTTTGCTCACGGCTTGGGTAGTAATGCCAAGCTCCTGGCTACGGCTTTCTGTTGGCCCCGGACACCCGGAGTAAGCAGATCCAGCACCCGCCATTCCGCCGCGCTCCTATGAAGCACGATGTGCCCGAGGAGCCGCAGCACGGCTTCGGCTTCAGAAGCCAGTGCCGGGAGGGGGGGGCCATCAACTGCTACGGGAATACGTTCCTTGCCGCTACGCAGTCGATCGACAGCCCGCCGGGCGTAAACGAGGCTATGCCCCGAGGCATCCTTGACCAGGTTGGGCAGCGGCTCATTGATGGGCCCCACGCCGATTCCCACGTACCACTGGCCTGTCCGGAGTGCGATCAGGGCCGTCTCCACAGCTTGGTGGCTGCATTCGACGATTCCCTGCACCTCATCCTCAACCGAGCGGTCAAAGTCGAGCCTCGCGGGAATGTGCCGCAGGTCCTTGAGCAGCTGCGGTACGAGGTCGCCGTCGCGGCGGCTATCGCGTTGGTTGATGGTGAGAGTGAACATAGTTGATCACATGCTACCGGCTGGTAGCAGCTCTGCAAGGGCAAAATTTGCCTGCTGTTCAGTCAAGCGTCGTACGTCCGGTCAGTACGACGGCGGGCAACGCACCTGATGTGGCGCGGACGGCATCGGCCATTCCTGCCTGACGAAGACTTTCCTGGGCTGCCATGACCAAGGGCCGCGGATCCTCGTCGGAGGCGAAGACCCAGAAGGTTTCCCGGGCTTGGAAAACCAAGGCATTGCGCCCGCCGGCGCCCAACGAAACCTTCTGGCGGGCCACCAATCGGCGGTCGGGGTCACTGCCGTCAGCCGTGGTCAGCGCTTTGAGGCTCCCGGGCGCGATGTCACTCCAGGGAATTAGCACCTGTGTCTGCTTTTGGGAGTACTTGGCCACCATCCCGCGGTCAAAAACCAGCAGTTTCCGGAAGCTCCCAAGAAAAGTCATGCCCCACAGCAACAAGCCGGTGAGGACGCTTGCGGTGACGAACAGTACCGGATCGTTGAAGTGCCCGGCCTCCCTGGTGGAGCGAATTGGGCTGACGAATTCGGCAATGGTCCCGAAGGCGAAGCCACTACCAAGCAGGGGGATCAACGCCTTCCAGAAGATCCTGCGAGAGGATGCAACATAGCGAAGCTGGCCAAGCTCAGGCTCGAGCCTGCGCTCCACCCGGCGAACCAGCCAATTACGGCCGCGCATCCGGACGCTGGCCGTAGAGGTTGGGCAGGTTCCGCCGCTCCGCTTCGGCTGCCTGATCTGCGGCCATCGCGTTGGGGTCCGGGACCGGTGGCTGGCCTTGGGCGATTCCCGAGCGCCGGTCAATAGCTGCAAACTTCGGGTCCCAAGTGTCGTCTCCGCCGCCGCTTACTGCGGAGGCAATGAGCATCACCACGAAGAACGGGAAGAAGGACCAGCAGATTGCACGCCAACCGCCCAACCAAGCTCCCGCCGTCGTGCCGTTCTTGATCCGAACTGAGCGCATGCCGGCAGCGGCGTCGCCAACGCTGCCCGCGGATCCCCCAGATCATGCCGTAAGCGAATAGACCTACGAACCACAGGACAACATACAGCGTCAGCCACAAACCGTCGTTGTACCCGAGCGCCGAGCCGCTGTTCATCATGCTTCACGGACCACAGCAGCGATCACGGCCAGAACCATGTAGCCAACCAGGAACACCACCGCATCCAAGGCGCGGCCCCAGAAGTGGGCGCCTCCCGAGGCCTTGACGAAGTACGCGCCGGTTTCAGGATGGCGGCGAACAGGGCGGCCGTTGACAGCGTCAAGCAGGCCTGTGAGGGTGGTGGTCTTCGAAGTGCTCATGAGGGGGGGCTTTCAGCTCGACGGCGGTGTACGGCTTGGGTGCTTAGCGTCAGGCCAGTCCCGCAAGCCCACCGAGGACGCGGGCCAACGATGGTGCTGAGGTTTCCTGCAGCTCGAAGGACACCGATTCGGTCTGCTCCGAGGCCCGGATTGTGGGGGGGAACCCTCCACGCGCGGTGTCAGCACGTGAACACCGGAGGGGGGGCCGGTGTACACGGTAACCGTGGGGGGGAACTCGTTGGTATTGGAGTTGAAGGCCACTACGTTGCTGGCGGCCTGGGTGTCGGCCAAGGCCGTGGCGGCGTGCGCTCGAACTGGCTTCCGTGTAGAGGGTGTGTTCGGTGTCGCGGGCTGCAGCCTGCTGGGGGGGGTCTACGAACTCGGCCAGGCGCGGAACCAGCTGATCGCGGGTGACAACGGTGAAGCCGTGCAGGCCACTTTCGTCCACTTCTTCGAGCAGACGCCTTCATCGTGCAGGTAGCCGTAGAGCCAGCGCTTGCCGGTGGACACGGTGCGTTCCACGGAGACTACGCTGCTGCCGCTGCGGCGCAGGGTGAGTGCGCCCGTGATTTCTTCGGTGGCGTGCAAGCGCGAGGGCTCGGTTTCACCCTCGAAGACCACCGGGTAAACGAGTTCCTTGGCGAGCAGGCCGCGCAACGCGATAGCGCACATCAGTTCCTTGCTTGCGTCCTGGGCAGAAAGCCACGGCAGGGCAACAAGCTGCTCATGCTGAACACCGTCCAGGGCCACAACTTCTTCATCGGTCAGCGTTGGCAAAGGGGGCGCCGATCGCGCTGGCCGAGGCAAGGACCTTGGTCGCGGCTCAATGTCCCGCTGGTCCATTTCATGGTGCTGGTGGTCATCCGAATATCCCTCCGACAAAGTTTCCGACTGACTTGGCGGCGTCACTGACCCCGTCTGCCACCTTACTGCCTACGTCCTTGGCGAAGCTGCCACCTCTTTGGCCCCGTCAGCGATGTAGCTGCCGGGGGGGTTGCGGGCGAAGTTGCTGATGGAGTCCCAGTTGTCGGCTACGAGGTTACCCAACGCCCAAGCGCCCGCAACGATGCCGGCGCCGATCACGATGGGAGCACCGATCGGCCCCAGGAGTGCCGCGCCGCCGGCTGTCATGAGCATGATGCTGCCAACGCCGCCAACTACGGACAAGCCGCCGGCGACGCGGTCACCAGTGCCACGCCAGCCTTCGTGCTCGGGGGTTGATCATGTCGCTGATGCCGCCCACGATGTTGAGCGGCGCCGCCAGGCTCCGGCAATGCGAAGGCCCTTGGAGAACTTGCTGGCCTCCTGGAAGGCCTGGCTGTACGGGATGTTGGCTTTGAGGTCGGTGAGGACATCAGTGACTTTCTCACCGTTACGCAGCGCGGTCATGGCGTCACGGACCACTGTCCCGCCGGCCCGCCAATTGGTCAGGACTTCGCGGGTCTTCACCCATTCTGCGTTGCCGAGCTTGAGGTACTTGTACGCCGTCCACAGCGGAGCGGCCAAACCCTTGACGCCCATGGCGGTGTCGTAGACGTCCTTGAGGACACCAACCGAGGTGCCTGAACCATCATTGTGGCTGGCGAACTCTTGCTGGTTGGCGTGCTTCTTCAGCTGGCCCGCATTTTCGCGCAGCATGTTGGCGGCTTCATAAGGCTCTGCCGGTGCTGGCTGTTCCAGTCGCCCTTGAATACCGTGGCATCCCGGCCTTGCCACGCCGTGGTGGAGTTGATTGCGTTGGACAACTGCGTGCTTTGCAGGCTGATGGCGTCGGCGGCTTTGCCCATCACACCCGCCAGACTGCGAAGCTGCGCGATGTCCGCGCCGTAGAACCCAGCCATATGGAACCCCCTGTGAATGCATCGAAAAGTCTGGTCCCAGCCTAGGCGGACCCGCAAGCTGCCGCGATGGGGGGAGACATGCCCATGTGCATAAACCGTTAAAGAACGACGGCGGCAGGTGGGTCCCTGAGGAACCGCACCAGCCGCGTCGAGCGTCAGGCGTTTAGAGCCTCTAAATCAGTGGCCTTCGGCGAGAAGCGCTTGATGGAAGCTTCCAGCTCGGCTTCGGCAGCGGCGCGGTCGCCCCCCCAGCCTTCAGCCTTGACCCACTTGCCGGGCTCCAGGTCCTTGTAGCGCGTGAAGAAGTGCTCGATTTCCTTGACCAGGAATTCGCTGACATCGCTGACTTCCTGGATGTGGTCGAAACGTGCGTCAACGGGGGACGCAGAGCACCTTGGCGTCTCCGCCTCCGTCGTCGGTCATGTTGAAGACGCCGATGGGGGGGCGCGATTCAACGATGACGCCCGGGTGCAGGTCGAAGTCCTGCAGGAGCACCAATGCGTCCAGCGGGTCGCCGTCTTCGCCCAAGGTGTTCTCAAAGAAACCGTAGTGCGTGGGGGGGTACTGCATGGAGGTGAACAGGACGCGGTCCAGGCGGACACGGCCGGTTTCGTGGTCAACTTCGTACTTGACGCGCGATCCCTTGGGGATCTCGATGGTCACGTCGTGCTTCATGGAATGCTCCTTGACGGGTGTGGGTGGGGCGCGGCAGGCAAAAGCGCAGCCGGCGCCGCCGACTACTATTGAGGATATAGCGAGAGGCCCGGGTTTCTTGAACCGGCGGGGGACATTTCAGGACTGACAGGACCAAGCAACTTCCATGATGGGCGTTAAAAACGGGGGGTGCCCGCAAACGGGTGCCCGCGGCGTGGGGGGGCGCTTTACATGGCCGGTGCTACTGACCACCGTTTTGCTGTGCCTCGGCGCCGTTGTGGCTGCGGGGGGGATGTTTCCGAACCTGCTCAGTTTCCCCAAGCCCCCACCACCCATTCCCTCCTGGCAGCAGGTGCCGGACCGCCTCTCGGGGGGGGCTGACAGTGTGCTCCCGTTGGATGCGTCGGCGCCTATCCCGGTTGCGGGTGAGGTCGCAAAGCTGCTCGACGCCACGCTCAAGCCGGACGGAGCGGGCAGTATCAGCGGCGTGGTGATGGACGCGTCCACGGGCCAGATCCTTTTCGATCGCGAAGCCAACGCCAACCGCATCCCGGCCTCGAACATGAAGCTGTTGACCGCAGCCGCTGCGTTGAAGGCGCTCGGTCCCGAGTCGCGGTTCACCACCCGAGTGCTCGCCTCTGACAATCCCTCCACAGTGGTGCTGACCGGGGGGGAGGAGACGTTCTACTGGGCGCTTCCGCTTCCGAGCCCACAGCTGTTCTTGGCCGGGCCGGACTCGCGTCTTTGGCTGCGGACACGGCTGCTGCTTTGGCGTCGGCCGGAGTGCAGGGACCAATCACAGTACAAGTTGACGACTCGCTTTTCAGCGGCGCGCCCCTTAACCCCGCATGGAGTCTGGACGATGTCGCCGCCGGCGAAACCGCGCCATTGTTCTCCCTGGCGTTGAACTCCGGCCGTTATGCCCCCCGGACGTCCTGACAGGTCCCCCCCGACCACAGGATTCCGCAATCACCACCGCCCAGGCCTTCGCCGAGCAGTTGGCGGCGGCCGGCGCGACGGTGAGTCCCGGCGTCGAACGCGGTAAGGGCCTCCCCCCCGCTAAAGAATTGGCTGCTGCCGAATCCGCCACTGTGAACGAGCAAGTGGACCTCATGCTTGAGTCCTCGGACAACTTCCTCGCCGAAGCGCTGGGACGGATGACCGCTTTGGCTTCCGGTCAAAAGGCCACGTACGACGGCGCTACTGCGGCCGTGCGGCAAAGGCTGGCGGAGTTGGGGGGGATCGCCACGGATTCGATGCAGTTGGCTGACGTCTCCGGCCTTGCTTGGAGAATCAGGTCACGGCCCGCCAGTTTGCCGAGGTTGTCCGGGCTATCACCAGCGGGCCGGACCTTGCCTTGCGCGCCGCCCTCGACGGTTTCCCCCCCGTGGCTGGACTCACCGGAACCCTGAATGACCGGTACGGCGAGGCAGGTACGTCGGAGGGCGCAGGGCTGGTGCGCGCCAAGACCGGGACATTGAATACCGTGATCGCGTTGAGTGGCTACGTGGTGGATACAGATGGCCGGTTGCTGGTGTTCTCCTTTATAGCAACGGCCTGGATCCGGGAGCCGCGGGCAACAAGGTGGCCATGGACCGTTCGGCGTCGGTGTTGGCCTCGTGCGGGTGCCGGGCCTAGCCCTCCGCGTGGAGCGAACTTAAGGCACACTGTCAGTCTGGTGTGGTGTGATGGACCGTATGGTGTCTTCTGCCGAGAATCGTCAGCAGGGGCCCCCCCGTCCCTGATCAATTGGGACTTGGCCGCCTCTACGGCTGCCCGGCTTGCCCCTCCCGGTCCCGAGCTTAGCGCCGGGGAGATCGGCAAGGCCGTGGACAATCTGCGCTTCAACGCGGACATCTCCGTCCCGCACGTGCACGACATTACCGGCCTGGATGCCGCGAGGACCTGCGGGATTCGCACGTTCTGGTGGTGGATCGTGCCTCATGGTCCAAGGCGAATACCCAGAGCTTCTCCGTGATGCTCCAGCCCGCGCTGAAGAAGATGGTGGAGAGCCGCAGTGGAGTCGCGATGACCCCGGCCGCGGCCGCTGCCAGCGGTGCCATCACCGGCACCCAACTTGGCGCCGTGCTCGCGTTCCTCTCCAGCAAAGTCCTCGGCCAGTACGACCCCTTTGCTGCGCTGGCCCCGGATTGCAACGTTCCCGCGGCGGCCGGCTCCTGTTGGTGGCGCCGAACATCATCTCCGTGGAGCGCGAACTCAACGTTCACCCGGACGACTTCCGCCTCTGGGTTTGCCTGCACGAACAAACCCACCGGGTCCAGTTTGCCGCTGCGCCTTGGCTCCGGCACCACATGCTCGATGAAATCGAGAAGCTCAGCGGGAATCTCCTGGGCAACATGGATACGTTGGTTGAACGCGCCGGCGCTGTAGCCAAGTCCCTGCGCGACCGTAACCCCCTCCGAGAAAACTCCGGGCCGTGGCGCCATCCTGGACCTCCTCCAGAACCCGGAGGAAAAGGCGTCCCTGTCCCACATCACGCCGTCATGAGCCTCCTCGAAGGTCACGCCAACGTGGTGATGGATGCCGTGGATTCGAGCATTGTTCCCTCCGTGAAGACCATCCGCCAGCGCTTCAACGAACGCGGCAAGGACCGTGGCGTAGTGGAGAAGTTCATCCGCAACCTCCTCGGCCTGGACGCCAAGATGCGCCAGTACACAGATGGCGCCAAGTTCGTCCGCGAAGTTGTTGCCGTGGCTGGCATGGAGGCTTCAACCGGGTGTGGGAATCCGCCGACTACCTGCCACCGAGGAAGAGATTCACAACTCCAGGCTTTGGCTTGAGCGGATGGGGCTTTGAGCGTACCTGCGGTTCCGCCGTCGGTTCTTCAGGTAAGGGTCGACGGCGGCCCGGGCGTTTGGCCCCCCCGGTCGTCGGCAAGGCCCGCAAGCAGTTGCAGAACGGGTTGGCTTCTGCGGGTTACCCATCACATGTGCTTGTAGCCTGCAGCGGAGGCCCGGATTCCTTGGCTTTGGCGGCCATCGCGGCCTACTTCGCCAGACGAGGCCATGTGGACGGACACCCGGTGTCTGTGGCAGGCGTAGTGGTGGATCATCAACTGCAACCTGGTTCCGGGGGGGAAGTCGCGTCCCGGACTGCTGCCGTCTTGCGCGAACTGGGACTATTTCCCGTGGAAGTGCGCACTGTGGAAGTCGCTGCCACTGGATTTGGGCCCGAGGCTGCGGCCCGGGATGCCCGTCATGCTGCCTTGGAGTCCGCCGCCGACCAGTTGGGGTGTGACGCGATCCTGCTCGGCCACACCCTGGACGACCAAGCCGAACAAGTACTCCTGGGCTTGGCTCGTGGGTCCGGAACCCGGTCCCTTGCTGGCATGCGGCCCGTTCGCGGACGCCTGCTCCGGCCCTTCCTCGGCCTTCGTCGGGAGGAGACCTTGGAAATCTGCCGGGTGGAGGAGTTGTCTCCCTGGCATGATCCCAGCAATTCCGATCCCGCGTTCGCCAGGTCCCGAACGCGTGTTGAAGTGATGCCCGTGTTGGAAGAGAAGCTGGGCCCCCCCGGCGTCGCCGAATCTCTGGCACGGACCGCTGCCATCCTGCAGCAAGATGCCGATTTCCTCGAAGATCTGGCCAAGGAGACCTATCTCTCACTTGTCCAGCGGGAAAGCGGTGACGCCTGGCTTCCCGAGGACGCCGTTCGTGAACTGCCCGCAGCGCTCAGGTTCCGTGTCATCGCTAAGGCGGCGGCCGACGTCGGGGGGGTCAACAACCCGGCTACGGACGCCTCCAAGCTGCGGAAGCCCTGCTTCGCCGGCAAGGATCGGCAGGGCCCGTTGAGCTTCCCGGCCACGTGAGTGTGTACCGTTTGTCCCTCAGCGATTTGGAGCAGGAACGGTCTGTTCCATCAGGTGGTTCAGCTGCAGATGCGACTGGAGATCCAGCCAAGGGCGGTCCCCCCCGCGAAGCCGCGCGCTGTGGGAAGCTAGTATTCCGGCATCAGAAACCGTCCCAACAGTAGCCGCACCCGAGCATCAAAACAGGAGCCATTGGTGGATTCAAACGACGTCCAGGCAGATCTCAAGCACGTTCTTTACACCAAAGAGCAGATCCAAACGCGTATCGCGGAACTCGCGGCGCAGATCGACAAGGACTATGAAGGACGCGACATCCTCATCGTCGGTGTCCTCAAGGGCGCTGTCATGGTCATGGCCGACCTCGCCCGTGCACTGCACAGCCACGTCAGCATGGACTGGATGGCTGTCTCGTCCTACGGCTCGGGCACCCAGTCCTCCGGTGTTGTCCGGATCCTCAAGGACCTCGACACGGACCTCATGGGCAAGGACGTCCTGATCGTCGAGGACATCATTGACTCCGGCCTCACCTTGTCCTGGCTCAAGTCCAACCTCGAATCCCGTGGCACGGCCAGCGTCGAAATCTGCACGGCTTTCCGCAAGCCGACCGCTGCCAAGGTGGAAATCGACGTCAAGTACGTCGGTTACGACATCCCCAACGAATTCGTCGTAGGTTACGGTCTCGACTACGCCGAGAAGTACCGCAACCTGGACTTCGTGGGCACCCTGGCCCCGCACGTTTACGAGTAGCCCGCTCTTTACGTTTACCCGTACACTCCTCACCCTTTTCCGCCATTTGCACCTGTAACCTCTGGTGCGTTTGGCGGGAGTGGGTGCGGCGTTGGTGCTTAAGGGGTGCGCCGGGCTGGAGTGGGTGCAGAGCGGGTAGCGGGAACTTGAATGCCTGAACCTGCCACAGTGCCAATCCCTGGCGCTAAACTAAACCATGACCGGTGCCCCTGCCTGTCTTTTGGCGTGGTTCGCCGTCATGGCGACACTCCTCACAGCCTGCACTCCTGCGGTCGATCTCACCGAGACTGATGCCGGTCATCCAATTGCGACCTCTTCCGCTGCGCCCACCCCGGGGGGGGACGTCGCCGCCATCCCGTCAACTCCTGGCACGCAGTCTGCGATTCCGCCACCGCCGGCACCGCCACCGCCTCCGCCCGCACCACCTGCCGCGCCCCCAGGCTTTCGCTATTAACCTCTACCAAGAGGGGGGGACTTCGTTCCGCAGTACACCTTTGACTGGTGTGTTGCTGCAAGCATTCAGATGGCGCACAACCTCATCGACGATACCGGGGGGGCGGTTCGTGGGCATCCTCCGCGCAGCAAAGCGAACTGTGGGAGATGGCCCGCGCGCGGTCATCCAACTCCTTCAACGGTGCCAACCCGCGGGGGGGTTGGGCGCAGGTGCTGACCGAAGTTGGAATGGGGGGGCCATATACCGTGGTCAGCATCGCCACCTATGAGGACACGCTGCAGACGGCGGCCCGCGCCATCGCTGAGACTGGCCGACCAGTGGGGGGGTTGGTCATGTGGAGTGGTCGTCATGCCTGGGTCATGAGTGGTTTTGAGTCGATAGGTGATCCCGCGCAGTTCCCGGAGTTTCAAGTCACCGGGGGGGTACACGTCCTGGATCCGCTCTACCCTTATGGCAGCGGACAATGGGGTCCGTCCCCCAGAGCCCAACAGCCTGCTCTCCCCCGGAACAGCTGGCCACACAGTTCGTGGTCCGGGAGCCGCGTCGCTGGAGCACTGACCTGCCCACGGGTTACCTTCTGGTCCTCCCAGTCGCCGCGGCCTGACCTGCCCAAGCCCGTCAGGCCCCCCCACGCAGGACCGCAGGCCTCCATCGTTCAAGATTCGTGTGAACGCCCTTGGATTCATCATGTCGGACCAGTCCCAGCGAACAACGGTGAGGCCCAGTGCCCGCAGTGCGTTCTCCCGGGCTTTCTCGGCCATGACTGCCTGTTGGATCGTCTGGTTTCCCCGCAGTTCTTTTCTCAGATACTTCCCATAGCCATCAAATTCCCCCCCACCAGATCGAGTTCGGGCCACCAAAAATCTGTTCGGGCGGTACGTCCGGTTTTCAAGGTAAAAGAACCTTGAAGGCTGGGGACGGGGAATTTGAGCAGAATCATTTGCGCGCGACTCGTGGATTCCCCCCCACCGACTCGGACTTGTCTGTGGACAATTCGAGAATCATGCCGGCACGTCGTTTCCTTGACTGATTGGTGAGCGCGGAGACAGCTCCAGTCAGCTCGTCCAGGCCCGACGGAGGACCCCCATGGCTTGTCCTTGTTCCAATTGTCGACTTCAAGAGCGTCGCCCCCACCTTTGGTTCCGCCGGCTGGAGTCCACAATGGCTAAGGCCTCAGCAAAGTTCAGGGAAGCGGCCAGCTCTATTGTCGTGCGAACCTTATCCGTGACCCGGAATACGCCGAGTTGGGCTACTCCGCTGTCACAGGCGCCGAATCTTCTCCGGATCCCATGTTTTGATCGACCACCGCTTGGGTCCGCAGTCACAGTGCACAAATGCTTCGGCACGCCCACGACGCCGAGCCCCCCCCAGAGGAGCGCCGCCGTCTGGAAATTGAAGATGGGAGGGGTCCTGGTGGTATTGACCAGGGCAGCTGCTTGAAGTCCGTGCCGTTGGCGCTCGTTCAATTCCGCCCAATAAGCAGAACGGGCGTAAGTGCCCCGTCGGACTCGGACCAATTCGCCGCGTTTGGCCTGCTTCGCGAGTTGGCGCGCATCCTGTCCAATCCGTGTCGCGTCAGAGGCGAGTATGAGTTCTTGAAAGGCCATGGGTCTACGCTCCCCGGTCACGGGCGAAGCCGAAAGCTCCAGCCTCAGCTATGTGGAAAACGGCCGAGAAAGGGCCGCACCTTTTGCCGCCGTTCGCGCCCCGGTAGTGGCCACGCCCGCACCCTTTGCCGCCGTTCGCATCAGGTGGTGGTTTTGCCCGCACCCTTTGCCGCCGTTCGCACCAGTGGTTACGGGGGGGGCGATTGGCGTGAATGGGTGCGCCCGCCCACACCGCACCAAGGCCCCCAACGCAGCACAAAACCCTGTTCCAGCACGCACAACGCGAGTATCCTGTGTACGCCCAGAGGGAACTTTTGGACTTTCCGATGCGTGAATTACTGGGAACGGTGTATAGCTTGAAACTGAAGCAGCACCACTCGCGCGCAGAAGTTGCGCCTTGCAGCACTACCAGGAGGGACGGGGCAAAACCCCCCCGATCAGATGAAAGCTAAGAGTTTCTTCAAGGGCCCGGGCATCTGGATTGTTGTCGTCGTTGGCTTGCTCCTGGTGGCATTCGCAACACTGGCTCCGGGCGGTTCCACGCGCATTGACACCAAAGACGGCCTCGAGCTCCTTTCCCAAAGCGGGAAGGTTGAGCAGGCCAAGATTTTCGACGCCGAGAACCGCGTTGACCTGGTGCTTAAGGACAACCTGAACCTGGACGGCCAGGACAAGGGCAAGAACGTTCAATTCTTCTACGTCACGGATCGTGGTCCGGATGTGGTGAAGGCTGTCACCAACGCCAACCCGGACAAGGGCTTCACTGACCAGCCGGTGGAGAACAACTGGTTCTCCGGCCTGTTCTCCCTGCTGATCCCCCGTGCTGCTGCTCGGTGTCCTGTTCTGGTTCCTGCTTTCCCGCATGCAGGGTGGCGGCTCCAAGGTGATGCAGTTCGGCAAGTCCAAGGCAAAGCTGGTCAACAAGGACATGCCCCCCCAGGTGACCTTCTCCGACGTCGCCGGTGCTGACGAGGCCGTGGAAGAGCTCCAGGAAATCAAGGAGTTCCTCCAGGAACCGGCCAAGTTCCAGGCCGTTGGCGCCAAGATCCCCCAAGGGTGTGCTGCTCTACGGCCCTCCAGGTACCGGTAAGACGCTGCTTGCCCGCGCTGTCGCCGGCGAGGCCGGCGTTCCCTTCTTCTCCATCTCCGGCTCGGACTTCGTTGAGATGTTCGTCGCGTCGGTGCTTCCCGTGTTCGCGACCTCTTCGAACAGGCCAAAGCAAGCTCACCAGCCATTATCTTCGTTGACGAAATCGACGCCGTTGGTCGTCACCGTGGTGCCGGTATCGGCGGCGGTAACGATGAGCGCGAGCAGACGCTGAACCAGCTCCTCGTCGAGATGGACGGCTTCGACGTCAAGACCAACGTCATCCTCATCGCGGCCACCAACCGTCCCGACGTCCTGGACCCCGCGCTGCTGCGCCCGGGCCGTTTCGACCGCCAGATCACCGTGGAAGCCCCGGATATGATCGGCCGCGAACAGATCCTCAACGTCCACGCCAAGGGTAAGCCGATGGCCCCGGGCATCGACCTCAGGGGTGTTGCCAAGAAGACTCCCGGATACACGGGTGCGGACCTGGCCAATGTCCTGAACGAAGCTGCCCTGCTGACTGCGCGTTCAAATGCCAATCTGATCGATGACCGCGCACTGGACGAAGCAATCGACCGCGTCATGGCCGGCCCGCAGAAACGCAGCCGCGTCATGAAGGAACTCGAGCGCAAAATCACGGCTTACCACGAAGGTGGCCACGCCTGGTTGCTGCTGCCCTTCGCAACTCGGCCCCGGTCACCAAGATCACCATCCTTCCCCCGTGGCCGCGCGCTCGGCTACACCATGGTGATCCCGGAAGACGATAAGTACTCGGTCACCCGCAACGAACTGCTCGACCAGATGGCCTACGCCATGGGCGGGCGTGTTGCTGAGGAAATCGTGTTCCATGATCCCTCCACGGGTGCCTCCAACGACATCGAAAAGGCCACCTCCACGGCCCGGAAGATGGTCACCCAGTACGGCATGAGCGAGCGTGTTGGTGCCGTGAAGCTGGGCCAGGGCGGTGGCGAACCGTTCCTCGGCCGCGACGCCGCGCAGGAGCGCAACTTCTCTGACCAAATCGCCTACGTTGTGGACGAGGAAGTACGCCGCCTGATCGACCAGGCTCACGATGAGCCTACGCCATCCTCACGGAAAACCGGGACGTTTTGGACCGCCTGGCGCTGGAACTGCTGGAGCGGGAAACACTGAACCAGACGGAGATCGCCGAGATCTTCCACGACATCCGGAAGCGCGATTTCCGCGAGATCTGGCTGTCCAAGGAATCCCGTCCGGTCCAGTCCATCCCGCCCGTTGAATCCCGCGCTGAAAAGGCGGAACGCGAAGCCCAGGAAGAGGCCAAAAAGGCCCGGCTGGACGAGCCTTTGGACGTAGTAGCACCCCCCCACGCCCAGGGAGTCAGCAGCCAGGAGTCATTCCAAGCCCCGCAACCCGACGGCGGCAACGACCACCCGCATCACGGCTAAGCTTTCTGCTGTGACTCATTTCGACGACGACGACGACCTCGCCGCCGCCCACGGTTCCGCCGCGGGCTCCAAGCACGGCCACAAAGTGGACCGTCCGCGCATTGAAGCGGCTGTCCGCGAGATTCTCCTGGCGATAGGTGAAGACCCTGACCGCGGGGGCCTCCTGGACACGCCAAAGCGCGTGGCCAAGCTTACGCCGAGGTCTTCGCAGGGCTGCACCAGCACCCTGCGGATGTCCTCTCCACCACGTTCGACCTCGACCATGAAGAGCTTGTCCTCGTGAAGGACATCCCCCCCTTCTACTCGACATGCGAGCATCACTTGGTGCCGTTCCACGGCGTCGCGCATGTTGGTTACATTCCGTCACATGACGGAAAAGTGACCGGCCTGAGCAAGTTGGCGCGGCTGGTCGATATCTACGCGCGCCGGCCGCAGGTGCAAGAACGCCTCACCACACAGATCGTCGAGGCGCTTGTGAAGCACCTCAACCCCCCCGCGGTGCGATTGTCGTCGTCGAATGTGAACACATGTGCATGTCCATGCGCGGCATTCGCAAGCCCGGCGCAAAGACCGTCACCAGTGCGGTGCGCGGTCAACTCCATGACCCGGCCACCCGCGCCGAGGCCATGAGCCTCATACTCGGAAGGTAAGCACTATGGACTCCCTCGCTGCAGCACCTGGAACCGGCCCGGCCACAAGCCCGTTGCCGATTCTCCGCAAACCGCGACCCGCTGCCAGGTTCGAGGACCTGCCAACGGACCGCACGCTCGTCATGGGAATCCTCAATGTCACCCCGGATTCCTTCAGCGACGGCGGCACCCATCGGACACCGGACACCGCCATCGCGCTCGGCCTGCGCATGTTTTACGCAGGCGCAGACATCATCGACGTCGGTGGTGAATCCACCCGTTCGGGCGCTGAACCGGTTTCCCCCCCGAAGAAGAACAACGCCGCGTCATCCCGGTGATCCAGGCACTGGTAAAGGCCGGTGCGCTGGTCAGTATCGACACGATGCACACGTCCACCGCCGCCGCTGCCATTGAGGCGGGTGCGGCCATCATCAACGATGTCTCCGGCCTGACGATTGAACCGGACATGCCGGAGCTCGTTGCCCGGACCAAGGTTCCGTACATCCTGACGCATCGCCGTGGCGACGCCCTGACCATGGACAGCCTCACGGACTACAACAACGTCTCAGAGGACGTGGTGGCTGAGCTTAGCGGTGTCAGAGACAAGCTCTATGCAGCTGGTGTTGCACCGGAGCAGATCATCGTTGATCCCGGTATTGGTTTCTCCAAGAACGAGGACCAGAACTGGGAGATCCTCAATAACCTGGACCAGCTCTTCACGCTGGGCCACAAGGTGATGGTTGCTGCTTCCCGCAAACGGTTCCTCGGTTCCCTCCTGACAGTGGCCGGTAAGTCCGCTGCGCCGTTGGAACGCGACGCAGCCACCGCTGCCATCACCGCTTTGAGCGCCGCTAAGGGCGCCTGGGCTGTCCGCGTTCACGACGTCGGCCCCAGCCTTGACGCCGTCAAGGTCGCCGCCCGCATCTCCCGCTGATTGGATACCGCTGTGGACAGGATCACGCTGACCGGCGTCACCGCCGTCGGCTATCACGGAGTGTTCGATTTCGAGCGCCGTGACGGCCAGCCTTTCGTTGTGGATGCCGTGCTGTACGCGGACTTCACCAAAGCGGCTGAGACGGACGATCTCCAGTACACAGCCCACTACGGTGAAGTGGCCGAACTGATCACCAAGCACATCGAAGGCGAGCCCTTGAACCTCATTGAGGGCCTGGCCGTCAGGATTGCCGAGGGCATCCTCGAGAACTACAACGTGGCCGCGGTCGATGTCACCGTCCACAAGCCCAAGGCACCCATCGAGGTGCCGTTTGGCGACGTCACTGTCAGCGTCCACCGGGAGCGATCATGACGTCCGGCTATACCAAGGCCATTCTGGCTCTTGGCAGCAATCTGGGGGGGGAGCGGAACGACACCCTTTCCACCGCCGTCGCGGACCTGGTGGACCCGCCGGAGGTGCGCCTCCTGGGTGTATCGCCGGTGGTGCAGACCAAGGCCGTGGGCGGCCCGGAGGGCCAACCGGATTTCCTGAACATGGTCATGGCTGTGGAGACCACCTTGACCCCTTTGGAGCTTCTGAAGCACTGTCACGCGGTGGAACAGAAGCATCACCGCACCCGCGAGGTGCGCTGGGGGCCCAAGGACGCTTGACGTGGACATCATCGTTTTTGGTGAGGTGCTTAGCGACGATCCCGTTCTGACTATTCCCCCCCATCCGCGGGCAGCTGAGCGCGCTTTCGTGCTCTACCGTGGTCCTTACTGGAGCCGCATGCCACGCTGAACGGCCAAAGCGTGGGGGGGGAACTGGCCGCCGTCGCCGCTGACATGCCGGACATCCGGCGCTTCGACGGCTTCGGTGACGTGGCCGGTGTGCCCGCGACGGGGGGCAGTGGAGCAGCCATGAAAGCTATGCGCCCCGTAGTTCTGGTGCTCATCGCCGCCATCGCTGCCGTCATCGGATGGTTGGCTACAGTCACTACCAACCGTTTCAGCATGCCCACGCCGGTTCTGCCGGTCTCTGCCCTGGTAACCATGGCCGTCATCGCCGTGCTCACGCTCATCATGGGCGTCCGCGTGCTGCGTTGGCGCAACGGCAAGAAGAAAAACCTGCTCAATCCGATCCTCGCGGCAAGGACGTTGATTCTTGCCCAGGCCTGCGCCTATGCCGGGACGCTGCTCCTTGGCTGGCATGCGGGGGATCGCGGTGGATCTTCTCCGTATTGGTGGTTTGCGCGGCGGCGAGGGCATTTTGTGGAATGCCCTGCTGATGGGCGGCGGCGGTGTGGTGATGGTGGTGGTTGGACTCGTGGTGGAGCGCTTCTGCCGGATCCCGCCGGAGGACCTGGAAGGTGGTACCGCCGGACCGGAAACCCGTCGAGGCGAAACTAAAGGTGAAGGCGAGTATGCATACCGAGGCGATTGATCCTCCCGGCGTCCAGTGGCTGAGGGTATCCCCCGAAGTACGTCACGGTTCGCTTGGTGGAGTGGGCTATCGGCAACGTAGTGATGCTGGCGGTCCTCAGTTTGCCCCTCATTTTCGTGCTGCTCGGCTGGTGGAGGTGGCCGCCGTTGTGGCTGGCCATCACGGTTCCCGCGGTGATGCTGGTGTTGGCGTTGTGGCGGCTCGTGCTGATTCCACGCCAAGTTCGTGCGATCGGCTACGCCGAGCGCGACGACGACCTCCTCATCCGCCGTGGCATCTTCTTCCAACGGACCATGGTGGTCCCTTACGGGCGAATGCAATATGTGGACGTTGCGGTTGGTCCCGTTGAACGCAGTTTGGGGGCTGTGCACGCTCAAACTTCACACAGCGTCAGCGGGAACCAATGCGCAGCTGCCTGCCTTCCCTCAGCAGAGGGGGCACGCTTGCGCGAGCAGCTTTCAGCTCGCGGAGAAGCCAGGTTGGCCGGGCTGTGAGCCTGGAGAACAACGCAACTGAGAGCCTCCCGGGCAAGCCGGAACCAAAGGGCGACGGCGGCTGGAACCGCGTCCACCCCCCCGCGTCACCGTTCGTTCGCGGCTGGGTGGCGCTGGCCGCCGTCGGCTTCTTCTTTGGCCGGGACGCTTTCGAGCGGATGTTGCAGGGCCGGGATTTCCTGGATCCGAACCTCAGCGGCCGGGTGCCGTGGCTCTTGGCCGGCGGTGCTGTGGTGTTGCTGCTGACGGTGGGCGGTTTCATCCTCAGCTGGTACTTCACGCGCTACCAGGTGGCCGAAGGGTATGTCCGCGTCAACACCGGCTTCCTGTTCAAGCAGCAACGTCAGGCCCGCTTGGATCGTGTCCAGGCAATCGACATTGTGCAGCCGCTTTTGGCGCGGATTTTCGGGCTCGCTGAGCTCAAGTTTGAAGTGGCCGACGCCGGCGAGTCGGCAGTGCGGCTCGCTTACCTCCCGCTTGATCAGCCAAGCAGCTGCGTGCCACCATCTTGCCCGGGCGGCGGGTGTGGTCAGTGGGCCTGAGACGACAGAGGAAATTCCGGAAGCTCCCGAGCATGTTGTGTTGTCAGTCCCGCCATCCCGGCTCATCGGTTCCTTGCTGCTGAGCGAGCAGACCATCGGAATCCTGGCCGCGCCGCCGTGGTGGTTGTTGTCTCCGTTTTCACGCAGAACCAGACACTGTTCCTGGCACTCATCCCGGGCATTCTGGGAATCGGGGGCCGCGTACTGGAACTCCTTCAACAAGGGCTACAACTTCACGGCTGCAATCTCGCCGGACGGTATCCGCCTTCGATACGGCCTCCTGGACACTCAGGCGCAGACCTTGCCTCCCGGACGCATCCAAGCGCTCATGGTGACGCAGCCACCTCTGTGGAGGATCTTCGGCTGGTATCGGATACACGTGAATGTTGCGGGTTACGGGGGTTTCGGGCAGTACCGAAGGGGGCTGCCCGCACCATGTTGCTTCCTGTTGGCATGAACTCCGATGTCCTGCGGATGATGTCGTTGGTGCTGCCTGATCCGGGAGTCGAGGATCCGGAACGCGTGTTCACCGCTGGGCTGGATGGACCAGGGCCGGCAGGAGCTGGCTCGGCGCCGGGCGATGGCTTCATCACCACTCCCCCGTCGCGCACGTTTGTTGGCCCCCGCTGGCTGGCGGCGCAACGGCTTCTTTGCCACCAAAACCGCGCTGCTGATCCGATCCGGCCGCTGGTGGCACACGCTGGTCATGGTTCCGCACCAGCGGACGCAATCCATGGCGCTTCACCAGGGCCCGTGGGCGAGGCGCTTCGGAGTAGCTGATCTTGTCCTCCACACGACGGCAGGTCCCGTATCTCCACGAGTGTTCCAAGCCGGAGTAGAGCAGGCCGTGGACCTCTTCGATCAGCAGGCCGCCCGTGCCCGGGCAGCACGGAAGAGGCAAACCAGCGAACAATGGTTGGCGCAGGTGGCTCCGCAGGCCCCCCCGGAGGTCGCAGCCACGATTCCAGCGCAAGCGGCTCAACCGCAACAACTCGCTGATCCCACACAACCCCAGACTTCACCGCAACAGGAGGACCGCCACGATGGCTAGGCCAGGACGACTCGGCGTCGGTATCATCGGCGCAGGCAAGGTGGGGGGGCCGTGTTGGGTGCCGCTTTGCGCGCAGCCGAGCACGCCGTCGTCGGGGGGGTTTCTGCTGTATCCGAGGTGAGCCGCGAGCGGGCAGAAAACCTGCTTCCCGGCGTCCCGATCCTGGAGATTCAGGACATCGTGGAGCGCTCCGAGCTCGTTTTGCTTGCCGTCCCGGACGACGCCCTCGGCGAGTTGGTCGCGGGGGGGCTGGCCAAGCTCGGAGCCTGGCAGCCCGGTCAGCTGGTGGCGCATACGTCAGGCCGGTTCGGCGTCGGGATCCTCAACCCGGTGCGTACGGTCGGTGCGATACCGCTGGCACTTCATCCCGCCATGACCTTCACAGGCATGAGCCTGGATCTGACCCGGCTCATGGACTGCACTTTCGGGGGGGTCACCGCCGATGCTGCCATGCTGCCGATTGCTCAGGCGCTGGTGGTGGAGATGGGCGCAGAGCCGGTGGTGATTGCTGAAGCCGACCGCACCCTCTATCACGCAGCCCTCGCGCACAGTTCAAATCACATGGTCACGCTGGTGGCGCAGGCATCGCAGATGCTGCGGGAGATCGGCGTCGAAACTCCGGAAGCCATGCTTGGTCCGCTGCTGCGCGCGACGCTAGAGAACGCTCTCGCGTCCGGCGAATCCGCGCTGACCGGTCCCGTAGCGCGCGGGGGGGACGTGGGTACGGTTTCCGCGCACGCCCAGGCGCTGAAGGAGTACGACGGCGGCGCTGGCGGGGGATGTTCTTGCGGCCTACCAGGCCATGGCGCGGGCCACTGCGCGCAGGGCGGGAAATCGCGGACTGCTGCGCCCTGAACAATTGACCGAGATAGACGAGGCCTTGGCGCCGAACCCAAAGCGCCGGAAGGAAACTGAACAGCATGGCCATCAAACTCGTGACCACCGCGACCGAACTGCGGGCCGAGAGCGCCAAACTCCTGGCCGCCAAAGATGGAAGTTCGCAGGGGCTGGTGCCCACCATGGGTGCCCTGCACTCAGGTCACGCGGCACTTGCCCGGACCGCAGTAAAAGAGAACGACGTGGTGGTGGCCACCATCTTCGTGAACCCGCTTCAGTTCGGCGACGCCGTGGACCTGGACCGCTACCCGCGCACGCTCGACGCCGATATGGCACTGCTTGATGCTGAGGGTGTGGACCTGGTTTTCGCGCCGTCCGTGGAGGAGGTTTATCCGGGAGGACAGCCTCTGGTTCGGGTGACGTCAGGCCCGCTCGGCGACAAGTGGGAAGGCGCCTCGCGTCCCGGGCACTTCGACGGCGCACTCACCGTAGTGGCCAAACTGTTGCACTACGGACTACCCGGAGGTGCTTCAGCGGACGGCACGACGGCGGCCTACCGGGCTTACTTCGGGCAGAAGGACGCGCAGCAGTTGGCGTTGGTGAAGCGCATGGTCTCGGACCTGAACTTCCCTGTGGAGATTGTTCCTGTGCCGATCGTTCGTAGTCAGGACGGCTTGGCGCTCTCCAGCCGCAACCGGTTCCTTTCCGACGAGGAGCGCGGCGCCGCATTGGTGTTGTCGCGTGCTTTGCGCCTCATTGAGTCCCGTGCAAACGCGCACGAACCGCTCGACCTCGATTCCGCCGTGGCGCTTGTGGAGTCCCAGCCGCTGGTGGAACTGGACTATTTCGACGTCGTCGATCCCGTCACGTTGGAGCCGCTCGCTGAGAACTGCAAGGAGACCCCCCCTTCCGCGGTGAGGGGTTAGCGATCATTGCCGCCAAGGTGGGACCGGTGCGGCTTATCGACAACGCTCCGTTGTTCTCCTAACGTTTGGAATTTTTCTGCTGACGGGAATTGGATGGGCGTTTAGACTGTTTTAGTCTTCACCGGCACAGATCGCCGGGCACCAAAACCAAACCTTGGGGGGGAATCCTCATGTCTACCGACGTCACGTCCGACGCCAACGGAAAGCCTGAATCCGGCGCCTCCGGCACTGTCATCTCTGCAGATGCCGCAGCCCCGCAGGCTCCGGTGTCAACGGCCCCCCGTCTCGCACGCCCCAGTGTCCGGGAAGATGTCACGCGAATCCGTGACCGTCATCGTCACGCTGCTGGTGGCAACCTTCGTGGTGATCCTCAATGAGACCATCATGAACGTCGCTCTCCAGCGCCTCATGACGGACCTTCAGGTAAGCGCGTCCACCGTGCAGTGGCTGGCCACCGGCTTCATGCTGACCATGGCCGTCGTCATCCCCCCACCACTGGGTTCATCCTGCAGCGGATGAGCACGCGCGGGGCATTCATGCTTGCCATGGGACTCTTCAGCGGTGGAACGTTGCTGGCCGCATTGGCGCCCGGATTCCTGGTGTTGCTGCTTGCCCGCATCGTCCAAGCAGGTGGTACTGCCATCATGCTGCCCCCTGCTGATGACCACCATTCTCACTCTGGTGCCCATGTCCAAGCGCGGTGCCGTCATGGGCAACGTCAGCATCGCCATCTCAGTCGCGCCGGCCATGGGACCCACCGTTTCCGGCATCATCCTGGATCACTTCTCCTGGCGCTTCATGTTCGTGTTCGTGCTGCCGGTTGCCCTGGCCGCTTTCGCCATCGGCGCCAAGTACCTCACCAACGTGGGGGGGAGCGCGAGAAGACCACTTTGGATGTTCCTTCGGTGATCCTTACCGTGCCCGCGTTTGGTGGCTTGGTTTACGGACTGAGCCAGATCGGTGGCGCCGAGGCAGGCGTTGTTCCCGTCATCGCACTGGTGTCGGTGTTCTCTGCCTGGCACTGTTTGTCTTCCGGCAGCTGAAGCTTCAGAAGTCCGACGCCCCGCTGCTGGATCTCCGCGCCTTTAAGTTCCGCATGTTCACGGTTTCCACACTGCTGATGGTCGTTGCGATGATGGCACTGTTCGGCGGCGTCATCCTGTTGCCGCTGTACCTCCAGAACACCCTGCACCTTCAGCCTTTGGAAACCGGACTTGCACTGCTTCCGGGTGGTTTGGCCATGGGCTTGCTGGGTCCGGTCATCGGGCGGATCTTCGACAAAGTGGGTCCCCTGCCGCTGACCGTAACGGGCTCAGTACTCATGGTCCTGACACTGTGGCAGTTCTCGCGTCTGGATGAGGGAAGTGCGCTCGGCTGGGTCATTGCCCTGCACGTCACCCTGAGCCTTGGGCTGGCCCTGCTGTTCACGCCGGCATTCACCACTGGCCTCAACCCGCTGCCTCCGCACCTCTACTCCCACGGTTCGGCGATCATCAGCACCGCTCAGCAGGTCGCAGGTGCAGCCGGAACGGCGTTGCTCGTGTCCATCTATGCTGTGGTTTCTGCGTCTTCGGGCGAGGTAGCCGGCATGCAGACAGCATTCCTGGCAGCGACCGTCATCGCCGTGGCCGCTGTAGTGCTCGGCGCCATGATGCGCAAGACCGACGGTGCCGGAGGGCACGGGGGGGCCACTAACCCATCTTTCGACGCTCTCTCATTTCCCTCGGGTTTGAGCTGGACGCTCCCTCAGGTCCCTCGGGTTTTAGCTCGACGCTCCCTCACTTTGGTGGGGGAGCGTTGTTGTTTTAAGGGTCCGACGGCGGTGGTTGGTTTTTGGGTTTGGCGGCCGCGGTGTGGTGGCTGGGTTGTGTGACGCGCTTCACTGGGGTGTGTTGTTGCTGTTTGTGGTTTGTTTTGGGGTGTTGC